>NZ_SOFU01000004.1:0-59992 GCF_004402245.1 Cryobacterium sp. TMT2-18-2
ATTCACCGTTGACGCCTCGGTGAGGAGCGCCGCGAGGGCCGCCGCGAGCTTCTCCGCGGTGACCGAGGCGTCGATCTGGCCGAGTCCGGCCCGGATCGACTCGGCCGCGCCGGCGGTCACGGCCCGGGCGATCGGCGTCGGGCGTCGAGAGCGTCGAGAGCGCCTCGTCGACCAGCTTGTCGGCCGCCTCGGTGTCGGCCATCATCGTGCCGACCGCGACGAGCTTGTACGCATCGCCCTTCGAGGAGCCGGTCCAGTTCTGGATGAGGGCCTCCGGAGACAGGAACCCCTGCTGCGCGGCCAGCCCCGAGTGGCCGAGCTCCGGGCGGGACCGGCGGGCGATGGTTGCGGCCATCAACGCGGCGCGGGTGTCAAGCAGCCTGCGGGCCGCTGCGATCTTCTTCTGACCGGCCAGCACGGCGGCGTCGGGCAGGGCCTCATAGTCGGCGCTCGAGGAGCCCAGCAGGGCCACGGCATCGGCCGCCTGCCAGAGGTCTTCCGCGAGGTTCCTCATGNTCCTCGTTGGGTACATATAGTTGAGACTTATTCACTTAGTGCTGTAATCTTTTCAGATCTTTGTTCTAGTACCTTAGCGCGGAGGTCGCGCTGGCATGCCGCCATGGTCTGGGGTCGCGGCGCAGGTTATGGACCGTGGCGGACGTTCTAACGTGCGCCTGCTTCCGCGCCGTGCGCCGGGAGAGGGGAGGTCAGACGGGAGCCTTCAGGGATCACCTGACCGGGTCTCGACGGGCTCGAGCACCTGGGGAGGGCACAAAAAAGCCCCTTCCATTCGGTAAAAACCTGATGAAAGGGGCCTGGTGGTGCACCCCCCCGGACTTGAACCGGGAACCCACTGATTAAGAGTCAGTTGCTCTGCCAATTGAGCTAGAGGTGCGTGTTTCTCTACTCTCCGACCCAGGGTGACCCGAACCGACTCTAGATACTAACAGCACGATTGCCTTCGGCGCCAATCGAGGTAGAAACGGGAGAGTCGCGCCAAAATTACTAGTCTTGGTCTGTGACCCAGCCCCAGAAGTACTCCCTCGACGACGACCTCCAGCTCGCGACCGAACTCGCAGATCTGGCCGACGCGATCTCGCGCGACCGGTTCACCGCGATGGACCTCGTCGTGACGACCAAACCCGACCGCACCCCGGTGACGGATGCCGACCAGGCCGTGGAGCGCGCGATCCGGACCGCCCTGGCCGAGCGGCGCCCGGCCGACGGCATCCTCGGTGAGGAATTCGGCACCGAGGGCACCAGCGTGCGGCAATGGATCATCGATCCGATCGACGGCACGGCCGGTTTCCTGCGCGGCATCCCGATCTGGGGCACCCTGATCGCTCTCGCCGTCGATGGCGATCCGGTGGTGGGGATGGCGAGCTCCCCAGCCCTCGGCAAGCGTTGGTGGGCGCGCACCGGCGGCGGCGCCTGGATGACCGACGAGCGCACGCCCGGCGCCGACCCCGTGCGCCTGGCCGTGTCCGGCGTGGCCGAGCTCGCCGACGCCTCGCTCAGCTACAACAGCATCCAGCAGTGGGACCAGACCGGGCACCTCGACGAGCTGATCACACTGTCCCGCCAGGTCTGGCGCACCCGCGCCTACGGCGACATGTGGTCGTACATGCTCCTCGCCGAGGGTCTGCTCGACATCGTCGCGGAATACGACCTGCAGCCTTACGATCTCGCGGCCCTGGCCCCGATCGTGCAGGAGGCCGGCGGCCGGTTCTCCTCCGCCGACGGCCGGCCCGGCCCCTGGCACGGCAGCGCTCTGGCCACCAACGGGCTGCTGCACGAGCCGGCTCTGCGGGCCCTCGGCACCGCGACCACCACCACGGATGCCCCCGCGTCCCCGAGCGCGCCGACCCGCTAACCGATGATCCCGCCCCGCACGCACCCCGGCACCCTGACCCTGCTGATTGCGGCGGCCAGCGTCCTGACCGGCAGCCTCACGGGCTGCAGCGTGATCGGCGACATGCTGCCGACGCCGGTCCGCAGCGTGGCTGCCGTGCCGGCATCCGCTCTCGGAGAGGTCACCGCTGTGGCGGACCTTCTCGTCGGAGACTGCCTGCGTGAGGTTTCGGAGGGACTGGACGTGAACGCAACGACCGTTCCGCGGGTTTCATGCGACGAGAGCCACGAGTTCGAGGTATTCGCCCGGTTCCCGGTGCCGGGCGACGCCTTCCCCGGCGACAACGCCGTGACCGCAGGGGCGGAAACCGGCTGCGGTTCCCTGTTCGAGGACTTCGTGCTGCTCGAGTACCGGGCATCGAGTCTGGATTTCGCCTACCTCACCCCCACGGCGCAGAGCTGGGCCGTCGCCGACGTCCTGGCCAGCCCGAACGATCCGGGCAGCCGCGCTGTGTCGTGCCTGATCACCGACCCGGCCGGCGCCGTGACCGGCACTCTGGCCGGCGCATCGCGCTGACCCGCGGCCATACTGTTGACCCATGAGGATCAATGCCTTCTCGGATGTCTCCCTGCGAGCGCTCATGTTCCTGGCGACGCTCCCCGACGGCGAGCTTCAGACCTCGCGGGTCATCGCCGAGGCGGTGGCCACCCCGTACAGCCATGTCAGCAAGGCCGTCATGCGACTCCGCGAGCTGGGACTCGTGGAGTCACTGCGCGGCCGTACCGGCGGAGTGCGGATCAGCCCGGTCGGGCGCACGGCCACTGTGGGCTGGCTGCTGCGTCAACTCGACGCCCGCGACGATGTCGCCGACTGCGAGACGCCCCACGGTGACTGTCCGCTCAGTGGCGGCTGTGGACTCCGCGGTGGGCTCCGACGAGCACGGGAGGCGTTCTACGCCGAACTCGACGACCTTGTGATCGCGGCGCTCCCCCATATCGGCTTCCCTGCTCCCGTTGTCCTCACGCTGGCACCCCCGCCACCGCGCCGCGCCGATCAGGGGTAATGGGATACACCCAGTTATTAAGCATTTGAAATGATACTTTTGGGTACGTCCCTCAATTGCTTGGAGTTTGCATGCTATCCACCCAGTCACTGCCCCTCATCAAAGCGACTCTGCCCCTGGTGGGCGAGCGCATGCCCGAGATCGCGAAGAACTTCTACGGCCGGATGCTGACCGCTCACCCCGATCTCTTCGACGGCCTCTTCAGCCGCTCCAACCAGCAAAACGGCTCGCAGCAGCAGGCCCTGGCCGGAAGTATCGCCGTCTTCGCGACCTACCTGGTGCAGAACCCCGACACCACGCCGGAGGCCATGCTCTCCCGCATCGCCCACAAGCACATCTCCCTCGCCATTGAGCCCGAGCAGTACGACATCGTCTACAAGTACCTCTTCGAGGCCATCGCCGAAGAACTCAGCGACGTCATCACGGCCGAGATCGCCGGCGCCTGGACCGAGGTCTACTGGCTGATGGCCCACGCCCTGATCAAGATGGAGAAGGGCCTTTACGCCGGTCTCGCTAGCGACAAGCCGCTCGCCCCCTGGATCGTGGTGAAGAAGGAAGCGGCCGGCACCGATGCCGTCACATTCACCCTGGAGCCGGCCGACGACACGCCTGTGACGCCTGCCCTGCCGGGCCAGTACGTCAGCGTCACGGCCACCATGCCCGACGGCATCCGGCAGGTGCGCCAGTACTCGCTGTCGGCCGGTACGTCCACGACCCGCGTCTTCACCACCAAGCTCGACGCGGACGGCGAGGTCTCCCCCGTGCTACACCGTGATGTGCAGGTCGGCGACACGCTCATCCTCTCCGTGCCGTGCGGCGACATCACCCTCGATCAGGGCACCGGCCCGCTGATCCTGGCCTCGGCCGGAATCGGCTGCACGCCTAGCGCATCGATCCTGCGCTCCCTGGTGGACACCGGCTCGAAGCGCGAAGTGCTCGTGCTGCACGCCGAGAGCAACCTCGAACGCTGGGCGCTGCGCGACCAGATGAGCGAAGACATCGCACTGCTAGAAGCAGCCGAGCTGGAACTCTGGCTCGAGATCCCGAGCGAGGGCCACCACGAGGGCTTCATGTCCCTGGAGAACGTGACGATCCCGACGGATGCCTCGGTTTACCTGTGCGGTCCGCTCCCCTTCATGCGCAGCCTGCGCTCACAGGCACTGGAGTCCGGTGTGCCGGCCGACCGCATCCACTACGAGATCTTCGGCCCTGACCTCTGGCTTGCCGGCGTCTGATTCGCGCAGAATCTCAGCGCAGCCTCAGTGCTCGTCGCCCCATTCGGTGCCCTCGAGGTCGCCGCGCAATGTGCCGGTGACCTCGTCGACCGCCTCGCCCACGGTGCCCGCGAACCGCTCCGGTGGGAACCGTCGACTGAGACCGTAGTCGCGCAGGTGGTCCTTCACCGGACCCTTCATCTCGGCGAAGATCAGCGTGATCCCGCGTGAGGCGAGGAAATCGTCGAGTTCCAGAAGTTCTTCCACGGCGGTCGTGTCGATGTCTGTGATCGGCTCGGCCGCCAGGATGACCGTGCGCACATCACTCCCGGCCTCGGTGACGACGCGACGCACGAAGTCGTCGAAAATGCCGCCGTTGGCGAAGAACAGCGGCGCGTCGAAGCGCACGATGACGATGCCGGGCATCCGCTCGCCCTCCGGATGACGGGACAGGTCGTGGTACCCGCGCAGCCCACGGATGAGCCCGAGCTCAGCCCGGTAGGGTCGCCAGGCGTGGCTCACGAATGCGCCGAGCGACAGCACGATCGCCACGCCGATGCCCTCGATCACGCCCACGACCACAACACCGAGGAACGACGCGATGGACAGCCCGGCATCCACTTTGTTCATCCGCACGAGGGCGAGGAACCCCTTCACGTCGATCAGACCGGCGGCGGCGACGATCACGACGGCAGCGATGGTCGCCGAGGGCAGGTAGTCGGTGAGTCCGGGCGCCAACAACATGAACACCACGATGAGTGCGGCGCCGACCACGCCCGTGAGCTGGGTTTGTGCGCCCGCGCCCTCGGCAACGGGGGTGCGCGAGGACGACGCCGAAATGGGGAAGCCGCCGAGCAGACCACCCGCGATGTTCGAGGCGCCGATCGCCGCCATCTCCTGACTCCCGTCGACACTCTCGCCTCGGCGCGCGGCAAACGTGCGCGACAGCACGGCCGTATCGGCGAAGGCGATCAGGGCGACGCCGAGGGCGGGAAGGGCGAGCGCGGCGACATCCGCCCAGACCAGACCGCCGAGCGCCGGAGCGGGCAGGCCCTGCGGCATCGCCCCGACGACGGGTATGGTGCTGTGTAGCCCGAGTACGGCAGTCAGCAGTGTCGCCAGTACGACGGCCACGAGCACGCCGGGGATCCGAGATCTGCCCCAGGACAGACCCACGATGGTGAGCAGCGACCCGAGTCCGAAGAGCAACGCGGTGAGGTGGACTTCGCCCCCGGCAACACCCGCTCCGATTGCGATCACGTCGGCAATCGGCGGACCCGACTCGATCGCAAGCCCCAGCAGCGCCGGCAGTTGGGAGATGATCACCAGGAGGCCGAGGGCATTCAGGTAGCCGACCCGGATGGGCTTGGAGAGCAGGTCGGTCACGAATCCGAGGCGGATCAGTCCGCCCAGCAGGAGGATCAGGCCGACCATGATCGCGAGTAGTCCCGCCAGGGCCACCGCTCGGTCGTCGTCGCCGAGGGCAAGCGGCAGGATCACGGCCGCGATGATCGGCGCCAGGGCCGAGTCGGGGCCGAGCACCAGCACGCGAGAGGGGCCGAACAAGGCATATGCCGCCAACGGTATGATCGTGGCGTACAGGCCGGTCTCTGGCGGCAGGCCGGCCACCTCGGCGTAGCCGATGCCCACCGGAATCAGCAGGGCGGTGAGCACAAGCCCCGCCCTCAGGTCGGGGAGCAGCCAGGCGCGCCGGTAGGTGAGCGCGGTATCGACACCCGGCACCCACTTCTTCACCCACGCAGCCGCCATTGAGTTCCTCCCGGCCCATCTTCCCCCATAATCACGACGCAAAAAGGCCCGAACCCCATAAGGGGTCGGGCCTTTCGGCTTAACGACGTGTGACAGCAACCGGTGGTGGAGATGGGGGGAATTGAACCCCCGTCCACTGCTGTGGTCATATGCCTTCTACGGGTGTATCCAGTGAAATCGTTCTACTCGGCTCCGGAATTTGCCGCTGGCATCTAATCCGACGAGCCCAGCCCTCGTTTAAGTCCCCCTACACCCCGCGGCTCAGAGTAGGAGCAATCTCTCTAAATGACGTCAGGGTCCGGGTAGAGAGCATTCCCGGCCTGGCGGACTTCTTAGTGCGCTCGCTTAGGCAGCGAGGGCGAAGTCAGTGCGGTTTGATTTGGCACTTATTGTTTTGCAGAGATCGTTTACGAGATAACCCTGCATCCTCGACCCGCTTCTCATAATTGCGCAGGCAATGTCGAAACCGATCATCCCCCTGTGCACTCATTGCCACCATGGCGGCATTCGAGTGGGTCACCATCACACGCTGTTGAGTTTTCAATCTGCTGAGTGTCAATCCGCACGGCCCGAATGGATCGTGCAGCCCCTCAGCTTACAATACGACGAGGTGGAAGGCTAGTCGCCGAGGTTCTTTCGGGCGGAGATGGCCCGGTCGGACTCGCGCTTGTCCTGGCGCTCGCGCAGTGTCTGGCGCTTGTCGTACTCTTTCTTGCCCTTGGCGACCGCGATCTCGACCTTGGCCTTGCCGTTCTTGAAGTAGAGCCGCAGCGGGACGAGCGTGTAGCCGCCCTCCTTGGTTTTGTGGCTGATCTTGATGATCTCCTGCTTGTGCATCAGGAGTTTGCGCTTGCGCCGCGGCGGGTGGTTGGTCCACGTGCCGGCGACGTACTCCTGGATGTGCACGGCGTCCAGCCAGATCTCGCCATTCTCGATGAAGGCGTAGCCGTCGACGAGCGAGGCCCGACCGGCCCTGAGAGACTTGACCTCCGTGCCGCTGAGCACCATTCCGGCCTCGTAGGTCTCCTCAATGAGGTAATCGTGGCGTGCCTTGCGATTGGTCGAGACGACCTTCTCGCCTATTTCCCTGGGCACGGCATACTCCTCGAATCGGTGGGTGTGTTCGGGCGCGATGCCGACCAGCCCACTAGTCTAGCGCTCTGGGGGCGGGTCGCGCGGAGTAGGTCAGACCTTCAGATAGCGCGTGATGGCGAATTGCGCGGAGAAGGCCGCCAGCACCGCGCCGACCACCAACAGGATCGGCACCACCACGAGGGCGTCTTGCATGCCGACGAGGGAGAAGTTGGTCAGACGTTCGCCCAGATAGCCCTGCACGAACCAGTACACGAGACCGAGTACGGCACCTCCCGCCAGCAGCGATCCCAGCAGAGCCGCGAACACACCCTCCAGGATGAAGGGCGTTTGAATGAACCGGTTGGATGCCCCGACCAGCCTCATGATGCCCAGCTCGCGCCGCCTGGAGAACGCGGAGAGACGGATGGTGGTGGCGATCAGCAGGGCCGCCGCCACAAGCATCAGCGCGGCGATGCCGATCGCGGTGTAACTGGCGACGTTCAGCACGGAGAAGATCTGGTCCAGGTACTTTCGTTGGTCCGCGACGTTCTCAACACCGGCGACGCCGGACAGCGCCTCTACGAGCACATCCGATTGCGAGGGATCGCCGAGGTTGACCCAGAAGGTTTCGTTCAGCTGGTCAGCGGTGACGTAGTCGACCACCGGATTGTCGGCGAACTGCTTCTTGAAGTTCTCGAAGGCCTGGTCGTGAGTCTCGAAGTAGTACTTGTCGATGAACGGTGACAGGGTAGGCGATTCGAGCTGCGCCTTGACCGTGTCGATCTGTTCGGGCGTGGCCCCCCCGGCCGTGCACGTCTCACCCGACGAAATGGCGGTGCACATATAGATGCCCACCTGGGCGCGGTCGTACCAGAAGTTCTTCATCTGGCCGATCTGCATCTGCATCAGGATCGCGGCACCGACGAAGGTCAGCGAGATGAAGGTCACGAGCACCACGGAAACGACCATGGAGGCGTTGCGGCGCAGGCCGTTGGCTGCTTCGGAGAGCACGAGTCCGAGTCTCATCGGGTGGGCCCTACATTCTGTTCGCCGGTCTGGTCCGGTTTTTCGCCCGGCGCGCGCAGCCCGAGCTTCTCGGCCAGAGTCAACTGCTCCGGCACGTCGTGCTGGGTGATCGGAAGAACCGGCCGGGTCATGGCCCGGCTCAGGTCGGTCATCGCAGCGTCGGCGTCTGCTTCTGCTTCTGCGTCCGTTTCTGTTTCTGTTTCTGTTTCAACTTCTGCTTCTGCTTCTGCTTCTGCTTCCACTTCTGCGTCCTTGGACGATCCGTCGTCGAGGGGCGCCGGATCGGCCGGACCCTTCGCGACTGAGAACGGGGCCGCGGCAGGCTCGGCGACCGGCGCCGGCACGGGAACCGGTGGAAAGGTGAGGGGAGGGTGCGACGCAGGCACGACCTCGTCAGTGGGCACGGCGGCGGCGGCGGGCGCGAACATGGATGACGGTGCCGCAGCCGCAGGTGCCACACCCGACGAGCCGCTGGGAACCTCTCGGGCGGAACGGCGCCCGGTGCCGGCGGTGGTGGTGGGGATGGCTGCAGTGGCGTAGCCACCCTGGCGCTCGTCGCGCACGATGCGTCCGCCGACGAGTTCGATCACGCGGCGCTGCATCTGGTCGACGATGCCGGCCTCATGGGTGGCCATGATCACGGTCGTGCCGGCGGCGTTGATACGTTCGAGCAGGGCCATGATGCCGGCGCTGGTGGTGGGGTCGAGGTTTCCGGTGGGCTCGTCGGCCAGCAGGATCTGCGGCTTGTTCACGATGGCGCGCGCGATGGCAACACGCTGCTGCTCACCACCGGAGAGTTCGTGGGGCAGGCGCAGCGCCTTTTCGGCCAGTCCGACCATCTCGAGGGTGTCGGGCACGGCTTCCTGGATGAAGCCGCGCGACTTGCCGATCACCTGCAGACTGAACGCCACGTTGTCGAAAACGCTCTTGTTCGGCAGCAGGCGGAAGTCCTGGAAGACGACGCCCATGTTGCGGCGGAAATAGGGCACCTTGCGGTTGGAGATCGACCGCAGGTCCTGTCCGAGCACGTGAATGCTGCCGCTGGTGGGCCGGTCTTCCTTCAGCACAAGGCGGAGGCAGGTCGATTTCCCCGAACCGGAAGCACCGACGAGAAAGACGAACTCTCCGCGCAGCACCTCGACGCTGATGGCGTCTAGTGCCGGTCGGTTCGTTCCCGGATACTTCTTGGTGATGGTGTCAAAACGAATCATGGCCCCTTGAGCCTAGGCAGGCATCCTGATAATTCCTACTCCGACATACCTAACCGGTGACAGACCCGCAGATCGAGGCTCTAACCCTCCGGCGCCTGCTTGCGCCAACGGATGCCTGCGGCGATGAAACCGTCAAGGTCGCCGTCGAACACCTGGCTGGGATTGTTGACCTCGTAGTTGGTGCGCAGGTCCTTGACCATTTGATACGGCGCGAGCACGTAGCTGCGCATCTGGTCGCCCCAGCTGGCCGTGATCACCCCGGCCAGCTCCTTCTTGGTGGCGGCTTCCTGCTCGCGCTGCAGCACCAGCAGCCGGGACTGAAGCACGCGCATGGCGGCGGCCCGGTTCTGGATCTGGCTCTTCTCGTTCTGGCAGCTCACCACCGTGCCCGTGGGCAGGTGGGTGATGCGCACGGCGGAGTCGGTGGTGTTCACGGACTGGCCGCCGGGGCCGCTGGAGCGGAAGACGTCGACCCGGATGTCGTTCTCGGGCACCTCGATCGACTCGGTCTGCTCGATCAGCGGCACCACCTCCACAGCGGCGAAGGAGGTCTGGCGTTTACCGGCGGAGTTGAACGGGCTCATCCGCACGAGACGGTGCGTGCCGGCTTCGACGCTCAGCGTGCCGAAGGCGTAGGGCGCATCCACCTGGATGGTTGCGCTCTTGATGCCGGCCTCCTCGGCGTAGCCCACGTCGAGCACCTGCACGGGGTAGTTGTGCTGCTCGGCCCAGCGCAGGTACATACGCAGCAGCATCTCGGCGAAGTCGGCCGCGTCGACGCCGCCGGCGCCGGAACGGATGGTGATGACCGCCGGACGCACGTCGAATTCGCCGTTGAGCAGCGTGTGCACCTCGAGATCGCCGAGCACCTTCGTGATGCTCGCGAGTTCCGCGGTGGCCTCGTCAGCCGATTCCTGGTCACCCTCGGCGTTGGCGAGTTCCACCAGCACCTCAAGGTCGTCGAGGCGCGACTCGATGCTCACAATGCGGGCCAGCTCCGACTGGCGATGGCTCAGCTGGCTGGTCACCTTCTGCGCTCGCACGGAATCGTCCCACAGGTCGGGCGCACCGGCCTGTTCATTCAGGTCGGCGATATCGGTGCGGAGTCGATCGATATCGACCACCGACCGGATGTCGTCGAACGTGGCCCGCAGTGCGGCGATCTGCTCCGAGAATTCCAGCTCAATCATGTCGGACCCCAGCCTACCGGGCCACCCGGTCACGGCATCCGCTCGTGGAGTCCGCTTTCAGCGCCGGAGACGGCTGGTCCGAACCCTGGAAAGGTCCATGCTGACCATTCCGTGTGGCCGCGGTTCGTGCACGGCGGAATGCCCTGCCCGGCGTCAACCAATTCGACGGAAATTCTCGTGTGAAAGCGCTCTTTCGGCCCGCTCAGTGCTGATCTAGGCAGAATCTCCGTCGAATTCGTTCGGGTCGAAGCTGCCGCAAGGGCGCGGACTCGAAACACCAACACCCGCCCGGGGATAACATCGAGAGGCCATGAGTAACGCCGATCGCCCCTTCCAGATGCGTTCCGTCGCACTCGCCGCGTTCCTGCCGACCCTCCTGTTCTCCATCGGCGAGGGCGCGATCATCCCGCTGATCCCGATAGTGGCCAAGGACCTGGGTGCCACACTCGCGATCGCCGGGTTCATCGCCGCCATGATCATGGTGGGTGAACTGGCCGGGGACATCCCGAGCGGCTGGGTGGTCTCCCTTATCGGGGAGCGCAACGCCATGATCTGGGCATCCTTGCTCGCGATCATCGCCGTGCTGATCTGCATCGTCGCTCCCAACCCGCTCGTGCTGGGCATCGGCATTTTCTTGATCGGCCTGGCCACCGCGGTGTTCGCCCTGGCTCGCCACGCGTTCATGACCAGCTACGTGCCTCTGGCCTACCGGGCCCGGGCGCTGTCGACTCTCGGCGGCATCTTCCGCGCTGGCTGGTTCATCGGCCCGTTCATCGCCGCCGCCCTGCTCAGCCTCACCGACAGCACCGAGTCGGTGTTCTGGGTGTTCGTGGTCTGTTGCCTCGGCGCGGCCGCGATGCTGCTCCTGCTGCCCGATCCCGAGAGCACCTTCGGTGGCCCGCAACTGGTGAAGGCGCCCGACGGATCTGTCGTGCCGGCCGGGCGGGAGCTCGCGGCCGAGGAATCCCAGGGGCTGTTCCGCACCATCTGGAGCTACCGAGCGGTGCTCCTGCGCCTTGGCACGGGCGCGGGCCTGATCGGGGCGATGCGCGCCTCCCGCACGGTGCTGCTCCCGCTTTGGGCGGTCAGCATCGGCATCAGCGTCCCCGACATCGCCCTGATCATCGGCATCGCCGGCGCGGTCGACTTCGCCCTCTTCTACGCCAGCGGCCAGATCATGGACCGCTTCGGTCGCCTGTGGACCGCCATCCCGTCGATGATCGGTCTGGGTACCGGGCACCTCATCCTCGCGTTCACGCACGACCTGCCCACCAACGTGGAGTGGTTCATCGCCGTGGCCATGATCCTGTCGCTTGCCAACGGCATCGGCAGCGGTCTGCTGATGACCCTCGGCGCCGACCTGGCGCCGAAGAACACCAGTCCGGCGCCGTTCCTGGGCGCGTGGCGTTTCACCGCCGACCTGGGCGGCGCGGTCGCCCCCCTGGCCGTGGCCGGCCTGACCGCGGTCGCCACCATCTCGATCGCCAGCGGGGTGATGGGAGTGTTCGGACTGTTCGGCGCCGTGATTCTGGGCCGTTACATCCCCCGCTACGCGCCTCGCCGGCCGCGCATGCGTCCCTGACGCTACCTCGGCCCGACCGCGCTGAACCCGGGGAATAGGAGTCCGACCGTGGGCGTTTAGTGGTCGTATGCCCCTCATCGGAGAATACGAGCCCGGCACCCAGCAGTGGGTGCGCGACCAGGTCGACCTGTACGAAAGCTCCGGAGGCACGGAGGGCACCACCCTGCGCGGGATGCCCGTCATCGTGCTCACCACCCTCGGGGCCAAGTCGGGCAAGCTGCGCAAGACCCCGCTGATGCGCGTGGAGCACGACGGTGCCTACGCCGCCATCGCCTCCCTCGGCGGCAGCCCGAAGAACCCCGTCTGGTACGGCAATGTGGTGGCCCACCCGCTTGTGGAACTGCAGGATGGCCCCAGCCGTCAGGACATGCTGGCCCGCGAGGTCACCGGCACCGAACGCGCTGCGTGGTGGGAGCGGGCCGTGGCCGCGTTCCCCGACTACGCCGACTACGAAAAAAAGACCGACCGGGTCATCCCGGTGTTCGTGCTGGAGGCCGTGCCTGCCGCCACCCCTGATTCCTAGCGGTGGCACGCGCGAAAACCCGCGGCCCGCAGCTCGACCGCATCGTACTCACCGGTCTGACGGATGCCGACGGCAGCGACCTCCGCGCCGGTGACAGCCGGGAAGCCGAGCGTTTCGTCGGCTGCGACCTGTCAAGCCGGGACCTGACCGGCATCGGCTTCCAGGAGTGCGAGCTGCGGGGAGTGTCTCTCAGCGATACCCAGCTGCGCGGGGCATCCGTCGCCGACTGCGTGGCCGGCGAGCTGCACGCGTCGGTCTTCTCGGCGCCGCGCTCGAGCTGGCGGGACGTTTCGATCGAGCACTCCCGGCTCGGGTCGGTCGAGCTCTACGAGGCCACCTTGCGTTCGGTGCACATCGACGGATCCAAGCTCGATTTCGTGAACCTGCGCGGCGCCACGCTCACCGACGTGCTGCTCTCCAATTGCATCATCGAAGAGCTCGACCTGGGCGGCGCCACCGTGCACCGCATGGAGCTGCGCTCCTGCCGCATCGGCACCCTCGACGTAACCCGTTCCACCCTCAAGGACGCCGACCTGCGCTCCAGTGATTTCAGCGCCATCCACGGCCTCGAGGGTCTGCGCGGCGCCACCATCGACGACGCCCAGCTCAGCCTGCTCGCGCCCGTTCTCGCCGCACACCTCGGCATCATCGTCACCTAGCCGAGTCAGTCCCCTAACCCTGGGCGCTGCGCAGATAGCCCGTCCCTAACGAATTCGACGGAGATTTTGCCGAAATCAGCCCCAGACCCGCTGAAAACAGGCCTTTGAGACAATATCTCCGTCGAATTGGTTCAACGCCGGGCAGCCGGCGACGGATACCCGCACGCGCCCGATCGGAGAATCGCGCCCGATCAGGGCGTCGCGCCCGCGATGATCTCGAGTTCGGATTTCGGCGTTTCACGCTGGCTGGCGATGGCCGCGCCGGCCGCCACGCACACCACAAGGATGGCGATCTGCTGCTGCACCAGGAAGGTCTCCCCCAGCACCAGCGCGCCGAACAGCGCCGCGATCACGGGGCCGAAGCTGGTGATGATTGCGTAGAGGCGCGGGGTGATGCGGCGCAGGATGAAGGTGTCCAGCGTGTACGGGAACGCCGACGAGAGCACGCCGATGGCGAGCAGCAGCCCGATCACGCCCCAATTGAGGCTCGACCAGTCGACCGTGAGCAGCGCGAACGGCACCAGCAAGGTCAGGCTCACGACGCTGGCCACGGAAATGCCCTCAAGTCCGGGGAAGGTCACGGCCACCTTGCGGGTCAGCAGAATGTAGGCCGCCCATGACGCCGCCGCGGTCAGGGCGAAGAGGATGCCGACCAGATTGAGTGCCCCGTCAGACCAGGTGAGCAGGAACACCCCGCCCGCCGCAGCGGTGGCATAGACGAAGTCGAGCAGGCGTCGCGACGAGGCCAGCGCGAGTGCGAACGGGCCGAGGAACTCGATTGTGGCGGCGATGCCGAGTCCGAGCAGGTCGACGGCCTCGTAGAAGGTGAGGTTCATCACCGCGAGCACGACGCCGAGCGCCAGCGCGGGCCACAGCCGCCGCCAGGTCAGGCCGGCGAGCTTGGGCCGGTAGAACGGCAGCACCGTGGCGGCCATCACCAGCTGGCGCACTGCGACGACGACGGGTGAGCCGACGAGCGGAATGGCCAGACCGGCGAGGGACGACCCGAAGTTGATGCTCACCTCGGTCACGACCTGGGCGCCGGCACCGGTCAGGCGGTCGCGCTCGGCCGTCACGATGCTCCTCCCCTGCGCCGGGGCAGGCGCGTTTTGCTAACGCTAGCGGAACACCGAGCGCGCCACCGCCGTGACCTCCAGCGGCACCCCGGCCGGCAGCAGCACGGCCAGCACCGGCGGACGCCAATAGGCACTCAGTGAAACCGTGGCGCTTTGCCCGTCGACGGATGCCGCACCGCTCACCCTCAGCCCCTCCATTCGGCCATTCGGGGTGGCTGCGAGAAACTCTTCCGCGGCCGTCCGCACTTCAGCAGACGACAGAGAGGGTCGCAGCTCCGCGCCCGAGCCGTCGACCGTGACGGCCATCGCGCCCAAGTCGAACGCTTCGGCCCCGGCGAGCGCAGCGCCGTCCGCGAGGGTCAGCAGGCGTTTGCGCTCCAGGTACAGAGAGGTTGCGGCCACGACGACGAGGATCAGCAGCAGGGCGAGGAAGCCGTAGAAGATCGTGAGGATGAGCGTCGATCCCTTCTCGCCTCCGGGCCGGATCGGCAGCCGGCGCCGCCACCCCACTGCCCGAGATCCCGATGGCGTGCCGGCGAGAGCGGCCACGCAGGCGACCGCCGAGCCTCCGCCGCCGCTCATCCGGCCCGCCAGAAGCGGGACACCGTCTGCGTGGCCTGGGCCTCCAGGGGAACACTGGCCGATTCGCGCAGTGAGAGGAGGTCCGGCAGCAGCGGCAAGGCCACCCGGATGCGCACGGTGACCGTGACCGTGCTCTGCCGGGTCAGGCATCCGTTCACACCGGCCTCGCAGGCCACGTTGACCTCGGCACCCGCGGGGTCGATGCCGTAGTCCGTCAGCCCGAACTGCACGGCCCGCTCGGCACGGGCGTTCGCCGCGGCCTCATCGGGCGCCTGGACGTAGACGCGTGCTGCCTGGCGGGCTGCTCCCTCCACGGCGAGGGCGCCGGCCTGCAGCGCCGCCATCGCCAGCACCAGGTAGACCAGCGGCACCAGCAGGATCAGGCCGGCCGTGATGAACTCCAGCGAGGCCGAACCCTGCTCTCCGTTCGCCGACCACACACGCCAACGGCTGGCTCGGCCCCCACTACCGCAGGGTCTCGACCGCCGCATGTCCGACCACCTCCAGCCCGCGATCGACGCCGAACAGGGCCAGCAGCGGCAGCGGCGCCACGACACGCACCTGCACGCTCGGGAACCCGCCGTAGTCGCCATAGCTGGCCTCCACATCGGTCGCATACGCGGGCCCGATCGATGTCGTGATCAGCTCGCGGGTGCGTGCCGCACCTTCACCCAGCCCGCTGTCGGCGAGCGCGGCGTACCGGGCTCCCTCGGCGGCGGCGTCAAGTACGGTGTTGCGCACGAGCAGGGTCAGCCCCAGCTGCATGACGCCGAGCGTCAGCGCGGTCAGCAGTGCCCCGACCATCACGAATTCGGCGGCCGCCGAACCCTCCTCACCACCGAGCGATCGGGTTCGGTTCCCCCGCGTGCGCGTCACGGCCGGTCACATTCCGCTGACCCGGTCGATCGCCTGTTGGAACACGCCGCTCAACGCCGGACCGGCCAGACCCCAGATGATCATGACCAGCCCGGCCGTCATCAGGGTGATGAGCACCCATCCCGGAACGTCGCCTCGTTCGTCCCCGCCGGCGTCGCTCCACCGGTCGCGCACACGTCGCTGCAGTGTCTTCATGATTGACTCACTTTCTCTCGTGGGGACAGTGGTTCTCTCGTGCGGCAGTGGCTCAGTGGTTCAGTGGTTCAGTGGCTCAGTGGTTCAGAACCCGCTCTGCAGGATGAACAGGCCGGGGAAGATCGCGAACAGGATCGTCATGGGCAGAATCAGGAAAACCAGCGGCACGAGCATGGCAACCTCTTTCTTTCCGGCCACCTCGATCAGACCGCGTTTGGCCTCTTCCCGGGCATCCTGCGCCTGGGCGCGCAACACCTCCGCGAGCGGGGTTCCCCGGTCGAGCGCACCCGTGACCTGATCGACCAGCCGGGTCACCGCAGGCAGCGCGATCCGGCGTGACAACGCGTGCAGGGCGCTGGCGAGCGGAACCCCGGTGCGCACATCCGCCACCACCCCCGCCAGCTCCCGCGACAATTCGCCCGTGCTCGTGCGCGAGACCCGGGCGAGCGCATCCAGGATGCCCTCCCCCGCCGACAGCGACAGCGTCATGAACTCGAGGACGGTCGGAAACTCGCTCTGCATGCGCGCGAGGCGGGCGGTGGCGGCGCGGCCGAGCATCCAATCGCGGGCCAGCGCGCCGCCCGCCGCGGCGACCACCGGCAGAACGACCTGCACCAGCACCGGCATCGACCGAAACGCCGGTAGGGCAACCACCGCACCTGCCCCGACGAAGAGTCCAGCGAGCGCCCACACCACCTGCTCCGATCGGAACTCGTCGGCGCCGCGGACCGACCCCGACTGACTGAGCCGTCGGGCGATCGTCTCCGAGCCGCCGAGAACGGCGCCGAACGCTCGTTTGAGGGCACCGAACACGGGCGCGAACAGGGTGCCGAGCACCGGCAACGGATGCACCGTCGTACGCCCCACGAATAGCCGCGCCTCCGCCGACACGTCGAGGATGTACGGCGCCAGCCTCTGCGCGAGGCGCGGCCGACTCAGCCGAGGCACCAAGCTGGCGAGCGACCAGAGCCCCACACCCAACGCGGTGCCACAGAACAGCGCCCAGGCCTGCGCGGCGCTCATTTGAACCACCGGCGTTCCTCGGGCAGCCGTCCCAGCGCCACCATCAGGCGGTAGGCAACCACGGAGACGCCGAGGCCGCCGACGATCACGACGACACCGGCGGAGGTGTTGTAGGCAACCGCAGCCTCCGGCCGGGAGGCAAGGAGCAGCAGCACGATCCAGGGCGCGGCCACGCCCAGCCGCGCCGCGTTGACGATCCAGGACTGGCGCGCCTCGACCTCCGAGCGGATGGCGGCATCCTGCCGGAGCCAGGCCGCGAGGCTGCGCAGCACGACCGTGAGATCGCTGCCGCCTACCTCCCGGGCCATGCGCAGCGTCTCCAGGATGCGGTCGGCCACCGGGTCGGCCAGGGAGATCTTGAGCCCGTCGACGGCGGAACCGAAGTTGCCGGTCGCCTGGTACTCCCGGGCGAACTCGGCGAAGGCGGGCCGCGTCGACACCGGGCCGGCCCCTGCCAGGCTGCCGACGCTGTCCGGCAGTGCCAGGCCTGACCGGACCGCTGACACCAGGTGGTCAACGACGTCGGGCCAGACGGCGCGGTTCGCCCGGCGCCGGGCGCGCACCCGCCAGACGACCATCAGCGTCGGCAGCGACAGCCCGGCGAGCGCGGTGACGATCGACAGGGCAGCGATGCCCAGGAGAGCCTGGCTCAGTGCCGACACCGCCAGCCCCAGCACCACAGAGAGGGCGACGAAGGCCGGCAGCGGCAGGCTGCCTAGTCCGGCCTGGGAGAGGTTCGCCCGCAGCCGTCCCTGCGTGCGGGACCGGGCCTTGCCCTTGGTTCGCGGCCAGAGGAACGGCGTGGCGACCAGGAGCAGCCCGGTGCCGAGCAGAGCCCCGAGTGCGAGCGTCATACGGCCCCGGCCCGCAGCACGATGGCCGGGTCGAGTCCGGCCGCGTGGAACTTGGCCAGCTTTGTCGGATACCCCCCGGTCGGCTCGAGGGCGCCCCGCTGGGCCAGGAAGATCGGGCTGGCCTCGATCATCGCCCCTGACAGTTGGCCGCTCGGCGCAAGGATCTCCGTCACCCGGCGCCGTCCGTGCCGGTCGATCTCGCAGTGCACGACGATGTCGATGCAGCCGGCCACGGTCGGCAGCACGAACGAGGAGTCGATGTTGCGGCCCGCCAGAAGCGGCAGCGTGGACAGTTTGCCGAGGGCATCCCGGGCACTGTTGGCGTGGATCGAACACATGCCCGGTAGCCCGCTGTTCAGGGCGATGAGCAGGTCGAGGCTCTCGGCTTCGCGCACCTCGCCGACGATCAGCCGATCGGGGCGCATCCGCAGCGACTCCTTGATCAAGCGGCGCAGGGTGATCTCCCCGGTTCCCTCGAGGCTCGGCTGGCGGCACTGCATCGCTACGACGTCGCGCGCGGCCAGGTCGAGTTCGAACGTCTCCTCCACCGTCACGATGCGCTCGTTCTTGCGCGTGGCCGAGAGCAGTGCGTTGAGCATGGTGGTCTTGCCGGTCTGGGTGGCACCGGAGACGAGGATGTTCTGCCCGGCCAGCACGCACATGCGCAGAAACTCGGACGACTGCTGCGTAAGCGACCCGAGCCCGACCAGCTGGTTCAGGTCGCGAATGCGCCGGGTAAACTTGCGAATATTGACCGCCCAGTGCTGGCGGGTGATATCCGGGATGACCACGTGTAACCGCGACCCGTCGGGCAGAGAGGCATCGACGAACGGGGAGGAGAGGTCGACGCGGCGGCCGGAGGCCTGCAGCATCCGCTCGACCAGGTCGCGTACCTCCCGCGCGGTGAGCACCATGGTGGTCAGCTCGGGCACCCCATCGCGGGCCACGAACACCCGGCTGGGCGCGTTTATCCAGATTTCCTCGATGCCGGGATCATCGAGGAACGGTTGCAGCGACCCGAACCCGGTCAGTGAGGCCACGACTTCGCGCGCCGCCTGGCGCTCGTCGGCGATCAGCGGCAGGGAGTTGCCGAGCGCCCGCTCGGCGTAGCGCTGCACCTCGTCGCGCACGTACTGTTCGGCGAGCCCGGAGTTCGACGCCAGGTCAACGCCATCGCGACGCACGCGAGTGCGAACCTGCTCGGTGATGATGCGCACGGCTTCGCTCATTCCTGCATGATCGCCCATCCCGCGCCGACCACGCCCGACTTATCCACAGCCACGAGCCCGGAGACGTGCCGATCTGGCCGACCCTGGCGGCGATGAGGCAGCGCGGTGACCCGGTGTCCGGTCCACGGAGGTGGCCAACGCTCACGGGCAGGGCACTCCCGCGAAGTACACTGGAAGCGCACTTCGCGGGAGTGGTGAAATTGGCAGACACGCAGGATTTAGGTTCCTGTGCTTTCGAGCGTGGGGGTTCAAGTCCCCTCTCCCGCACATGAGTCACATCTCGGCCCTGGACGGCCAATTGAACGAACTGCTGGAGAGTACCGGCGTCGTACTTTTCTATCTGCTCGTGTGGGCCTTGGTCTTCGCCGGAACGGCGGTGTTCCTCGGGATCTTCATCCCGTTCATCACCGGCGACTCCCTGCTTTTCGGCTCCGGCCTGGTGGCTGCATCCACGCCGAGCCTGAGCATCGCTGTTCTGGCCGTCGGAACCGGCATCGCCGCGTTCCTGGGTGACCAGGTCGGTTTCCTACTCGGTCGCCACTTCGGCCGCTCCTACCTGGACCGCCACGGCGGCCGCCACACCCGCACGGCCATCGCCAAGACGGAGACCTTCTACCACAAGTACGGCTGGTGGTCAGTGGTCGTCGCCCGGTTCATGCCATGGGGCCGCGTCTTCGTGCCAGTGATCGCCGGCGTCGGCCGCATGAATTACTACACGTTCCTGACCAGCAATCTGGTCGGAGCCCTGGCCTGGGGCGTGGGTCTCACCCTCACCGGCTACTACGCGGCCGCCATCCCCGGCGTGACGAGCGCCGCCTATGTCATCGCCGGGGTCTTCATCACGGCCTCAATCGTCTTCGGCATGCGCACCCAGCTGATGGATCGCGCCCAGAACCGGCTCGATGCCCGCAGTGCGCTCGACGACCCGACAGTGGTCCAGGCCCCGTGACCCCCTGCGAGCCCACGGCGCACTGTCGGCAAACCGCGTTAGCCTGTAACAGAGCACACAGTGATCCCGCCGCCCGGCCGATCTGACCGACGCCCACAGGAGTTTCTTAGTGATTCATACGGCCCTGCTTCCCACGGCAGTTATCCCCTGGCTCGACCCGGAAGTCCTGATCAACGGGTTCGGGCCCTGGGCCCTCCTGGGCGTCTGCGCGATCGTCTTCGCCGAGACCGGCCTGCTGGTGGGGTTTCTGCTTCCCGGCGACACCCTGCTGGTCATCACCGGCCTGCTGACCTTTGCCGGGGTCATCCAGATCGACATCTGGTGGGTGGCCCTGGCCATCGGATTCTCGGCCTTTTTCGGCGGAGAAGTCGGCTACCTGATCGGGCACAAGTTCGGGCCCAGGGTCTTCGAGCGCAAAGAATCCGGTTTGTTCAGCATTAAGAACGTCGAGCGCACGAACGCGTTCTTTGTTCGCTTCGGCGGCGTGGCCGTCATCGTGGCCCGCTTCGTGCCGATCGTGCGCACCTTCGCCCCGGTCGCGGCCGGCGTCGGCCACATGGACTACCGCAAGTACTCGCTGTACAACCTGATCGGCGCCCTCCTCTGGGGCACCGGCCTCACCTACTTCGGTTTCTTCCTCGGCTACATCCCACCAGTCGCAGATTTCGTTCAGAACTACATCGACATCATCCTGCTGGCCGCGGTCTTCATCACGCTCATCCCCACCGTCTTCCACTACCTACAGTCCGCGTCCAGAGCCCGCCGTGACGCGCGCGCCGGACGGACCATCCAGACCGGAAGCCTCGTCCTCGACGCCGACGCCTTCGCGGATCCCCACCAGCACACGCATGACGAGCACAAACACGACGAGCACAAACACGAGCTCTGAGCTCTGAGCTCTGAGCTCTGAGCTCTGAGCTCTGAACTCTGAGCTCTGCACAGTCCGGGCTGCCCCCGGCGGGTCACGCTACCGGTGCGGGTTCTCCTCGTGCGCCGCGTGCTCGGCCGGCTCGAGCTGGAACGTCGAGTGGTCCACATCGAAATGGTCGGCCAGACACGCGGAGAGCTCGTCGAGAAGTGCGCCGGAGCCACCCGAGCCGAGCACCACAGGTTCGACCACGACGTGGGCGCTGAAGACGTGGGCCCCGGAGGTGATCATCCACACGTGCACATCGTGTACCGCCACCACGCCGTTCGTTTCCAGCAGGTGCCGCCGGATCTCTGCGACATCCGTGTCGGCCGGCACCGATTCGCTCAGCACCCGCACCACGTCGCGCAGCAGCACGAGGGCTCGGGGCGCGATCATGCCGGCGATGATCAGCGACGCGATCGCATCGGCCTGCACAAAGCCCGTCAATAGGATGACCCCGGCCGCGGCGATGACCGCCACCGAGCCCAGGGTGTCCCCGAGCACCTCGAGGTAAGCGCCGCGCATATTGATCGACGACCCGGCCGCCGGGCGCAGCAGGAGCAGGGCCGCGACGTTGGCCAGGAGGCCGATCACGGCCACGACCAGCATGGGAGTCGCCCGCACCTCGCTGCCGCCGGCGTCGACCAGTCGGCCGACGGCGCCGATCACGACGGCGATGGCAACCCCCAGCAGGATGAGCCCGTTCAGCAGGGCGCCGAACACCTCGGCCCGTTGGTAACCAAACGTCTGCCGGTCGGTAGCCGGCCGCGCGGCCACCACGGTGGCCGTCAGAGCGATGATCAGACCCGCGAGGTCGGAGAACATGTGGCCGGCATCCGCCAGCAGGGCCAGGGAACCGGTCAGCCAGGCGCCGACGACCTCCACCACGAGCACCGCGGCGACAATCCCGATCGCCACCGACAGACGCGCCCGGTTCGTCTGCGAGGTGTGCGCGTGATCATGGCCCATGCCTCCACGCTAGGGCCGCGGGCATTCGGCCGCCAGTTCAGCCGTCAGTTGGGAATGAGTGCCGTTCTCAGCAGTCGAGACGGATACGCCGGTCAGGCTTCCAGCAGCGTCTCCAGCACCGGAATCAGCTTGCCGAAGGCCCTCGCCCGGTGGCTGTGCTCGTTCTTCACGTTCGGGGTCAGCTCGGCGGCGGAAATCGCATAGCCGTCGGGCAGGAAAATCGGGTCGTAGCCGAAGCCGCCGGCGCCGCTCGGCTCGGTCAGGATCCGCCCGGGCCATTCCCCGGTCACGTGCCACTCCGTGCCGTCGGGCATGGCCAGCGCGGCGACGCAGGTGAAGTGTCCGCCGCGGTGCTCCGCGGCCACATCGCCCAACTGCCAGAGCAGCAGCTGCAGGTTCTGGTCGGAGTCCCGGGCGGGCCCGGCCCAGCGGGCCGAGAAGATGCCGGGCGAACCGCCGAGGAGGTCCACGCAGATGCCGGAGTCGTCGGCGATGGCCGGCAGACCGGTGTGCGCGGCGGCGGCGCGCGCCTTGATCAGAGCGTTCTCGGCGAAGGTGACGCCGTCTTCGACCGGCTCGGGGCCGTCGTAGGCCAGCACGTCGAGGTCGGGGAGCCGGGGGGCGAGGATGCGCCGCAGCTCCTCGACCTTGTGCTGATTGTGGGTGGCGAGAACGACCTGCATGGCCCTAGCGCCCCAGCGCCGTCGTCTGGAACTCGGTCAGGGAGATCGTCCCGGCCAGCGCCAGATCGAGCAGAGAATTGAGTTCGGTGCGGTCGAACGGCGCGGCCTCGGCCGTGCCCTGCACCTCCACGAAGAGGCCGCGTCCGGTTACGACCACGTTCATGTCGGTTTCGGCCCGGGAGTCTTCGGTGTAGGCAAGGTCAAGCATGGGCTCACCGCCGACGATACCCACGGAGATGGCCGCGACGCTGTCGATCAGAGGCTGGGCCTTCTGGCTGAGGAACTTCTTCTCCTTGCCCCACTCGAGGGCGTCGGCGAGGGCCACGTAGGCTCCCGTGATTGCCGCGGTGCGGGTGCCCCCATCAGCCTGGAGCACGTCGCAGTCCAACACGATGGTGTTCTCGCCAAGCGCCTTCATGTCGACCACGGCGCGCAGGCTGCGTCCGACCAGACGGCTGATCTCGTGGGTACGCCCGCCGATGCGGCCCTTGACCGATTCGCGGTCCATCCGAGAGTCGGTGGAGCGCGGCAGCATGGAGTACTCGGCCGTGACCCAGCCCTTACCCTTGCCGGCCATCCAGCGCGGTACGCCGTTGGTGAACGAGGCCGTGCAGAGCACCTTGGTGCGCCCGAACGAGATCAGGGCCGACCCTTCGGCCTGGTCGCTCCAACCGCGCTCGATCGTGACGGGGCGCAGCTGGTCGTTCGTTCGTCCGTCTACGCGCACGGTGTCGGTCACGTGGTCTCCTTGGGGTTGGGATGCGATGCGGCGAACTCGGCAAGCTCGCTCAAACTGAAGGACCCGGTCTCGACCAGGTCTACGCGACCGATTTCCGGCCCGATCAGCCGGTGAGCCAGGTGCAGAAAATCGTCGGCGCTGTCGCCGGTGGCCTCGTACCGGTAGCTGGGCGGCGCCTGCTCGGTGCGTTCCAGGCCCTGGCTCACCAACAGCCGGTACACGTCGTTGGCCGTCTCGGTGTCGCTGGAGACGAGGGTTACGGTGTCCCCCATCACGTAGGAGATGGCACCACGCAGGAAGGGGTAGTGCGTGCATCCGAGAACGAGCGTGTCGACATCCGCGGTCCGCAGCGGGGCGAGATAGCCTTCGGCGACCGACAGTAGTTCGTCGCCCGTGGTGATTCCCGCCTCGACGAATTCGACGAACCGTGGGCACGCCTGCGTCAGGAGGTGGATGTCGGTGGCCGCGGCGAACGCGTCGTCGTAGGCGCGCGATTTGACTGTGCCCAGAGTGCCGATCACGCCGACCCGCTTGTTGCGGGTGGTGCGCACGGCACGGCGCACGGCCGGTTGGATGACCTCTACCACCGGCACGCTGTAGCGCTCTCGGGCATCTCGGAGCATCGCGGCCGAAGCGGTGTTGCAGGCGATGACCAGCATTTTCACATCTTGGGCAATCAGGTCGTCGAGAACGTCAAGGGCGAAACCGCGCACATCCGCGATCCTCTTCGGGCCATACGGAGAATGCGCAGTGTCTCCGATGTAGAGGATCGATTCATTGGGCAGTTGATCCTTGATCGCCCGGGCGACAGTCAGGCCGCCCACTCCGGAATCAAAGATTCCAATCGGTGCATCCGTCACGACATTCGAGCCTAGTCGGAATCCTCGACCCCCACCGGCGCACGCGCGGCACCCGGTCCGGCGCGGCCGGGGATCACCCCCCGAACAGGGAGATTGACGGCACATTCCCAGTCTCGCCCCGGTGGCGTCAGCACGTTCCATTCGGGGAATATGGCCGTAACTACACTCGGAATATGGCTCCCGCCAACCGACGGACGCCCCACCAGAATGACGTCACATTCGTTGTTTGAGGAGATGATCACCGTGAATGATCGAGTTGTAATCACCGGGCTGGGCGCCTTGACGCCCCTGGGCAACAATTGGCGCGACACGTGGTCGGGCCTCACCGGCGGCCGCAGCGGCGTAGCCCGGATCACCCAATTCGATCCCGCCGGTCTGCCGACGCAGATCGCCGGCGAGGTGAAGAACTTCATTCCGGCCGAGCGGATGACCGTGAAGCAGGTCAAGCGCGCATCGCGGGCCTCGCAGCTCGCGATCGCCGCAGCCCGCGAGGCGGTGGCTGACGCCGGTTTCGGCGCATCCATGGAAGGCATCGACACGGCGGTCGTCGTCAACAGCGCCGTGAGCGGCTTCGCGGAGATCCAGGAAGCCACCGAGCTCGTCAACTCCGGCGACTCCCGGCGCATCCCGCCGCGCTTCGTGCCCTCCGCTCTGCTGAACATGGCCGCCTGCGAGATCGCGATCGACCTCGGCGTCCACGGACCGGTCAACGCGAGTGCCCTGGCCTGCGCCAGCGGGGCCTACGCACTCCTCGAGGCACGCACCATGCTCGTCATGGGTGACGCCGACGTCGTCATCGCCGGCGGGGTCGAGGCTGCGATCACGCCCGTCATGTTCGCGGGCCTGAACGCCATGCACGCGGCCTCCAAGAATAACGATTCCCCGGCCGAGGCCTCACGGCCGTTCGACGCTGACCGCAATGGGCTCGTCTTCGGTGAGGGAGCGGTCGTCTTCGTGATGGAGCTGCTCTCCCACGCCCGAGCCCGCGGCGCCCAGATCTACGCGGAGGTGCTGGGCGGCGCCCTCACCAGCGACGGCCACAGCATCGTCGCGCCCGAACCCACCGGCAAGTTCGCGAGCCTGGCCATGACCCGCGCCCTCATCAAGTCGAAGTTGAACCCGAGCGACATCGACATGATCTGCGCCCACGGCACGTCCACTCAGGCCAACGACCGGGCCGAGACCTCGGCGATTCGCCAAGCACTCGGGCACGCTGCCGACTCCATCGCCGTCACCGCCCCCAAGTCGATGACCGGCCACATGATCGGCGCCGCGGGTGCCCTCTCCGGCCTGCTCTGCGCCCTGTCGGTCCGCACCGGCATCATCCCGCCCACCATCAACTACACGACCCCCGACCCGGATTGCACGCTCGACTACGTGCCGCGAATCGCTCGGGAGAAGCCGGTGAAGTTCGCCCTGGCGAATGCGTTCGGCTTCGGGGGGCAGAACTGCATCGTCGCCTTCGGGGCGCTGTAGGCCCTCTACTCCGACAAGAACACGTACCGGGCCGGGCGGGGCGGGGCGGATAAGCTTTCCGGGTGACCGAATCCTCAGCATTCCGCACCGACCGTTACGAACTCACCATGGTGGACGCCGCGATCCAAAGCGGAACCGCCGGACGAGAGTGCCAGTTCGAGGCCTTCGCCCGGCACCTCCCCTCCGGCCGCCGCTACGGCATCGTGGCCGGCACCGGGCGGCTGCTCGATCTCATTCGGGCCTTCCGGTTCACGGATGCCGAACTCACCTGGCTGAGAGACAACAGTGTGGTGCGCGAGCCCACCATCGACTGGCTCGCCGACTACGCCTTCCGCGGCACCATCTGGGGCTACCAGGAAGGCGAGGTCTACTTCCCGGGCTCTCCCCTGATCACGGTGGACGGCACCTTCGCCGAATGCGTCATTCTCGAAACCCTGATTCTCAGCGTGCTCAACTACGACAGCTCCGTCGCCAGCGCCGCCGCACGGATGGTCTCGGTCAGCCTGGGCCGCCCCCTCGCCGAAATGGGTTCGCGCCGCACGGGCGAGTACTCCGGGGTCGCCGCCGCCCGGGCCGCCTACATCGCCGGTTTCGCCTCGACCAGTAACCTGGAGGCCGGCCGCAGCTGGGGCGTGCCCACCATGGGCACCGCCGCCCACTCCTTCACTCTCCTGCACGACAGCGAGGAGGACGCCTTCCGTGCCCAGGTCGCGGCCTTCGGACCGGCCACCACCCTGCTCGTGGACACCTTCGACGTCGCCGCGGGCATCGAACTGGCCGTCAGGGTGGCCGGACCTGCGCTCGGGTCGATCCGGATCGACTCCGGCGACCTGCCGACCAGGGTGGCCGAGGCCCGCAGCCAACTGGACTCGCTCGGTGCCGTCAACACGCACATCACCGTCACCAGCGACCTCGACGAGTTCTCCATCGCCGCTCTGTCCGCGTCGCCCGTGGACGCCTTCGGCGTGGGTACATCGGTGGTGACCGGTTCGGGCTCCCCCGCCGCAGGGATGGTCTACAAACTCGTCGCGCACCGCGACGACGCCGGCGACTGGGTGCCCGTCGCCAAGACCTCGCCCGCGAAGAGCTCGGTCGGCGGCCGAAAGCGGGCCGTGCGACGGCTCGACTCCGCCGGGATCGCGCGCGCCGAGGTCGTCCTGATCGGCGAGGATCCGGCCGGCTCCACTCCGCCCGCGGAGCCTTCCGCCCGGGACCGCGTGCTGCTGGTGCCTCTGATCACCGACGGCGTGATCGACAAAAGCTACCTCGGGGCGGCCGGCACGACCCGCGCCCGCGCGCACCACGCAGCCGTCATGCAGGAACTGCCGATCGAGGCCTTCCGCCTCGGGCGCGGCGACCCGGTCATCCCGACCCTGTACCTATAGCGCTCAACCGACAGGTCAGGCCTTCATCTTCTCGTAGATGGCCTTGCAGGCCGGGCAGACCGGGAACTTCTCCGGGTCGCGTCCGGGCAACCACTTCTTGCCGCAGAGGGCGCGCACCGGCTTGCCGGAAATGGCCGATTCGAGAATCTTGTCTTTGGGCACGTAATGCGAGA
Source organism: Cryobacterium sp. TMT2-18-2 (assembly GCF_004402245.1). Classification (NCBI taxonomy): domain Bacteria; kingdom Bacillati; phylum Actinomycetota; class Actinomycetes; order Micrococcales; family Microbacteriaceae; genus Cryobacterium; species Cryobacterium sp. TMT2-18-2. The sequence goes on from NZ_SOFU01000004.1 coordinate 27,144, forward strand.
AACGCTCGTGGTCGCCCGGCTCGATGTGCTCCTGGTTGAGGAGTTGCTCGAGCTCACGGTCGAGCGTCGAGGTGCCGCCACCGGTGCCGGGGTTTCCGGGTTCTGCGATGCTCGCGCGAAAGTGATCAGTCATGCACTCAGTCTAAACAACCCGCGGGCGCACCGGCAGGCCTGCCTGATCCTGCCCGCGAGCCGGAGCCGGGCGGATACCGCGAGCGAGTCGCGCGGGAGCTGCGCCCCTCCGCGCGTGGCGTGCCACCGGCGCAGCGGCGCAGCACGCGCGCCACGCGAACGTCAGGACGCCTAGGCCCGCACGGCGGAGGCGATCATCTCCGGCCCGCGCCGTTCGAACGCGAGCGAACCCAGAAAGACCCCGCCCACGAGCGTGATCAGACCGATGGCGACACCCAGCACGAGCGCCGGGATGTTCCAGACCGGGTCGACGAAGACGCCGAGCAGCGCGCACGCGAGAGCCGGGAGCGAAAGCAGGATCGACCCCGCGAACGTGAACGACTGGATCAGCGCGGCCGCCGTGTCCGACGCCTGAGGCTGAGCGAAAGGGCTGTCTCCCGGCTTGGTCGCCGGATAGGGGAAGCGCGCCGATGAATAACTCGAGAGCCCGAGCCCGGTCAGCAGGATACTGGTGCTCACCCCCAGGATGGACGGCATCACCGCCCAGTCGCCGTAGACCGACACACTGATCGCCGACCCCGCCGCGATCATCGGGATTCCCACGAAGAGTGCGGGAACCAACCGCCCCATCCGGTCCTCGAATCCGCGGGTGCCGGAGGCCACGTGCAGCCAGACCGCGGTGTGGTCCAGGGCGACGTCGTTGTGCAGGGTCCAGCCCAGGAACACACTCATCAACGGCACCGGCAGAAGAGCGAGGTAGGAGATCGGCAACCCCGCGAATGACAGCGGCAAGATGACGATCAGAGGGATGACCGGGATGACGATCACCGACATCCAGTACCGGGAGTCGCGGCGCCAGTAGGTGAGGCTACGGGCCGCAATCGCACCCATCGGAGTGTGCGGCATGCTGTCGAACCACCCGAGCCCGCCGTACTGGCGGACCTGAGCCTCACGGCCGGGCGTGACGAGCATCCGTGCCACCAGGCCCTGCCAGGTCAGCCACAGCAGGTACGTCGTTGCCGCGGCCATCAACAGTTTGAGCACGGCCGCACCCCAGAGCCCGGTGGAGGCATCTCCGGGAACGGCCCAGGCCGCACCGAGGGGCGTCCAGCCGAGGATGCCCGCCAGCCCGCCGATCAGGTCGAGGCCGTAGCGACCCCAATCGAAGTTGAGCGCCAGAAGCACGACGGGGGCGATCATCACCAGAAGCAGCACTCCGATGATTCCGGTGAATTCCCGGGATCGACGCGTGGCCAGCAAGAACGCCCCCAACGACGTGCTCACCCGGGACCCGAGCATGCAGGTGGCCAGCAGCAGGATGGCGGATACGAGGGCGAGCACCGTCTCCAAGAGGCCGCGGGACCAGGTCACGACCGTGCCGAGCAGCACGACCGCGAGCACGAACGCGGGCACCCCGACCAGAGAGGACAGCGCCAGACCGAGCGACAGCCTCCGGGTCGGGATGCCCATGGTCGCGAATTTGCGCGGGTCCATGGTGTCGTCGATTCCGAAGACCAGCGGGAACAGCAGGAAGCCGAGCACGACGAGTGATCCAGCGACGACCAGGCCGTCGCGAATGGCGACGGGATCTCCCGTGAAGCGCAGCCCGACGAGCACTACGAAGAGGCCGACGGCCAGGGCGAGGCCGTAGAGCAGGCCGATCACGATGCCGACGACCTGCCAGGGGCTGCGCCGGAACAGATTGGCGAGTAGGTGGACTTTCAGTCCGAGAAACTGTGCAACCACTCCATGCCCTCCGCCACCTTTCGTCCGCCGGCCAGCTCGATGAACCGTTCCTCGAGCGTTTTTTCGCCGCGAACCTCGTCGATGGTGCCGGAGGCCAGCACCGCGCCCTCCACGATGATGGCGACATGATCGCAAACGCGCTGGATCAGATCCATTCCGTGGCTCGACAGCACGACCGTTCCACCACTGGCGACGTATTTCTGCAGGATCTCCGTGACGTTGACGGCGGAGACCGGGTCGACGGACTCGAACGGCTCATCGAGCACAAGCAGCCGCGGCGAATGGATCATCGCGCAGGCGAGTGCGATCTTCTTCGTCATGCCGGCCGAGTAGTCGGCGACGAGGCGATTAAGCGCGTCTTCGAGACCGAAGGCGGTTGCCAGGTCGGCCGCGCGCTGCCGCACGGTGACGTCGTCGAGACCCCGGAGCACCCCGGAGTAATAGAGCAGCTGGGCTCCGGTCAGGCGGTCGAACAGGCGCAGTCGATCAGGCAGAACGCCGATGATGCGCTTGGCGGCCATCGGGCTCCCCCAGACGTCGATGCCGTTCACCGTGACGGTGCCCGCATCCGGCCGGAGCAGCCCGGTGACCATGGAGAGCGTCGTTGTCTTGCCGGCGCCGTTGGGTCCGACGATCCCGAAGAACGACCCGGCGCGAACCTCGAGGTCGATGCCCGATACCGCCACGGTTCGGCCGAAGCTCTTGTGCAGACCGCTGACCGCCAGCACAACCGGCGGGGCGAGAGCGAGCGCAGTCGGCGCAATCACCCGGGCGCGCTTGCGGGAGGCCTGTTTCACGACGGGCGGTTTCGTGGCAGCGGGGGCGGGGACAGGCAGCAGCTCCGTTTCGGCGGACCCGGGCAGCAGCTCCGTTTCGGGCATGAGTTCGATGCTTGCCGAAACGGATGCGTCGGCACCGGATGCGTCGGCAGCGAATGGCTGGGGCACGGACAGCGCGGCGACCAGGACCGGCTCGGCCTCCTCGCCCGGCGACGGGATGAACTCCGGAAGAACCTGCGTGGCAGGCTCCGCGTCAGGTTCGGCGACGGCGGCCGCGGCCGCGGCCAAGGTCGCCGCCCGGATGGCCGCAGCCCGCGCTGCGCTGGCCTTGGCCGCGCTGGACCGGGCCACACCGGTTTTCACGACGGACTCAGATTTGGCCGCTGCCGTGCGCGCGGCCGTGGCCCGTGCTGGCGTCGTGCGAGCCGCTGCCGTGCGCGCGGCCGTGGCCCGTGCTGGCGTCGTGCGAGCCGACGTCGTGCGAGCCGCGGTCCTGGCAGCCGCGGTAATGGGAGGAGTGGCGAGTGTCGGGGCGTCGGCCGCCGGCGAGATGCCGTCAGAGTCAGACTCCGGCGCTGCGACGGGTCTTTTCGGGGCCGGTCTCGGTGTGGGCTTTGGGGTCGTCCTGGCCGCGGGTTTCTTCGGAAGGGGCGCCCCGGGGGCGTCCTCCCTCGCCTCTGCAGCCGCTTTTGCGCGGGCCGTACTCGGTCGCCCGGCGGCTACACGGGGGGTAGCCTTCGTGCGCGGCGGCGCCTTGGGAACAGGGGCCTTGCGCACCGGGACCGTGCGCACAACAGCCGGCGTCGTGGCCTGTATTTCAGCAGAATCTGGTGCAGAAGAGGGCACCTTCTGCTCGTTGGGCTCGGATGTCGGGGGCGCTGGAGTCACCTCGCTAACCTACCAAGGACCGTCTGACAACGCAGGTTTCGGGGGTCACTCGGAAACACAGTCAGGCCCTGTCCAGCCACGGGCGCCCGTGTCACGAAAGCAACACGGAAAGGAGCCCGCCCTTCCCCCCGACCGAGGGCATAGGGTACTCTCGAGTTGGCATAACGGTGTGTCTATACGTGAACTTACAAGTGAACCCTAGACAAACTCGATCTAAATCTGAGGGAGTCTCGGTCACTCGAATTCTTTTTTGAGGAGACAATCGTGACCACCCAGGTAGTCATTTTGGCAGCAGGTATGGGAAGCAGACTCGGTCGTTCGCTTCCGAAGCCGCTCACGGAACTCAACGACGGTCGAACGATCATGCAGCAGCAGTTCGACAACATCGCGCACGCCTTCGGCAAGAAGGCGAAGGTCACCATCGTGGTCGGTTACAAGCTCGAGCACATCATCGAGGCCTTCCCGCAGGCATCCTTCGTCTACAACGAAGAGTATGACCAGACCAACACCTCGAAGAGCCTGATGCGCGCTCTCCAGGCGTCCACCACCGGCGGTGTGCTCTGGATGAACGGCGACGTCGTCTTCGACCCGGCCATTCTGGACCGCGCTGCCGCGATGGTCGCTCGAGACCAGTCCTTCGTCACCGTCAACACCTCCAAGGTGTCCGACGAGGAGGTCAAGTACACGACCAGCGCCGAGGGCTACATCAAAGAACTCTCCAAGACCCTCACTGGCGGGTTGGGCGAGGCCGTGGGCATCAACTACATCTCCAGCGCGTACAAGGCCGTACTGCTCCATCACCTGACGAAGGTCGCCGACCAGGACTACTTCGAGCGCGGCATCGAACTCGCGATCGAGAAGAACAACCTGTTGGTCGAGCCTCTCGACATCTCCGATTTCTACGCGGTCGAGGTCGACTTCGCCGAGGATCTCGAACGGGCGAACCTCTTCGTGTAGCGGCGCCGTTCGCGTAGGGGCGCGCGTCGCGCCCCTACGATAGAGCGCGTGAGTAGTTACGCCGAAGTGCGCCCCGAGCAGCGCACGTCTTTCGCCAGGTACCGTCATTCCCTCTGGTTGCTCACACAGCGGGACCTGCGGGTGCGCTACTCGACGTCGCTGCTCGGTTACTTCTGGTCGATTCTCGACCCTCTGGTCATGGCCGGAATCTACTGGTTCGTCTTCACCCAGGTATTCCAGCGCACGGTGGGCAACGAACCGTACATCGTCTTCCTGCTGTCGGCGCTACTGCCGTGGATGTGGTTCAACGGCACCGTGTCCGACTGCACCCGCGCGTTCCTGCGCGAGGCGAAGTTGATTCGATCCACCCGAATCCCCCGCACGATCTGGGTGAACCGGCTCGTGCTGTCCAAGGGCATCGAGTTTGTGGCGTCCATCCCGGTGCTTCTGCTGTTCGCACTCGTCGCCGGGGCGGAACTCAGCGCGGGTGCGGCCCTTTTTCCCCTCGCGATCCTGCTGCAGACGATCCTGACCGCAGGGATCGGGCTGATCGTCGCTCCCCTCGTGGTCTTTTTCCGCGACCTCGAACGGGCCGTCAAGCTCATCCTCCGCTTCCTGTTCTATGCATCGCCGATCATCTACGGAACCGCGGACCTGCCCACGGAACTGCAGTTCTGGGCCGGCTTCAATCCGCTCAGCGGCCTGTTCAGCCTGTACCGGGCCGCGTTCTTCCCCGAACAGCTTGATTGGTTTCTCGTGCTGATCAGCGCGCTGATGTCGGTCCTCTTCCTTGTCGTCGGCCTGGTTGTCTTCACGCGCACCGAGCGCGCCGTCCTGAAGGAGATCTAGTGTCGGCACCGGTGATCACCCTCAGGGGTGTCGGCATCCGTTTCCGCCGCAATCGACGCGGTCGGCGCTCGTTCAAGGACCTGTTCGCCGCCCGGAGGCGGCGCATCCGCCCGAACGAGTTCTGGGCGCTGCGGAACGTGTCGTTCACGGTGCGGCGCGGCGAGGCGATCGGCGTGGTCGGTCGCAATGGGCAGGGTAAGTCGACCCTGTTGAAGCTGGTCACCGGGGTCGTGCTGCCCGACGAGGGCTCGGTGCGTGTGACCGAGGGTGTGGCCCCGCTGATCGAGATCACCGGTGGCTTTGTCGACGACCTCACGGTGCGCGAGAACGTCTACCTGACCGCGGGCCTGCACGGGATGACGAAGAAGCAGATCGCGGCGCGCTTCGACGAGATCATCGCCTTCGCCGAGATCGCCGACTTCGTCGACACGCCCTACAAGCACCTGTCCAGTGGGATGAAGGTGCGCATCGCGTTCGCCGTGATTTCGCGGCTCGAGGAACCCATCCTGCTCGTGGACGAGGTGCTCGCCGTCGGCGACAAGGCGTTCCGGGAGAAGTGCTACCGGCGGATCGAGGAACTGCTCGCCGGTGGGCGAACTCTGTTCTTCGTGTCCCACAACGAGCGGGACCTCAAGCGCTTCTGCACCCGAGGCCTCTACCTAGACAAGGGTGCGCTGGTTCTGGATGCCCCCATCACCGAGGTGCTGGCGCTCTACAACTCGCAATACGGCATCAAGCCGGCCTAATGGGCCGAGGCGATCACGGCATCCGGATCTTCCAGGCCGTCCCGGGAGGGCGGCAGGTGAGCGGAATTGAACCCGGTCATCAGATCGCCCGGCTCAATGCCGAGCACTGTGGCGAGCCGGATCAGGGTGTGGAAGGTGGGGTTGCCATGTCCCCGGTCTATCCGCGCGTAGTTGGACACGTTGAGGCCGGCCAGGTGGGCGACGGCCTCCTGATTGAGGGACAGTTGCCGCCTCCGCCGACGCAGGCGGACTCCGAGGATTCGGGATGCTTCTGACTTCGGCTCAGGCATTCTCCTTGTATAGGCGCGCACCGAGTTTTCCGCCAGTGGCACCCAGCCGGGGCACGTAAACTCATCGGGACACTGAGGGAGGGCACTCTGATGGCCAGAAAAACCAAGCCGATTATTTCCGAGACGGGCGGCCTGCCGAGGGGCGGCCAGCTCCCCACCGGGATCGTCACGGGCTTCGACCGCGTGATGGCGATCCACCGTCCTGCCGTGCTCGCGCACATCCGTTCCGTGCGCCGCCGTTCCCCACAGGCGTCGCCCGTGGAGATCATCCAGATCCTGGAGCGGCGCTACCTCGCCGCCGTCACCGCCGGGGGTGCCGCGGTCGGCGCGACGGCGGTCATCCCGGGGGTCGGCACCGCCGTCACCCTGGCCATCTCCGGCGTGGAGACGGCCGGGTTCCTCGAGGCCACCGCCCTGTTCACGCAGTCGGTGAGCGAGGTGCACGGCATCACGGTCGAGGACCCCGAGCGGGCACGCGCTCTGGTGATGACTATGATGCTCGGCCGCGAAGGCTCAGACCTGGTGCGCCAGCTGGCCGGCCAGGTCTCCGGCTCCGGCGTCCCGCGCACCGCTTACTGGGGCGAACTCGTCACGACCAGCATTCCCCGGGCCATCATGGGACCGCTGACCGACCGGCTGAAGAGCAGCTTCATTCGGCAATTCGCCGCCAAGGGCGGCGCCAGCTTCATCGGCAAGGCCCTGCCGTTCGGCGTGGGCGCCATCATCGGGGGTGCCGGCAACCACATCCTGGGCTCGCGGGTCGTTCACTCGTCGCGGCTCGCATTCGGCCAGCCGCCGGTCGGTTTCCGTGAGGAACTGGACCCCCGGGTGCGGATCGTCGTTCGGGAATCGCCTGTCCGCCGCATCCCCGGGATCACTCGGCCGTCGCTGACCGGCCTGTCCGGCCGGCTGTCCCCCCGGCGACGGATGCCCGGCGCACCCGACCCGACCACGCCGACACCGCCCCGTGCAGACTAGAGCTTATCGACGTCGCTGACCTCGTCCGTCGGCGCGTCGATGGCCGGTTCGGCCACGTCCAGGCTCACGGCCTGCGGGTGGGAGACGTCAAAGCGCTCCCACTCGTCCATCAGGTGTGCCACGGCGGCGTGCAACCGCTCCGTGGCGACTCCGGGACCGGTATCGCCGAAGTAGCGCTCGACCCAGATCTTGAGCCGGTCATGGGCCTCGCTGTCATGGGTGAGATCGTCGAGAACGCCGAGGATACTCCCCGCATCGTCGACGCTCAGCCACTCGCAGTCGGAGAGATAGCCGCTCGAGTCGATCTGAGCGGAGGGGTCTACCGGGCGGGTCACCATCAGGGCCTTGCCCGAGGCCAGCCGGTCGTAGACCATCGCCGAGATGTCGACGATGGCGACATCCGCTGCCGACAATTGCCAACCCAGGTCGGGGCTCGCGTCGTAGATGTGCCGGGCCGAAGCATCCCGTGCATTCGCCGTCGCGATGGCCGCAATGATGGTCTTGTTCGCCGCGCCGTACTCGCTGCTCACCACACCGCTGCGGGGGTGCGGGCGGTAGATCACGCGGTGCCGGCCCGAGGCCAGCAGTGCCGTCACCAGGGCAACGCCGTGGGACGCGATCGAGCCGTAGGCGGCGGCGGGCCGGTCGCCTTCCCAGGTCGGAGCGTAGAGGATGACCTGGCGCTCATCCGGGGCGAACGGCGTCGCCCCGGAGTAGAAGTCAGCCTGGGGGCGGCCGATCTTCAGGGCGCGCTTGTCGAAGTCGTAGTCCCAGAGCACCTTGTCGAGACGGGCGATCGCGGCGTCGCCGGCGACGAAGGCGTAGTCGTAGGCCTTGATCTGGTTCGTGACCATGTACATTTTGTCGCTCTCACCGTGGTTGATGAAAACGTGCCAGCGGCCCCCGTAGCGCATCATCTGGAAGTTGCGGGTGTTCTGGTTCACGTAGAACACGATCCGGATGTCCTGCTGCGCCAGCACCCGCTCGAGGTCGACGACCCGGCGAACGTAGGCAACCGGGAGCGGAGACTCATCGATCAGCGGCAGGGCACCTGCCCCGCTGCGGCTCAGCACCAGGACGGGCCAGGTCTCGGCGAGCTTCGCGAGCGGCTTGTACCACTGCCGCATCTGGTACAGATTGACGTCGCCGTCGGCGAAGTAGACCGCGATCTTGAAGTGATTCAGGGGCAGCGGCTCACGCGTGGACAGCCGCCCGTTCAGCAGCCGCTGTGCTTTGCGGGACGCCGTGACGTCCCTGACCAGCTTGAGCCCAAGCCTGACGTCTCGTTGAATACCCACCCATCAAGAGTACCGACGATGCCACTCGACCGAGAGCCGCTGGCCCCCCAAAGGGGACGTGACGACGGAATCGTTAGACGATAGGCGGCCGGCCGGCCAGCGTCATCCGCCATACCGTGCGCGCCCTGAGGGGACGCCGCTCCCCTGGGTCGGTGGTCCACCCCTCGCGGAAACCGGCGAGCCAGGCGCGTAGCGCGCCCGGATTTCGGGCCCAGCGCAGCACCTGGATCAGAAGCCAGGACCCGGTGTAGACGGGCACGAGCAGGACCGGGAGGTTGCGGCGGGCCAGCCAGACCCGGTTGCGCGCGTTCAGTCGGTAGTAGTCGGCGTGCCGGGTGGGCTCGATCACGGGATGATTCGCTTCCAGCTCGCCGGCGTACCAGGCGCGCAGGCCCAGGTCCCAGACACGCCAGGCCAGCTCGATGCCCTCATGGGCGTAGAAGAAAGGCTCGGCCCAGCCCCCGGTGGCGTCGAAGGCGGCCCGGGGTAGTAGCACGGCACCCTCCCAGACCGAGAAGACGTTGCTGGAGTGGGTGGCCGCGCCCTTGCGGATGCGCGGAATCCAGCGTCTCGGCGACGCGATCCCGGCCGGGTCGACCACCCGGGGCTGCAGGAGGCCGATGGTCGAATCCGCCCGCAGCATGTCGATGGCATCTCGCAGAAAGTGCGGGTCCGGGATGCTGGCGTCGTCGTCGAGAAAGAAGAGAAACTCGCCCGCGATGCGGGAGACCCCGCGGTTGCGGCCGGCCGGAATGCCCAGATTCTCGGGCAGGCCGAGCGTCTTCACCTGGTCCGGCAGCCCGGTCGGCTGCCAGCCATTGCCCACGCACACGATGTCCAGGAGAACGTCCTGCTGGGCCAGCAGACTTCGGATGCCGCGGGCAAGGTCGTCGGGACGGGTGCCCTGGGTGAGCAGCACGACCCCCACGGTCGGCAGGGCGGGCCCGACCGGTGACGCGTTAGGACCGGACACGCGTGGACGCCATGATGGCCACGAAGTGACCCACCAGTGAGAGGAAGGCCAGCGGGACGAGCACGACCAGCACGAACCGGTCGACCGTCGGCTCGCCGAGGAAGCTGCCGACGACCGCGGCGACGAAGATCAGCATGGTCAGTTCGACAGAATGGTACAGCCGGTGGAATGGGAGGAACCGGGCCAAGCGGCGGGCGCGGGCGATGAGGCTCGACGTCGGGGTCTGCTCGTGCTTGCGATCGGCGAGTCTGGTGAGGCCGGCGTTCGCTCGGGCCACGTGCACCATGTCGTTGAGTGCCTTGTTCAGCACGATGATCAGGGCGAGCAGCAGTGCGAGCGTGGTCCACAGGAAGTCGGCGGGGGCCTCGAACGGGTAGAAGGCGCAACGGATCCCGAACGCGATCGGGATGAGGGCCTCTGTCGTGTAGTGCCCGACCTTGTCGAGGAACACACCGGCCGGGGAGGACTGCCGGCGCCAGCGGGCGACCTCCCCGTCGGAGCAGTCGACCAACATCTGTAGCTGCCCAAGAAGGAGGGCGAGCATCGCGCCCCAGACGCCGGGAATGAGCAGCGCGGTCGCCGTGGCCCAGCCGACCAGGATCATCAGGCCGGTGACGCCGTTCGCCGAGATGGAGGTCTTCAACAGCAGCCAGGTCAGATACGGGGAGATGTCGCGCAGGTAGAGCGACGCCGTCCAGTGCTCGGCGTTGGACCGCAGCCGAACTTCCGGCGGTTGGGCCACCCGGCGCAGCTCGCCGATTGAGGAGGGTCGAGTCGCCGCGGGATTCGCTGACGTCATTGGTGCCTTCCGGTATGGGCCGTGATGTTGGTGGTGAGTTTCAGATACCCGAGCAGGAAGCCGATTCCCCAGCAGAAGTGGATGCAGGGCAAGACTACGAGAAACCACAGCCCGGCACGAAACCCGTCCGGCCGGGTCACCAGGGCAGCGGCCACGGCGACGAGCCCCAGGTAGGCGGCGGGAATCAGAAGACCGAGCAGCAACCACGGGTTCGCCCCGGTGAGGAGCTGAACCAGGCCGGCCAGGCCTGCCAGAGTGCCGACAGTGACACCCAGGACCATGACGGGTGGGGCGAAGTAACGGATGCCGTTGTCCTCGGGATAGCGGCGGGCGAGTTCCCCTCGCCAGAGGCCGGTGGACACCATCTGCCGGGCCAGCCGGGCCAGACTCGGCCGGGGCCGATAGACGACCCGGAGCCGGGGTGTGAACCAGACGATGCCGCCCTGGTCGCGCAGGCGGCGGTTGAGTTCCCAGTCCTGGCCGCGCTTGATGCCCTCGTCGAAGAGGCCGACGCGCACGATGCTGTCCATCCGGAAACAGCCCAGGTAGACGGTTTCCGCGGGGCCCTCCGGGCCTCCGATGTGCAGGGGCGTGCCGCCGAGACCAATCTTCGTGCCGTAAGCGCAGGCGACGGCCTTCTGGAACGGACTCTCGCCCTGGGCGTCCATGACGCCGCCGACATTGTCGGCGCCGGTACGCTCTAGCGTCTCCACGGCGATGCGGGCGTAGTCCGGCGGCAGCACCGAATGGGCGTCGACGCGAATGACGAACGCGTACTGCGAGGCGCGGATAGCCGTATTGAGGCCTGCCGGGGTGGAGCCGATCTCGTTCGCCACGATGCGGATGCGCGGATCAACCGCGGCCATCTCCTCAACCAGTTCGGTTGTGCCGTCGATGCTCGGGCCGAGGGCCAGGGTGACCTCGAAGGGCCCCGAGTAGTCCTGGCGGAGCAGACTGGTCACGGCGGCGCGCACATGGGTCACGTCATTCAGCACCGGCATCACATAGGAAACCCCGAGCAGGGATGCGGCTCCGGATGAGGGATCCTGGCTGGTCATAGTTCCATTCTTCTGGAGGGATGTTAGAGCCTACCAGCCGGGTGTTTCCTGCCTGCATCGGGGCCGCAAACGACAGCTGCGCCGCCGGTGATCCACCGGCGGCGCAGCTGTCGTTCTCTGGAAGGAGCGAGTGGTCAGCTGGAGAGTTCGCCGACCGTGACGGATACCGTGGACGACTTTCCATCGCGCACAAAGGTGAGGTCGGCCGTCTCGCCGGCAGCGAGAGCGCGCACCTGAGCGGTGAGGTCGTTCGCGTCGGTGATGGGTAGGTCGTTGAGGTTGGTGACGATGTCACCCTTTCGCAGTCCGGCCTTCTCCGCTGCACCGCCCGCCGAGACCTCGCTGATCAGGGCGCCGACGGTGGCGCTCTCCGGGCTGCCGGCGGCACTGGTGACACTGGCGCCGAGCAGACCGTGGGTGGCCGTGCCCGTGGCGATCAGTTCGTCGGAGATACGCTTGGCCAGGTTCGACGGGATGGAGAAGCCCACGCCGATGCTTCCGGCGGCCGCCGAGTCGCCGCCCGCGCTGGCGATGGCGACGTTGATGCCGATCAGCTCGCCCTTGGCGTTGAGTAGGGCTCCGCCGGAGTTGCCGGGGTTGATCGCTGCATCCGTCTGGATGACCGAGAGTGAGATGCTGCCGGTGGAGGGAGCCGGGGCCGGGCCGCCGTTCTGGTCGGGAAGGTCGAAGAAGAACGGGCTCTGCTCTTCGTCGGGTGCGGAGTTCTCGGGTGTCGACGGGGCAGCCGAGGAGGCGATGGAGATGCTGCGGTTCAGTGCGCTGACGATGCCGTCGGTGACGCTGCCGGAGAGGCCGAGCGGTGCGCCGATCGCGATGGCGCTGTCACCGACGTTGAGCTTGCCGGAATCGGCCCATTTGATCGGCGTCAGGCCGCTCGCCCCGTCCAGCTTGATCACGGCGAGGTCGGACACCGGGTCGGTGCCGACAATGGTGGCGGCGTAGAGCTTGCCGTCACTGGCGGTGACCTGAATGCTGGCTTCGGCGGCGGCGCCGTCGAGGGTGACGACGTGCGTGTTCGTGAGAATGTAGCCGTCTTCGGACAGGATGACGCCGGAACCGGTTCCGCCGGAGCTGCCGTCGGAGGCGGCGATGGTGACGACACTGGGCGTGGCCTTGGCGGCGACCGCCGTGATCTGGTTGACGCTGTCGGTGTTGTTGACCACGACCGTGCTGGGACCGTCGGCCTGGCTGGTCGGGATTCCGGCGGTCTGGTTAGTGACCATGAAGGCCGTGACGCCGGCGCCGGATGCTCCTCCGACGAGAGCGCCGATGGCGAGCGCCGCGATCAGGGCGATATTACCCGAGCGGCGGGGCTGCATGCGCGGGCCGCCGGGCCGGTCGGCGGTGTACCCGGTCTGATGGGCGTGGGACTGCGGCTGGGTGTTCGGCGCGTAGGGATTCGAGGTGGTGCTTTCCTCGACCGGACGACCGAAAGCATCCGTGGCGTAGGCGCGCGTGGGCTGGGCCGAGGTGGCGGTGGGCTGGGCCGGCGACTGCTCAGAAGCAGAAACTGTGTCGGGGATGACCTCGGTCGGCTTCTCGTCGTCGGGGGTGCCACCGGAGGAGTGATCCGCAGAGGGCTGGGCCGTGACGGAAGCCTCGCCGGCCGCATTGACTTCGAATGGGACTGCGTCGTCGGGATCGGGAGTGGTGCCGGGTGCCTGCGGATTGTCGGTCATGGTGTGCTCCTTCCAAGCGTTTCCACCTTGACTCCTGAACCTGAACGAATGATCTGTGCAGCCTGGGAGCATTCAATGACGACGCCGTGACTTGAGCGGTGCCGGGTCGATCCCCACAGTTAGCAACCCGGACCGGCCGGATTTGTCGTGCACTCGAGGTTGACGAGCACCGTCTGGGCATCCCCCACGATCACGCCGATCGGACTGGCCGAAGTCGACAACGTACCCTGCACCGGCCGCCAGGCAAGGCCCGCGAAGCGATACTCGGCCGAGTACACCACCGCGACGACGACGGCATAGCTTCCTGGCCGGGCGAACGCGTGGCTGGTGGCGGTATCGGAGAATTCCGGCAGGCCCAGTGCCGCCCAGGTCGCGCCGCCCGAGTTCGTGCTTGCCTGGGCACCGTCGCCGTAGGTCCAGCGGTAGCCGACCGGGGTGAAACGAACCTCCGCCGGATAGCCCAGCAAGGCGCCGGTACGGGAGTGCTCGGATGCCGACGCGATGAAGTTCGCGGGCAAGCCCGCCACGCTCCAGCCGCGCGGTTCCATCGTCTGGGACGGCGCCGCGGGCTGGAAGTTGACCAGATCGCTAACCCTCACCACGAGGTTCGGGTCGCACGGCGACCCCGGAATGCAGTTGACCGTGAAGTCGTCACGCACGAACGCCAGCGGATCGACGACGGGTGCTGCACCGACTTGGCCGCCACCGGCGTTGCCGTTGCCGCTGCCGGAACCGGACCCACTCGCCCCGGATTCTCCGCCACCGGCATCACTCCCGGACCCCTGTCCCCCGCCGGTCTCGTACCCCGCAGAAAGGTCCACCCCGCCGTTGTTGATGGCCCCGTTAGCCTCCGGGCATAAACCTGAGACCAACAGTTTGGGAAGACAGCTATCCCCTGCAGCGGCAGCCGAGATCGACGAAGGAGCTACGAGCAGCATGACGATCGCTGCGACTAACAGAAATCTGATCCGGACCATACCTGCGACTCCGTCATCTGAAAATGGTCAATTTGTTGGTCAGTTCCGACGAAGGCAACTTCCAATGGCATCCTCAGCGGGCGGTCGGGCTGAGAGACCGAAACGCCTGAAGAATCCACGATGTCGCTTTTCGATACATCGAGACATACATAGACCCTTATCTCCCAGTTCTTCTCTGCGTTAATTTCGACGGACTGGATAGCCATTGAGTCAAAAGAGGTAGAGCCGATCTGCTTCCACCCGCGCTCATCAAAGGACGTCGCAACGGAAAGTTCCTCCTCATGGGCTCTTCCGGAGCTGAGGCTCAAGAAGAGATCTCGCGACGGCGTACCGGCCTCCCCCGCTGCATCACTGGTAGCCAGATACGCCGCATAGGCTTCGGTAGCCGCAGCCAGAGCTTCCTCATCGGACGCGAAGACGGGGGAATCCGTCGGCGCGCTCGTCTCAGACGCCTGGGGCGCTGGGGGCGCCGGTTCGGGCGTGCAACCGGTCAGCGCGAGTGTGCCGAGCAGCAGCAGCGAGCTCAGAACGAAGAGGTCGCGCTGCACGGTCCGCATGCGGCCAACCTAGGGCATCCGGCGCAGCCCCGCTCGAACTTTCCACATGTCGTAGTTTGGAGCCATGCTGGTGACATCATGACAATCTCCGGGGCCTGGCGCCGCACGGCCCGTGGGGCCGGCCTGCTCGCCGCGGACGGCACCGTCGCCGCGAGCATTTTCGCGGAGATGAGTGCCCTCGCCCTGCGCACCGGCGCCATCAACCTGGGCCAGGGATTCCCCGACGAGAACGGCCCTGCCGAGGTTCTCGAAGCCGCACGCCAGGCGATCTCCGACGGTGCGAACCAGTACCCGCCGGGGCGCGGCTTGCCCGTGCTCCGAGGCGCCATCGCTCGGCATCAGCACCGGTTCTACGGCCTGTCCGTCGATCCGGATACCGAGGTCCTGGTGACGGCGGGTGCCACCGAGGCGCTGGCGGCGACTATTCTCGCACTGCTCGAACCCGGCGACGAGGTCGTCACGCTGGAGCCGTTCTACGACGCTTACGGCGGCCTGATCGCGCTGGGCGGGGGCATCCATCGCACGGTGCGCCTGCGGGCACCCGATTTCCAGCCGGACCCCGACGAACTACGCGCCGCCATCACGGACCGCACCCGACTGATTATCGTGAACAATCCGCACAACCCCACCGGTGCCGTGCTGCCGCGCGAGACCCTGGAACTCATCGTGTCCCTCGCACACCGTCACGACGCGCTCATCGTGACCGACGAGGTCTACGAGCACCTCACCTTCGGAGTCGCCCACGTGCCCGTCGCAACGATTCCGGGCGCGAGCGAGCGCACCATCACGATCTCCTCCGCTGGGAAGACGTTCAACACCACCGGCTGGAAGATCGGCTGGCTCACCGCCCCGTCCGCTCTTGTCACCGCAATCCTGGCCGTGAAGCAGTTCCTCACCTATGTGAACGGCGCGCCCTTCCAGCCGGCGATCGCGCGGGGCCTCGACCTGCCGGACACCTTCTTCACCGGTGTCGCCGCCGACCTGCGGGCCAAGCGTGACGTTCTCGAGAGCGGCCTGATCGAAGCGGGGTTCACGGTCAGTCGACCTCAGGGGTCGTATTTCATCGTGGCGGATGCCGCGCCGCTCGGCTACCCTGACGGCGCCGAGTTCTGCCGGGTGCTGCCCGATCTCGCCGGGGTGGTCGCGGTTCCGATCGGCGCGTTCTGCTCCGCCGCGCACCGGTCCGAGTATGCCTCGCTGGTGCGATTCGCCTACTGCAAAAAGGTGGACGTGCTCGAGCGCGCCGCCGCCCAGCTGGCCGGCATCATCGCCCGTTAGCCGCCCGGCAGCCGCCGCTTTGGAGCGGTCGGAGGGGAATTCTAGTGCGCCAGTGCGGGGTAGTCCGTGTAGCCCTCGGCTCCGGCACCGTAGAAGGTAAGCGGGTCGGGAGCGTTCAGCGGCAGGTCTTTGAGCCAGCGCGACACGAGGTCGGGGTTGGCGATCACGGCACGGCCCACGACGACCGCATCCGCCAGTTCGTCGGCGATGATGGCCATCGCCTCGTCCCGGTCGGTGACCTCGCCGAAGCCGCTGTTCACCAGGAGCGGCCCCTCGAAACGGACACGCAGCTGCTGCACCAGTTCGCCGGCCGGCTCGCGGTGCAGGATGCTCAGGTAGGCAAGGTCCAGCGGAGCGAGTGCGTCGGCGAGCGCGCCGTAGGTGGCCAGAAGGTCGGCGGCATCCGTTTCGAGGGCATCCTGGATGTTGTGCTCGGGCGAAACCCGGATGCCGACGCGGCCGGCGCCGATCGCCTCGGCCACCGCGGTGACGACCTCGACGACGAAACGGGCCCGGTTCTGCGGGGAGCCGCCGTAGATGTCGTCACGCTGGTTGGAGTCCGGCGAGAGGAACTCGTGCAGGAGGTAACCGTTCGCGGAGTGAATCTCGACGCCGTCGAGTCCCGCGGCGATGGCATTACGGGAGGCCTGGACGAAGTCCGCGATCACGCCGGGGAGTTCGTCGAGTGTGAGGGCGTGCGGTACCGGGTAGGCAGCCTTTCCTGCGTAGGTGTGGGTTTCGCCCTGGATGGCGATGGCGCTGGGAGCCACGACCTCGCGGCCGCCGTTGGTGCCCTCGTGGGTGACGCGGCCCGCGTGCATGACCTGGGCGACCAGGCGCCCGCCGGCGGAGTGCACGGCGTCGGCGACGTTGGTCCAGCCGGCGATCTGCTCGGGAGTGACCAGCCCCGGCTGGCCGGGGAAGCCCTGACCGGCGTGGCTGGGGTAGGTGCCCTCGGTCACGATCAAGCCGAGCGAGGCACGCTGCTTGTAGTGCTCGACGACAAGGGGGCCGGGAACGCCCTCGATTCCGGACCGAACCCGGGTCAGCGGCGCCATGACGAGTCGGTTGGGCAGTTCCAGGTCGCCGAGGGACAACGGGGAGAAAAGATTCACGAATAGCTCTTTCTGTGGGTCAGGGTTTCGCCGAATGGCGCGTGCGCCGTCTCGGACAGGGGGAAGCATCTTCCGCTGAGGCCAACGGCCCTGCTCTCCCGCGCATTCCCCTCACCCGTCACGGTCGGGCAATCCACAGGAGCCGACGCACCGAACCAGCACTATGAGCACCATTGCCAGGACCCGGCCGACGACGTCGCCACGGAGCTTCACGACCCCGGGTGCACCGACCCCGGAGGCACCGACCCGGAGGGACCCGGACCGCACCGGATACTGCCCGTTCCCTCTGTCGTCCGACGCCCGGGCCTTCGGACTGACCACGAGCTCCATGCGGCTGCGCCGGGCAACGGTTTCGGTGCGGCACGGCCGCCGTACCGGGAGCGACACCGCGACCATCCTGCTGCACGGCGCCGCGGGATCCTGGACGACCTGGACGCCGCTGCTGGCCGCGGCCGACGCCTCCGGTCTCGGCCTGACCGACCTGATCATCCCCGACCTGCCCGGCTGGGGGGACTCGCCGCTTCCGGCGGCGGGACCCTCTCGTTCCATCGAGGCAACCGCTGCGGTAGTGGCCGAGATCGCCTGTGCACTCGGCTACCGCTCCTGGACCGTGATCGGCCACTCCCTCGGCGGCTTCGTGGCACTCGAACTTGCCGCAAGCGAGACCCGGTCGACCGCGTTCGTCGGCCTCGTCTCGGCCACGACGTTCTCGGTGATCGACACCGTGCGGCACCCGGTCGCCCGGTTCGCCGCGCTGCCGGGGTACAGCGCCCTGCTGCCGGTGCTGCGGGCCATCGCCCGGGCCGGGCGCGCCGGCCACGGTCTGATCCGCCTGCTCCACCGCACCGGGCTGCTGCGCACGCTGGCGGCGCCGCTGTTCCGCCGACCGGAGCTGCTGCACGAGAGCGTCATTGGGGCCCTTGCGACCGAGCTTCGCCCGCAGGCGTTCGCTGTGGCATCCGACCTCGCCGGAACCTACGACCCCAACCGCTGGGCCCGGATCGAGTGCGCCGTGCACGCAACCCAGGGTGACGCCGACATTTTCGTGGCGGCGACGGATGCGGCCAGGCTCCGCGCGGTCATCCGCGGCTTCGATCTGGTCACGGTTCCGGGCACCGGGCACTTCGCGCATGTGGAGAAACCATATGAGACGCTGCTCCACCTGTTGCCGAACGGATGCCTGTCCCGGTCAGGCGTGTTCCCGCAGTAGGAGTCGCTGTGTCCTGGACGATCCCGCGCCACGGCTGTTTCCCTTGTCAAGCGGGTTCAGAGCGACCAAACTGAGGATCAGTCCTGAGATCTGGTCACCCTGTGTGGCCGGCCTCTG
The DNA here is from genome assembly GCF_004402245.1 of Cryobacterium sp. TMT2-18-2. Classification (NCBI taxonomy): domain Bacteria; kingdom Bacillati; phylum Actinomycetota; class Actinomycetes; order Micrococcales; family Microbacteriaceae; genus Cryobacterium; species Cryobacterium sp. TMT2-18-2. The sequence continues at coordinate 45,591 of NZ_SOFU01000004.1, forward strand.
AACAGCCCCCACCGATTGAAAGCGGCTCCCCATGGGTTCGTTGACGTATGACAGGGTCACGGTTGAATTCGACGACCGGATATTGGCGCATCTCCAGATCGTGATCGTACAGAAACTCCGCCGGGGCGAAAGCTTCCTGCTCTCGTGGCGCAACGCCGCCGAAGCCGGAAACGGTCGCAGTTCCGCGTGGCTGCACCCGGCCATTCCCCTGTATTTCAAGTTCTCCGGCGGTCAGCCGCCGAGCATCAACCCGCTGTGGCTCGCCCAGCTCACCCGTTCCGCTAACAGTTCCCAGGGGCTGGTGGCCACCGGCGAGGAGCGGGCGATGGGTGAACCCGAACATCCGGAGCGCACCGACCGCGGTCATCGCCCGGATCAGAAGTTCACGGTGCGCGCGGCGCCCGCCTCGCAGGACACCATCGCCACCGAACTCTGAGCTGGCTTCACGCTCAGCGGGGCACGACCGCGAAGCGGCGCAGGGCCAGCGAGGGATTGCGGGCGCGCACGGCTGTGAGGCGCTCCGACAGCACCCAGGCGACGGCGACATCCGTTGTCTCGCCGATGGTGACCAGTTCCACGCCCATCGGGTCGACCACCATGCTGTTGCCGACGCCCACCGGCGGGGCGTGGTCGGCGGCCGCCACGTAGACCGTGTTCTCCAGGGCACGCGCTGTCAGCAGCGTGCGCCAGTGCTGTTCCTTCAACGGTCCCCGCACCCACTCGGCGGGCACCAGCACCAGTTCGGCCCCCGCGTCGACCAGGCGGCGCGTCACCTCCGGGAAACGGATGTCGTAGCAGGTCTGCAGTCCCACCCGCAGTCCCACCACCTCGAACGTCTCGGGTTCCTCCACGGCTCCGGGCCGCACCCAGTCCGATTCACGGTCACCGAAAGCGTCGTAGAGATGCAGCTTGCGGTACTTCGCAACGAGTTCGCCGGCCGGACCCACCGCAACGAGGGTGTTGAAGAAGCGGCTCGGGTCATCCGCGGCCTCCAGCATGCCGGCCACGATATGAACGCCGAGTTCTGCCGCGAGCGCGGCGAGGGCGGCCACGAAGGGGCCGTCCACGGGTTCGGCCGCGGCGACGAAGGAGGGCCCCAGGACCGGTTCGAAGAAAGAGGAGTACTCGGGGAAGACGACCAGCCGGGCCCCGCGGCCGACGGCCGTCTCGGCGAGGGTACGCATGGCGGCAAGATTCACGGCCGGCTCGCGGCCGGGGGCGAACTGCGCCACCGCAACCCCCAGGGCAGCCGCAGCGCCGGAGGCAGCGGGAGCAGGATCGCACGTCTCGAAGGGATCGATCATGGCGTCAGCCTAGCCGCCGGTAACGCCTCGGCCGGGGTTGCGACATCCGTTCCCCTCGGTCCGCACCGGACCTGGGTTCCAGGGTTCAGCGGGGTGGCCTAACGTATATGCGTGTCTTCCCCTCCGCTGGTCTCGCGCCTGGTTCGCCCCGAGGCGCTGACCCTGCCCCTGCGCCGAACCGAAGGACTGGCAGCGCTCCTCGGACTGCTCGGCTTCCTCGTCTCGGTGGCCGGATCGTGGCGCCCCTCGTATTGGGGTGACGAGGCGGCCAGCGTGATGTCGGCGGAACGTTCCCTGCCGGAGCTCTTTCGACTTCTGGACAACGTCGACGCGGTGCACGGCGCCTATTATCTGCTGCTGCACGTCTGGATCGGGCTCTTCGGCTCTTCCGAGCTGGCGACTCGCGGGCTGAGCGCCCTCTTTGTCGGCGTCGCGACGGCAGGCACCTTCGTGCTGGCACGCACCCTGTTCTCCCACCGGGTCGGCGTGCTCGCGGCCATCGTTTTCGCGGTTCTCCCCCGGGTCACCTACATGGGCGCCGAAGCCCGTTCGGCCGCCGTCGCCACGGCAGTTGTGGTGTGGCTGACCGTTCTGCTGGTGCACCTGCTACGGAGCCGCTCTCAGGATCGCGCCACCCGCTTCGCGCTCTGGGCGGCTTACACCGCGTTGCTGGCCCTGGGAATCTATTTCTTCCTCTTTGTGCTGCTGCTGATCCCGGTGCTCGGCCTCGCCGTGCTGCTGATATCGCCGGAGGGCGACAGGTGGGCGGCCATTCGCGCCTGGACCCTGGCCACGGCCTCCGGGCTCGCCCTGGCTGCCCCCGTGATGGCGGCCAGCCTCCAGCAGCGCGATCAGATCGCCTTCATCGGGCGCCGCCCGCCGATCGCCGTGCTCACCGCCGCAGTGCACCAGTGGTTCGGCAACGTACCGCTGGCCGTTCTGGCGTGGGGTCTGATCCTGCTGGCGGTCGTGATGGTCTTCGCCGTGCGCGGGCGGCGGGCCGCACCAACAGCGACCAGGGCCTCTCTGGCGGTCATGCTTGCCTGGCTGATCGTGCCGAGCGCAGCGCTCCTGATCGGCACGCACCTCGTCACGCCGATGTACTCGCTGCGGTACCTGTCGGTGGGCACGCCGGCGGCGGCGATCGCCATCGCCATGGGGATCGCCTGCCTCCGGCCGCTCTGGCCGCGGGCCGCCGCGCTGGGCCTGATCACGGCTCTCATGCTGCCCACCTATCTCGACCAGCGCGGCGAGTTCGGCAAGAACTACGGCAGTGACCTGCGCCAGGCGTCCGAGGTCGTGCGGGCCGGCGCGCAGCCCGGAGACGCGGTCGTTTTCGACGAGAGCGTGCGGCCCTCCCGCAAGCCCCGCCTCGCCCTGCGGCTCTACCCGGCCGCGTTCGAGGGCCTGCGGGACGTCACCCTCGCGGTGCCATTCGACGCCACCAACGATCTGTGGGACGTGGCTGTGCCGCTGGAGCAGGTGACCGACCGCCTCACCGACACGAACCGGGTCTGGGTGCTGCAGAACCAGGCCAGCGGTGAGAATAGGCGGGGGGACAACATCCGCACCCTGCAACAACTCGGGTTCACGGTCGCCGAGTCGACCATGCTGAACCGCACGCAGATCATCGAAATGACAAGGTAGCCCCATGGCTCGGACTCTGATCATCATCCCGACCTACAACGAGCAGGGCAACATCGCGTCGATCGTGGCCCGGGTGCGCGCGAGCGTGCCGGCGGCCGACGTTCTGGTCGTCGATGATTCCTCTCCGGACGGCACGGGGCGGTTGGCTGACGCGCTGGCCGCCACCGATTCCCAGGTGCACGCCCTGCACCGCTCCCGGAAGAGCGGCCTCGGAGCCGCCTATCTCGAGGCCTTCGCCTGGGGGCTCTCCCGCGGCTACGACCGACTGGTGCAGCTCGACGCCGACGGATCGCACCTGCCAGAGCAACTGACGACCCTGCTCGAGGCAGCGGAGACGGCGGATGTGGTGCTGGGCTCCCGCTGGGTCCCGGGCGGAATGGTGCGGAACTGGCCGTGGCACCGGCGCCTGCTGTCGCGGGGCGGATCGGTCTACTCGCGTGTACTGCTCCGGCTGCCCCAGCGAGACGTCACCGGCGGTTACCGCGTCTTCACGGCGCATGCCCTCCGGCGAATGGACCTCTCCGGCGTCGAGAGCCTGGGCTACTGCTTCCAGATCGACATGCTGCTGCATGCGGTTCGGGCCGGGCTCAGCGTCGTCGAGAAGCCGATCACGTTCGTGGAGCGCACCGTCGGTTCCTCGAAGATGAGTGCCGCGATCGTGGCCGAGGCGATGGCCCGTGTCACGATCTGGGGTCTCACCGGCAGGAACGCTCGCCGCGTTGCCGCGTCAACACCGACATCACTGCCGCGTGCCCGCTGACCGGACCCGCGCGCAGCACCACAGGGCGTGACTTCTGGTCAGAGTGACTATAAGATGAGTCCATTCAGTTAGAGTCACAATGACCTTTACTTGGTGAATGGCAGTGGATGCGCGAATGAACACCCAACTTGAGGCGGCCCTCGCCGTGTCGACGGTCATCTTCGCCCTGCGGCCGGATCCGGAATCCGGCCACTCGACCCTGTGGCTGCCGCTTGTGCGCCGCACCCGGGAACCCTACCTCGGCCAGTGGGCATTGCCCGGCGGCGGCCTGCCGGCCGATGAGCGCCTGGCCGGCGCAGCCGCGCGCGCCCTGCGCGAGACCACAGGCCTGACCCCCAAGTACCTCGAGCAGCTCTACACCTTCGGGGATCCGGGGCGTTCCCCCGGCGGCCGGGTCGTCTCGGTGGTCTACTGGGCGCTTGTCGAGTCCGGTGAGGCGGCGCTGGCCGTGGAGGACGAGAACGTGCGGTGGTTTCCGGCCGACCACCTGTCGCCGCTCGCCTTCGACCACAACCTCATCGTGGAATACGCACTCTGGCGCCTGCGCACCAAGGTGGAGTACTCCCGCATCGCGCACGCGTTCCTGGGCGAGACCTTCACGCTCGCGCAGCTGCGCGAGGTGCATGAGGCCGTGCTGCAGAAGGCCCTTGACCCGGCCAACTTCCGCCGCACGATCGAGGGGTCAGGCACCGTGGTTGACACCGGCCAGCGCGTGGCCGGCGTACCGCATCGGCCGCCCCGCCTCTACCGCTACAACGATTCCGTTCATGCCACCGCTCCGGGTGCACTCGAGCCGGCCATCGGCTGAGCATGACTCTTCCTCCCAGCACCCTCCTGCTGGCCACCGCTTGTCTGACTATCGCTTTGTGTGAATATCAAGGAGTAACCGCATGACCAACGCATCGGTCGACCAGACCATTCGGCTCATCAGCACGGGAGCGGCCGCCGGCAGCACGTGCAGCCCCGACCTGCTCACCGCTCCGTGGGAGTTTGATTCCGGCACGCCGGGCTACGGCCCGGGGTCGTCGATGGGCGATGTCATCCCCACCGGGTCACCGCGGCAGGGTGAGCTGCCCGAGGTCTACCGTCGCGCGTCGGCGGCGGAACTCGGCGATCGCATCCGTGCCGCCAAGGCCACGCTCGGCGACCGGGTCGTGATTCTCGGGCACTTCTACCAGCGCGACGAGGTCTTGCAGCACGCTGACTTCGTGGGCGACTCCTTCCAGCTGGCGCAGGCCACCAAAAGCCGCCTGGATGCCGAGGCGATCGTCTTCTGCGGCGTGCACTTCATGGCCGAAACCGCCGACTTGCTCTCCACGCCGGAGCAGGCGGTCATCCTGCCCAACCTCGCCGCCGGCTGCTCGATGGCCGATATGGCCGATATCGACTCCGTCACCGACTGCTGGGAGCAGCTCGAGGACATCTACGGCACCGAGCAGGGCGTCGACGGCCGCGTGCCCGTGATCCCGGTCACCTACATGAATTCCTCGGCCGCGCTGAAGGCGTTCTGCGGCGAGCACGGCGGCATCGTCTGCACCTCCTCCAACGCCGAGACCGTGCTCGAGTGGGCCTTCGCCCGCGGCCGCCGCGTTCTCTTCTTCCCCGACCAGCACCTCGGCCGCAACACCGCCAAGGCGATGGGGGTGCCCCTCGGGCGAATGCCGATGTGGAACCCGCGCAAGGCCCTCGGCGGCAACACGGCTGAGGAGCTCGAGACCGCCCAGGTCGTGCTCTGGCACGGGTTCTGCAGCGTGCATAAGCGCTTCACGGTGGACCAGATCACCGCGGCCCGCCAGTCGCACCCGGACGTGCGCGTCGTCGTGCACCCGGAGTGCCCGATGGGCGTCGTCGACGCCGCCGATTCCTCCGGCTCGACCGACTTCATTAAGAAGGCCATCGAGGCAGCCCCGGCCGGGTCCACGTTCGCCGTCGGCACCGAGATCAACCTGGTGCAGCGTCTCGCCGCACAGCACCCCGAGCACACCATCTTCTGCCTCGACCCGGTGGTCTGCCCCTGCTCCACCATGTACCGCATCCACTCGGGCTACCTGGCCTGGGTGCTCGAAGCTCTGGTCGGCACCGCGGACCGCGCGCCCGAGGTGCTCAATCGCATCCAGGTACCGGGCGAGGTTGCCGGCAACGCCCGCGTCGCCCTCGAACGGATGCTTTCCGCCAAGCCGCCCGTCTCCATCGGGGCCTGACCGTGACCCGCGTGCTCGTCGTCGGCAGTGGGCTGGCCGGACTCATCGCCGCGGTGCGTGCGACGGATGCCGGCCACCAGGTCACCCTCGTCACGAAAGCGGCCCTGCCCGACAGCAACACCCGCTGGGCCCAGGGCGGGATCGCCGCGGCCATGTTCCCCGACGACTCGGTCGAGTCACACGTGCAGGACACCCTGCGCGCCGGTGCCGGACTCTGCGACCCGGTCGCAGTGCGCGTGCTCTGTTCCGAGGGACCGGCTCGGGTGCGGGACCTGATCCGGTTCGGTGTGGACTTCGACCGCGACGAGTCCGGAGTGACCCGTGGACTGGAGGCTGCCCACTCCCGCTCGCGGGTGCTGCACTCCGGCGGTGATGCCACGGGCGCAGCCATCGAGGCTGCCCTCGTGGCGACGGTGCGTGAACGGGCCGCCCGCTCGCTGCGGGGCGTGGGCGCCCGCCTACGCGTGCAGGAACACACAATGCTGGTTGATCTGACCGTGCAGGACGGACGCGTGACCGGGGTTGTCCTCCTCGGGCCCGACGAAGCACTCCGCACGATCCCCGCCGACACGGTGATCCTGGCGACCGGCGGTGCCGGCGAGCTCTTCCCGCACACGACGAACCCGGCTCTGGCGACGGGCGACGGCGTGGCCGCCGCGTGGCGCGCGGGGGCATCCGTCGCCGACCTCGAGTTCTACCAGTTCCACCCCACCGCACTCGCGGTTCCCGGTACCCCGTTGGTCTCCGAGGCGGTGCGCGGGGAAGGCGCCGTGCTGCGGAATGCGTCGGGCCACCGCTTCATGCTCGACGTGCACCCCGATGCGGAACTCGCCCCGCGCGACATCGTGGCCAGAGGCATCGCCCGGGAAATGACCGGGCAGGGCGGCGAACCGGTGCGACTGGACGCCACCGGTCTCGGCCGTGAACTGCTCGAGCGACGCTTCCCGACCATCACCGCGGCCTGCCGCGCTGCCGGCCTGGACTGGGCCGTCGAATCGATCCCGGTCGCCCCGGCGGCGCACTACTGGATGGGCGGGGTGCTCACCGATATCTGGGGCCGCACCAGCCTGCCCGGCCTGTTCGCCGTGGGAGAAGTAGCCCGCACCGGCGCCCACGGGGCCAACCGGTTGGCCTCCAACTCTCTGCTCGAAGCGGCCGTGTTCGCCGACCGGGCCGTGCGCGCGCTGCGCCTGCCGGTTCGGGTCTCGGCGGGGGTTTCGGTCGTGACAGGCTCGACCACTGGGAGGTTACCTGCCGGCGTCGACCGTGACGCCGTGCAGCAGCTGATGTGGGAGTGCGCGGGAGTGCTGCGGAGCGGGGAGAAGCTCGCCGAGGCATCCGTCACCCTGACCGGCTGGGCCACCCGTCCGACGGGACCGGACGAAACAACGTCACTTGATATGCGGGTTCGGGCATATGAAGACGCCAACCTGCTCGACCTGGCTCGGGTCACCGTTGCTTCCGCCCTGGCTCGGGAGGAATCGCGCGGCGCACATCACCGCTCCGACTACCCCGACGGCCGGCCCGAGCTCGCCCGGACCGTCGCCTGGACCCGCGGCACAGCCCTGGACACAGCCGACGATATGCGGAGCACCCTGAATCTGGACCACCCCACTGAGGCCGAGGAGGCCATCGCATGCTGACCATGAACGCCATCGACACCGTCGTGCGCGCCGCGCTCGAGGAGGACGCCCCCTGGGGCGACCTCACCTCGCAGGTGCTGATCCCCGCCGACGCCGCCGCAACCGCGCAGCTGGTCGCCCGGGAATCCGGCGTCTTCAGCGGTGGTGCCGTGTTCGCGGCGGCCTTCCGACTGACCGACCCGCGAATCGTCGTTCGGATGCTCGTGGCCGACGGCACCGTCTTCGACGCCGGTGACACCCTGGCGGAAGTGTCGGGGTCCGCCCGCGGCATTCTGCAGGCCGAGCGCATCGGCTTGAACTTTGTGCAGCGCATGAGCGGGATCGCCACGCTGACAGCGCTCTACGTGGCCGAGACGGCCGGTACCCGCGCGCGCATCGTCGACACCCGCAAGACCACCCCGGGCCTGCGTGTGCTGGAACGTGCCGCGGTGCGCGACGGCGGCGGCCACAACCACCGGTTCAGCCTCTCCGACGCGGTCATGGCCAAGGACAACCACCTGGCCGTGCTCACCGCGGGCGGCCTGAACCTCGCCGAGGCGCTCCGGCAGGTGCGCGACCGCATCTCACACACCACGCACCTTGAGGTGGAGGTCGACCGAATCGACCAAATCGAGCTTGTGCTTGCCGCCGGTGTCGACACGATCATGCTCGACAATTTCAGCCCCGACGACCTGCGCGAGGGCGTACGCCTCACGGGCGGCCGAGCACGCGTGGAGGCCAGCGGCGGCGTCACTCTGCTGACCGTGCGCGGCATCGCCGAGACCGGTGTCGACATCATCTCGGTCGGGGCCATCACGCACAGCGTGCGCTCCCTCGACCTCGGCCTCGACGTCGTCATCCTCACCGAGGGCTGAGCGGTCCGGCCATGATCTATCTCGACAACGCCGCGACCACCCCGGTGCGACGGGAAGTTCTCGAGGTGCTCTGGCAGCAGCTCGCGGGCCGGTTCGGCAACCCGTCGAGCCACCACCGAGTGGGCGAGGCCGCGGCCGCCGCGCTCGCCGAGGCGCGGGCCATGGTCGCGGGCGTGCTCGGCTGCCGGTCGGCCGACGTGGTGTTCACGACCGGCGGCACCGAGTCCGACAACCTCGCGATCAAGGGCATCGCTCTGGGCGCCCCGCGCGGCCGACACCTCATCACGACGCCGATCGAGCACGAGGCGGTACTCGAATCCTGCGACTATCTGCGCCGCCTGCACGGCTTCGAAGTGACGCTCCTGGACCCGGATGCCTCCGGCCGGGTGGATCCGGAACAGCTCCGCACCGTGATCCGCCCGGACACCACCCTCGTCTCGGTGCAGTACGCCAACAACGAGGTCGGCACCGTTCAGCGGCTCGCGGAACTATCGGCCATCGCCCAGGACGCCCGCGTTCCGCTCCACACCGATGCCGTGCAGGCGGCCGGCTGGCTTTCGGTCGACGTGGGCGCTCTCGGTGTCGATGCCCTGAGCCTGTCGGGCCACAAACTCGGCGCACCTCCCGGCATCGGGGTGCTTTTCCTACGCCGCCGCATCGCGGTCGAACCGGTGCTGCACGGCGGCGGTCAGGAGCGCGGGCGCCGCAGCGGAACGGAGAACGTGCCCGGGGCACTGGCACTGGCGACCGCACTGCGCCTCGCCGAGGTGGAACGCGCGGAGGCAGCGCCCCGTATCACCGCGCTGCGGGATGCCTTCATCACCACGGTTCTGAGCGGAACACCGTCGGCCTGCCTCACCGGCCACCCGACGGAGCGTCTGCCGGGCACCGCCTCGTTCGTCTTCCCGGGCACGAGCGGCGAGGCGGTGTTGCTCGAACTGGAACAGCGCGGCATCGTCTGCTCGAGCGGTTCGGCCTGCGCGGCCGGCAGCGACGAGCCGTCCCATGTGCTGACCGCTCTGGGCATCCGGGCTGAGGTCGCCCAGACCGCCGTGCGGTTCACGCTGGCATCGACGACCACAGCTGCGGATGCATCTGAAGCGGCCGCATCCGTTCAAGCCGCCGTGGGCGCCGTCCGCGGTCTCGGCCGAGGCTGACCGGCAGCGGCTTCAGGCGCCGCTTCGCGCGCATGGCGCGCGCGTGCACGCGCGCGTAAGAACCGATCAGACTGCGAGTTGTCAGACAATTTCCAAAGGTTCCGTTTCTCGCAGCGAAGATGCTGCCGATCAGCCAATCTGCTGATGGCGACCGGCCCCTGGACCGCTGAGTGGGCGTCCCTTGACGTGCAGCCGTCTGGCCAGCGCCCTAAGGTTATAGGTAAGAGGCGATAAGCCCAAGGTGGGCCGCCAAAAAGGGACACAATGACAATAATCGACAAACCAGTCACCGAGTCACTTGCCACTCAAATTGACTCCCTGGTTAAAGCCGCTCAGGTCGCGCTTCTGGATTACGCGAACTTCACGCAGGAACAAATCGACCACATCGTTAAGAAAGCCTCGGTGGCTGCTCTCAGCAAACACGCCGAACTTGCCGTTCACGCCGTAGCCGAAACCGGCCGTGGCGTATTCGAAGACAAGGCCGTTAAAAATCTTTTCGCATGCGAGCACGTTACGAACTCGATGCAAAACCTTAAGACCGTCGGCGTTATCAGCCGAGACGACATTACTGGCATTACTGAAATCGCTGAGCCGGTCGGCGTGATTTGCGGTGTGACCCCCGTTACGAACCCCACCTCGACCGCGATCTTCAAGTCGCTCATCGCGCTGAAGACCCGCAACCCGATCGTTTTCGGTTTCCACCCGGGCGCTCAGCAGTCCTCCGTGGCCGCAGCGCGCGTCGTGCGCGACGCCGCCATCCTCGCCGGTGCACCGGCAAACTGCATCCAGTGGGTTGAAACGCCGTCCCTCGAGGCCACCAGCCTGCTGATGAACCACCCGGGCGTCGCAACCATCCTCGCCACCGGTGGCAACGCCATGGTCCGGGCCGCGTACTCCTGCGGCAAGCCGGCCCTCGGCGTCGGCGCGGGCAACGTTCCCGCCTTCATCGAGAAGAGCGCCAAGCTCAAGCGTGCCATCAACGACGTCGTGCTCTCCAAGTCCTTCGACTACGGCATGATCTGCGCGTCGGAGCAGGCCGTCATCATCGAAGAGCCGCTCTACGCAGAAGCCATGGCCGAGTTCAAGATCCTGCACACCTACCTGGTCACCCCGGCCGAGAAGCTCCTCCTCGAGGACTACATCTTCGGAGTCCAGGCCAACTCGACCAACTGTGGCGAGGCCAAGCTCAACGCCGCCGTCGTCGGAAAGTCGCCGGTCTGGATCGCCCAGCAGGCCGGATTCACCATCCCGGCCGACACATCGATCATCCTGGTCGAGGTCGCCGGAGTGGGACCGCACGAGCCGATGACCCGCGAAAAGCTGGCACCCGTTCTCGCCGTGCTGCACGCCAAGGACGCTGAAGAGGGTATTTCGCTCTCCGAGCAGATGGTTGAATTCGACGGCCTCGGCCACTCGGGCTCCATCCACAGCGAAAACCCGGCCATCATCGAAGAGTTCGGAACCCGCGTCAAGGCGGTCCGGATCATCACCAACGCCCCCAGCTCGCTCGGTGGTATCGGTGACATCTACAACGCGTTCATCCCGTCGTTGACGCTTGGCTGTGGCTCGTACGGACACAACTCCGTCTCGAACAACGTCTCCGCGATCAACCTCATCAACGTCAAGCGCATCGGCAGAAGGAACAACAACTTGCAGTGGTTCAAGGTCCCCGCCAAGACGTACTTCGAGCCGAACGCCATCCGTTACCTGGCGGATATGCGCAACGTCGAACGCGTCACGATCGTGACCGACTCGACCATGACCCGCCTCGGTTTCGTCGACAAGATCCTTGACATCCTGAACCGGCGCGAGGGCCGCGTCGCACTGCAGATCATCGACAACGTGCTGCCCGAACCGACCGTCTCAGCGGTCGAGAAGGGTGCCGCCGAAATGCGGGCCTTCAAGCCTGACACCATCATCGCCCTCGGCGGCGGCTCGCCGATGGACGCCGCGAAGGTGATGTGGCTGCTGTACGAACACCCCGAAATCGAATTCTCCGACATGAAGGAAAAGTTCTTCGACGTGCGCAAGCGCGCGTTCAAGTTCCCCGACCTCGGCGAACTGGCCAAGCTCGTCTGTATCCCGACCACTTCGGGTACCGGTTCGGAAATGACCCCGTTCGCCGTGATCACCGACGAAGTCACCGGAGTCAAGTACCCGCTCGCGGACTACGCGCTCCTGCCGACCGTCGCGATCATCGACCCCGTGCTCACGGCCATGATGCCGTCGTTCCTGGTTGCTGACTCGGGTTTCGACGCTCTCACGCACGCCACCGAGGCCTACGTGTCCGTGTACGCGAACGACTTCACCGACGGCCTCTGCCTGCACGCGATCAAGCTGATCTTCGAGAACATCGTGACCAGCGTCAACGGCACCACCGCCAGCACCGACGGTGAGGTCATCAAGGCCCGCGAGAAGATGCACAACGCCTCGTCGATCGCCGGCATGGCGTTCGGCAACGCGTTCCTGGGTATCTGTCACGCGATGGCTCACGTCACCGGCGCGCAGCTCCACCTGATCCACGGCCGGGTCAACGCGACCTACCTGCCGCACGTGATCCGTTACAACGGCCTCATCCCCACCAAGCTCACCAGTTGGCCCAAGTACGAGAGCTACATCGCCCCGGAGCGCTTCCAGCAGATCGCGAAGCACCTCGGCCTCCCGGCGTCGACCCCGGCGGAGGGCGTCGAGTCCTACGCCCTGGCCGTGGAGAAGCTGCGCGACCTGGCCGGCATCAAGCCGTCCTTCCAGGCGCAGGGTGTGCCGGAGGAGGACTTCATCAGCCGCCTCGACAGCCTGGCCATGGGTGCTTACGGCGACCAGTGCGCACCGGCCAACCCGCGCATGCCGATGCTCGATGACATGCGCACCATCATGGAGGCCGCGTACTACGGCACCTCTTTCAACGAGGTCCGCGCCGGTCGCGCGGCCGTCGAAGCAGTGGCACCGGCCGAAGAGAAGAAGTCGGCCCGCAAGGCAGGCAAATAACCGTCACGGCCTGATTGACTGAGGAACGGCCCCGCACGTGTTGGTGCGGGGCCGTTCTCGTGGACGGCCCACCCTGTGGCAGGAGCGGGCCTGGTCGCAGCCTGGTCAGAGCCAGCGCGCTGCCACGGGGGTCTCCCCCGCATCGGACGTAACGCCCGAGCGGGCACGGCCGGCGGCCCAGGCGGCCAAGTCGGCGAGCGACCCCGTGACCTGGTCGAGGGCATCCGGATCGCCGTAGCCTGTGTGCGTCGAATCCGTCGCGGTGAGCCGGCGGCCCATGTCACCCCGTGAGGCCCAGGCACCGACAATCTCGCCGAGAAGCCGGTCGAGAACCTCCTCCGGCAGGTCCCGGAAGCCGGCACCGTGGTTGAGGTCGACGGCGTGGATCCAGAGTTCGCGGGTGCGCATCCAGACCGTGTCTCGCAGCGGCACCATGGCACCCTGCCCGTTCCTGACCGGAACGACCCAGCGGTCGTCCGCCAGCGCCAGCCAGCGGCGGTCCAGGTCGGTGGCCGAGTCCGCCCAGGATTCACGGAGCGCGTCGGAACTGAGGATGCTGCCCGCGGTGATCTCCGCATTCCGCGCCTCCATCGAGGCATACATCACCGTCTCGGCTCCGGTGTCGGCCCACTGCGCCAGCCGTCCGATCGCGCGGGCGTTGGACGCGACGTGTGCGACGACCTGGCGCCGGGTCCAGCCCGGCAGCAGAGAGTCCCCGTCGAGTTCATCGTCCGTGAGCCCCTGCAGTCCGCGGCCAAAGAATTCCGTGCCCCGCCGGGCGAGATCTAGCGTCAGCCGGAGTGCAGAAAGCTCAAACGGGTCGTGGGGTGCGTTCATGATGCCCCTTTCTCGGGTCAACGCGTATAGTCCCTACGCTACCCGGCGGCCCACCCTCCCCAACGTTCCCGCGACGCTGGTCGAGCCTGTCGGGACCGGGACCGGACCGGGACCGAGTCCGGGACCAGGGAGCGGAGACGAGAGACTCCCTATCCGTTCTTCCGTTCGGCCGCGTCGGTCATCCGGGTGCGCGATGTGGTGGCGTTTCGCCAGGTGCGGGGCCCGGTCTCGAGCCAGGGTGGTGCCATGATCTGCACGGCGCCGTGCAGCATGCGGATGTTCCAGCCGGAGGCGGCGAGGTAGCGGTGGTGCCACCAGCAGAGCAGCACCCCGTTGTCGGTGTGCGTCGGTCCGCTCTCGGAGTGCGGGATCGCGTGGTGGATCTCGGCCATCCCGGCCGGGATTTTGCAGCCCGGGATGATGCAGGCGCCGTCGCGGAGCTGAATCGTCCGGCGTTGCGCGGCGGTGAAGCACCGTTCGGGTGAGCCGAGGGCGATGATGCGGCCCTCATCGGTGATGACGACTTTCTGTTGTCCGCCGGTGCTGATCAGGTCTGTGACGGCGCTGATCGAGATCGGGGTGTCGGCGCCGTCGATGGTCGGGGCCTCCCCGGCCCGGGAGTCAATGTCGAGGATCACGGCGAGCACGTCGTGGCGCCGCTGGTCGGGCGTGCGGTCGTCGCGTTCGAGCGGCGCCTGCTCCCGCTCGGCGTCGGCTTCTTCCGCGGTGTGGAAGGCGACCGGGGCGCTCTTCGGCGACAGGTACGCGTCGAAGAGGCGGCGGAGCCTGCCCGCGATCTCGGGCATCAACGCCCCGAGACCGGCACGATGCCGTCGCGTTCGCGGCCGAGCCGGATCCCGCGCACCATCAGGGCGTGGTCGTCGGGCCGGGACCCGTCGGGCGCGAGCACGGCCCTCCAGACCGCACCCTGCAACCGGATCTCATCCGCCGACGCCGGCACCGGGGTTTCGGAGCTGGTGCCGGTGGCCGAGGCGACCAGCTCGCTCTCCG
>NZ_SOFU01000013.1:0-225223 GCF_004402245.1 Cryobacterium sp. TMT2-18-2
GTCGCCTCGGCCACCGGCACCAGCTCCGAAACCCCGGTGCCGGCGTCGGCGGATGAGATCCGGTTGCAGGGTGCGGTCTGGAGGGCCGTGCTCGCACCCGACGAGTCCCGGCCCAACGACCACGCCCTGATGGTGCGCGGGATCCGGCTCGGCCGCGAACGCGACGGCATCGTGCCGGTCTCGGGGCGTTGATGCCCGAGATCGCGGGCAAGCTGCACCGCCTCTTCGACGCGTACCTGTCGCCGAAGAGCGCCCCGGTCGCCTTCCACACCGCGGAAGAAGCCGACGCCGAGCGGGAGCAGGCGCCGCTCGAACGCGACGACCGTACGCCCGACCAGCGGCGCCACGACGTGCTCGCCGTGATCCTCGACGTCGCCTCCCGGGCCGGGGAGGCCCCGACCATCGACGGCGTCGACACCCCGATCTCGATCAGCGCCGTCACAGACCTGATCAGCACCGGCGGACAACAGAAAGTCGTCATCACCGACGAGGGCCGCATCATCGCCCTCGGCTCACCCGAACGGTGCTTCACCGCCGCGCAACGCCGGACGATCCAACTCCGCGACGGCGCCTGCATCATCCCGGGCTGCAAAATCCCGGCCGGGATGGCCGAGATCCACCACGCGATCCCGCACTCCGAGAGCGGACCGACGCACACCGACAACGGCACAAGTTGCAAATACGACCCCTCGAATTGCACAGCGCACTGCAGTCAGCGCGATAGCGTTCGACTGTGACCATAGACATAGTTCAAACCACCGAGGTGTTCGTGCCGGGCCGTTACCCAGAGCACACGTACAACTCCCGCTCCGACCACCAACTTGAGCAGAAACTGCTCGAGTACGTGCGCGAACGCGGATCGATTCTCACCCTTGTCGGTCCAACGAAGACCGGCAAGACGGTTCTCCTGGAGCGCGTTATCGACAATCCCATTTGGGTTGACGGTCAAGGTCTCGACGACTTGGACACCTTCTGGTCGATAATCGGCGATGAACTAGGTCTCCACGTTCAGATCGGGGTCGAGAAAGAAAAGAACACAGCTGCGACTGCTGTTGCGAGGGTTAGTGGTGGTCTGCCCTTCCTAGTCAACGCAGAGGGCGGTGGAGATTTCACGGCCGGTAGTAGTGAATTGACACAGACGGTTACGGTGCGGTCGCTGGCCGCTGGGGTGAAGAAGGCGCTGCTAGCGTCGGGGCGAACGCTGGTTGTGGACGACTTCCACTTCATCACTCGCCCAGTTCAGACCGAGATCGTCCGAGCTGTGAAGCCGCTCGTTTACAAGGGCCTGCCTGCTATTTTCACTGCAATCTCTCACAGAGTGAATGACTCTACATCCGTGGTCGAAGACATGATCGGCAGGGTGGACCCCTTCGAAATTGAGCTGTGGGACGTTGATGAGCTTCTGGTCATCGCTGCCAAGGGTTTCCCGCTCCTCAACGCGGTGGACGAGGACTTTTCTATTGCCAAAAGGCTTGCCCAGATGAGCTTCGGTAGCCCTCATATCATGCAGCGACTGTGTCGAGAACTGTGCAAGGTCAATGACTTGCACGAAACATCGCCCATTTCCAAGCGCCTCCAGCCACCGCCTGACTGGGACCTGTTCTTCACCGCACACGTCGACGCCACGATGGGGAGTTGGTTCAAGAGACTCCTTAGCGGTCCGGAGGAGGGAAGCAAGAAGCGGACAAGTTGGACGCTGAAGAATGGCGTGATCGTGGACGGGTATGGCCTTGTACTGGCGGCACTTGCCGCAACCGGTCCCAAACTTTCATTATCCAAAGAGGAAGTCGGACGATCAGTTGGAGAAGTGCTGGAGGGTACGGCCGCGCCCGCTCCTCACCAGAATACGCGCGTTCTCCTTCAGATGAGCCGTATCGCGCTTACAAGGCTTTCTGAGCCAGCGCCCACAGAAGAAGAACTGGACGGTGACGATGGAACTCTTGCCGGTGGGGTCCAACCGGTTCTCGAGTATGTCGAGGATGGGCCCAACTCTGTTCTCCACATAGCCGATCCCTTCTTTGCCTACTACCTCCGCTGGGGAAGCGCGAGACATCTTGCCTGAGGTGGCGAAGCCACCTCACTTCACTTGAATAAGCAACATAACTCGGGAGCCCGGTAGGGCGATCGAGGGCAAGGAATTGGTCGCGCGAAGCGCGGCCTATTCCGCGGCAGCCGTGTTTTGCCTGTGAACTAATGACAGGCGTGTAACTCGTGCTGTAGACATGACTCGCTACCAAGTTTCCGAAGGCCGCATCCGGCCTGGTGGCAATGGGCCGCAAGATACGGGTCCGCGAGTCGAAGCCAGAAAAGGCCGGAGTCGGATCGCAGCCGGGTGTCTAAGGCCATGCTCGGTGGAAAACCGGGAGCTGATCCTCGGCGAACCGCTCGTGCGGTCCCTGTGTGGCCCTTCCATTGAGTGGGTGCTCGCCTCCTGGGGAATCAGTGATCCCGTTGCTTTCGATCACTAGGCCGTCATGTCTCTTGCACCTTGCCCACCTTCTCTACGCCCTCTCGCCCGCCCGGACTCGGGCTGGACTTTTTCGCTCTATCCCGAAGCCAGCGAGGGCGGTGGCACTTTCCACGGCTCAACGCGCCGGACACCCTCATACGTATCACGTGGTTTCGCTGTCGATCCTGAACGTTCGGCATCGGAGGCAGGGCGTCGTGCGCGTGCATCTTTGCGCCGCTACTGCGCTGCGAATCGTCTCAATCGGCTCGGCACGCTGACCTTCGCTGGTGAGGGTTGCCATGATCCAGCCTTGTTACGTTTCCACCTGGGCGAGTTCTTCCGCTCGCTTCGCACGTCACTGGGCGGCAAGCCGCTGCCGTATGTGTGGGTTCCGGAGTGGCACAAGTCCGGTCACGGTCTGCATGCGCACTTCGCGGTTGGTCGATACATCAAGCGATCGTTGATCGAATCCGCCTGGGGCCACGGTTTCGTGCACATCAAGTTGCTTGGGGATCTACCGGTCGGCTCTGGGCCACTCTCCGAGGCACGGCGCGCTGCTGGGTACTTGTCGAAGTATGTGGCTAAGACCTTCACCGACTTGGATGCCCGCGTACTGGGCCTGCATCGGTATGACGTGGCTCAGGGCTTCAAACCGGAAGTGCTGTCGTTGTCGGGCACATCTGCGGGCGATGTCCTGGAACAGGCGTCAGACTTGTTTTCGTCTGCTCCGGTTCATCAGTGGTCGTCGGCGGAGAATGAAGACTGGAAGGGTCCGCCCGCTGTCTGGGCGCAGTGGGGTCGATGATGGCTATCGACCGGGCTGTCGTGCGGGTGTGGCTTGAGGCTTCCTGTGTGGCTCAAGGCGTGCCCGTAGGGGTGACTAATCCTGCTGTGGTTGCCTTGGTTGGCGTGCTGCTGAGGGGCGGTGTGCAGCCGGACGAGCGCGCAGCGCCGGACGCTGCGCGCCGTGCCTCATAGCTGCCAGCTGGGAACGACACGGGAAGGGTCTACCGTCCGTGCGCCTAGGACACCGGGAAGAATAGTCGCGTAGTCCAGCACCGCTCGAACAATGGCGACCTGACGGTCGAGGTTCAAGGCGTCCCAACCCGCCGCCAGTTCCTCACCATGGCCGACAAGACCATCAAGGGCGTGCGTGCCAGTGATCTGATCGAGTTGACGTTGGGCGTTCTCGACTCTCGCTTCGAGGGGCGTGCGCGCGGCCCTCAATTCGGGCCGGGAGATTTCACCCGCCGCCCACATCTCCATTAGCTCGGTCATCTTGGACTGTGCAGTCTGCAGCTCGGCTAAGAGTGCAGATTGGCGTTCGTCCGCTGCCGCGCGCCCGGACAAGGTGTCGCCCATGACTGGTGTGTCCAGCCGCATCAGCACGGCGGTGGAGATTAGTTCCTCCACTGGTTGCGCCACCACGGTGAGTCGACCGCAGCCCCGGTGATCCGGGCCGGACAAGCATACGTATCGGCGGCGGTCCTCTCGGGCTGCGCTGTAGAGCGGGGAACCGCACTTCCCACAGCGCAGCAGCCCGGACAACAGATACCGGCGTGGTGCACGCCTGCCAGAGTTCATCCTGGTTGCGAACATAGCCAGAATCTGATGGTGCTTCGCTTCGCTGACGAGCGCCGGCCACGCGGCCGGCCCCGCTGCCTCGCCGTGATGATCACGCAGACCGGCAATGCGCCCGGACCGGAGAATCCCGCGGAGAGTTGATGTTCGCCAATTCGTCCCGCCCGCTGTGGTGGGGATCTCCTGCTCATTCATCCACGACGCGAGAGATCGTACGGACTCACCCGCAAGAAAGCGGTCGACTACCGCACGCACGATTTCAGCCTCGGATTCTCGGACGGTGAGTTTGTCCTCGTCGTAACCGAAGGGGCGCTGCGCGCCACCGTTGGGCTTGCCCAACTCCACGTTCTGCTGGATCTTGCGATTGATCCGAGCGGACTTTCGGGCCGACTCGTTCGCGGCGACGGCTGCCGTGATTCGGGCGATCAGCATACCGTTGTCGTTACCGAAGTTGATATCCGAGGTGACCGTGGCGAGTTGCTCGACGCCCGCCTTGTCGCAGAGATCGACGAACTGTTCCCACTCCATCGGTCGGCGGGTCAGTCGGTCCTGGTGGTAGGCAATCACTGCGTCGCGGCGGCCCTCGGCGATGTCGGTGAGCATTCGCGCGTACTCCGGGCGCGCCTGGCCTCGATACGCTGAAATATCGTTGTCGACATACTCCTCGGCGATCGTCCAGCCTCTCTCAGCGGCCAGCTTCCGACAGTCCTCAAGTTGGCGTTGCACTCCGAGTCCTTCGCCTGTTTGGTCGGAGGAAATACGTGCGTACACAGCCGCGGCTGTCACTATCTTCATAGAGGTCACATTAGCGTTGCACCGACAACGGGGTGCTGCTCTGCTGGTGGCACCACCGCTACCTCGCCGCCTCCGGCTGGAACATCCGCATGCTGCACGGCGCCGCGCAGATCATGGCACCACCCTGGCTCGAGACCGGGCCCCGCACCCGGCGAAACGCCACCACATCGCGCACCCGGATGACCGACGCGGCCGAACGGAAGACCGTCACTGGGGACGAGGAATGACCGTGTTCTCGACAGGCTCGACCACCGAAAGCTCGGCGGCCCCAGGACCGCCACCGGAATTGCTCTGGTCCACCGGGTGCCGTAACTTCTGAATCGGTGCTGTTCGTTGCCGCGCCGAGTCGAACCGGAGTTGAACATGACCACAATCGAGCTGCTCGTCTACGCCGACCGCCTGGGCGGCACCATCCACAATCTGCAGGCGCTCCTCGACGGCCCGCTGAGGGCCTTCGGCAGCGTGCACGTGCTGCCGTTCTACGTTCCCTTCGACGGCGCGGATGCCGGCTTCGACCCGATCGACCACGCCGCGGTCGATGCCCGCCTGGGCACCTGGGACGACATGCGCAGCCTCGCCGGCACGCGCGGGCTCACCGCGGACCTCATCGTCAACCACGTCTCCTCCTCGTCGGTCGAGTTCATCGACTGGCTGGCCCACGGCACCGCCTCCACCTCCGAGGGCATGTTCCTCACCTTCGACACCGTGTTCCCGAACGGCGGCACCGAGAAGGACATCACGGCGTTCTACCGGCCGCGACCTGGACTCCCCTTCACCGCCTTCCAGGGCGCCGACGGTAGCCGTCACCTCGTCTGGACGACCTTCATGCCCACCCAGGTCGACCTGGACGTGAACCACCCCGCGGCCCTCGCCTATCTGCGTCGGGTGTTGCAGACGCTGGCCGCCGGCGGCGTCACAACGGTGCGCCTCGACGCCGTCGGCTACGCCGTGAAGACCCCCGGAACCGATAGCTTCATGACCGAGCAGACCCTCGAGTTCGCCCGCACGGTCGTGGCCATGGCCCACGAGGAGAGCCTCGAGGTGCTGGTCGAGGTGCACGCGCATTACAGCCAGCAGCTCGCGATCGCCCCGCTGGTCGACCGCGTCTACGACTTCGCGCTGGCGCCTCTGCTTCTTCATTCGCTCGGCACCGGAACCGTTGACCGCCTCGCCGACTGGTTCAAGATCCGCCCCGCGAACGCCATCACCGTGCTCGACACTCACGACGGTATCGGCATAATCGACGCGGGGCCGATCGGCGACAAGCCGGGCCTGCTGACCCAGGCCGAGATGATCGACATCTTCGCGCGGGCGGAGCGTGCCACACACGGCCACTCCTCCATCGCATCCGTCGTGCCCGAGTGGTTCACGCTGCCGCACCAGATCAACGCGACGTTCTACAGCGTCCTCGGCGGCGAGGAAGTGCCCTATCTTCTGGCCCGCGCCGTGCAGCACTTCCTGCCCGGCCGACCGCAGGTGTACTACGTGGGACTGCTCGGCGGCCTCGACGACACGGAACTCTTCGAGCGCACCGGCAACGGCCGCGACGTCAACCGCCACGTTTACACGGCGGAGGAGGTCGAACGGGCCCTCGCGACCGACGTGACCCGGGCCCAGCTCGGCCTGACCCGCATCCGCAGCACGCACCCGGCCTTCGACGGCGACTTCTCCTGGACGGCCATCGGTGACGACCGACTCGAACTCCTCTGGACCGGTGCGGACGCCGTCGCGCGACTCACCGTGGCGATGACGCTGGACTCACCGAGCCTCCGCATCGAGCTGACGGATGCCGGACGCACGCAGGTGCTCGACACCGTCACATCCATCGCCGCCTGGGAGCCCCCCGCGCGCTGACCTATTAGATCGGTCGAGATCGGGCTTGACTGGAGTGTGCCCACACCCCGTACCCGCTGCTACCGCGACGGCTCTCTCGTCGACGAGGATTTCCCGCTCAGCGAGGTGTCTGAGCACCTCGCCCTGTCCGGCGCCGTCGTCTGGGTGGACCTCGCCGATCCCGGCGAAGAAGATCTCGCCCACCTCGCGGGCGAGCTGGGCCTGCACGAACTGGCGGTCGAAGACGCCCTGACGCTGCAACAGAGACCCAAGCTCGACCGCTACCCTGACCACCTGTTCCTGTCCGCGTACTCGGCCGAATTCGGTGTGGCGACCGCTCAGGTCACCACGCACGAGATCGCGGCGTTCATCACCGACCGGGCCCTGGTGACCGTGCACACTGGAGCCTTCGACCTGGAGGCCGTCGTGGCCCGCTGGGATTCGGCGTCCGATCTGGCCCGGAACGGAGTGGCCTTCCTCCTGCACGGCCTGCTCGACCACCTCGTCGACGGCTATTTCGACGCCGTCGAAGCACTGGACGACCAAATCGAAGAACTCGAGGACCAACTCTTCCTGCCGGGAACCAAGCAGGAAGCGGTGCAGCGGGCCTCCTTCGAACTGCGCAAGAGTCTCCTGACGTTACGCCGGGTCATCCTTCCCATGCGCGAGGTCGTGAACACGCTGCTGCGGCGCGATCTGCACCTGTTGCGGGACGAGATGGGTCCGTATTTCCAAGACGTGTACGACCATGTGCTGCGCGTCATGGAATGGACGGAGAGCCTGCGTGACCAGGCCACCGCCATTCTTGAGGCGAATCTGGCGATTCAGGGCAACCGGCTCAACGTGATCACGAAGAAGGTGACCGGTTATGCGGCCATCGTCGCCGTGCCCACAGCCATCACGGGCTTCTACGGCCAGAACGTGCCCTACCCCGGCTTCGCCCAGCCGTTGGGCTATTACAGCTCTGCCGCGCTGATCGTGGGGCTATCGGCGCTGCTCTACGTGCTGTTCAAGCGCAACGACTGGATATGACGCTCTTTGCGTGAAGAACTCAGTGCTTGAACGCGTCCTTGACGTTTTCGCCAGCCTTCTTCACACTCGCCGAAGACTGCTCTGCCTTGCCGTCGGCAACCTTGGAATCATCCTTGGTGGCCTTGCCCACGGCCTCAGTGGCCTTGCCCTTGAGGTCTTGGGCGGCGTTCTCGATCTTGTCGGATGCACTCATAGCGTCTTCTTTTTCCAGTGGTGTTGCGTCGGTGGCAGCCAGGCGCGTGTGCCCCAGACGTATGCGGTCGCAGCCGTCGAGTCCCCGGCGTCACCATCATCATCGGCCGGACCGACGAGCAACGCATCGAACGTGGGCATAACGGCGCCGGCGGATATGCTGTCGTCGACGGCGGGTGAGTGGAACATCGGGAGTCCTTCCGGTCTGCGGCTGACAAAGGCTGTCAGTAATACGACGTGGGTTGTGGCACATTTGTCACACGGATTTGTCAAATAACTTTTGGACACGGCGGGTGAAAGGGTGGAGGAATGATGACAACGACCCCGACCCGGGCACCGCTCGCATCTCCGCTTGAGTCATTCACCGACCAGACCCTGGCCGATCGCGCCGCCGACGGGGACATTCGGGCGTTTGAGGTACTCGTGCGTCGCTACGGCCCGCTGATGCGGGTGTATGCCAGCCGGGTCCTCGGATCAAGTGACGAGATGGACGACGTCGTTCAGGAGTCATTCATCACCGCCTGGCAGCAGCTGCCCACCCTCGACAACGGCGCCGCCGTCAGGAGCTGGTTGATGCGGATCGTGAGCCGGAAAAGCGTCGACCGGCTGCGTGCCCGGCGTCCGCACCTCAACATCGATCTCACCGACGCCCCGGCACCGGAGAGGCACTCCCCCCATAGACTGGTAGAGGCGGAGTCTCAAACCGAGGCCCTGACGCGTGTCCTCGGCGATCTGCCGGAGGACCAGCGCCGCTGCTGGATGCTGCGGGAACTCGCGGAATGCAGCTACGGCGAGATCGCGGAGGAACTGGACCTTCCCGTTTCAACGGTTCGTGGGCTTCTCGCCCGAGCTCGGAAGACTCTGCTCCAAGAGATGGAGGAATGGCGATGATGAACCTCTCCGACGAGCTCGCGGGCCACACCTTCGAAGAGCTGAGCGACTACCTCGACCGGGACCGCACCCCGGCTGACCCGAGCATCGACGGCTCCCCCGAGTGCAAGATCGCCCTTCGCGGCATGCAGCGGCTCCGGCGCACGCAGCGTGCCCTGTTCCGGAAGGACGTGGAGCGCGAAGCCGAACGCGAGGACAGCTGGGTCAACTCGATTCTGCAGCACATCAATCTGGAGGCGCGCGCGGGCCGGGACATCCCGATCAGCCACCCCTCCCCCACCGCTCGCCTGAGCGTGACCGAAGGTGCGGTGCGCGGCATTCTGCGTGCCGCCGGTGACGGCGTGCCGAACATCATCGTCGGCCGGTGCCGCCTCGACGGCGAGGTCAGCGAGCCCGGCGCACCCGTCACCGTGCGCGTAGATGCCACGGTTCTGGAGGGCAGGAACATCCCACCGCTCGCCGAGCAGCTCCGGGAGGCGCTTTACACCGCACTTCGCCAGCACACGGAACTCGCCGTCGAGGCCGTCGACATCACCATCGGCGACCTGTACCAACCCGTACCACCGCCGGCGAAAGCGAGCAGCGATGAGTGACGCCCTTGCACCTGAAGCGCCGGCGCCCGACCCCGGGACGCCGGCCCAGCTGACCGCTCAACTCGACGAGGCGGTACTGGCAGTCCCCGGCGTGGATGTGATGTATTCGGCAGCCCCGCTCGTGGCAACCGTGGTCGCCTCGGTGATCGCCACCACCGTCGAAGCCGTGACCGGCAAGCCGCAATCGACCAGCTCCGTCTCCGTCTCCGAGAAAAGGGGCGGCCTGAAGATCGCGGTCAAGATCGGCGTCGCCGCACCCTTCGCGGCCACCGACGTGAGCCGCCGCGTGCACAATGCGATCACGGATCAGCTCGACCAGAACGGCAACCCGGCCGTGACCGAGATCGCGGTCACCGTGGCCCGGATCGACTGACCTGTTTCGCGGTCACTGCGGTTGGCCGCCGGTCCTCACGGGGGCGTCACACCCCGGGTGTGTAGCGTGAATACCCACACGACCTAAGGAGTCACCAGTGAGTCAGATAATCGACATCGGTATCCCGGATCAGCAGCTCGAAAAGATCGTTCACGGCCTGTCCCGGGTGCTGGCGGACTCGTACACCCTGTACCTCAAGACTCACAGCTACCACTGGAACGTCGTTGGCCCCATGTTCCACTCTCTGCACACCATGTTCATGGACGAGTACACCGAGCTGGCGCTGGCCGTCGACGACATCGCCGAGCGCATCCGTGCACTGGGCACCCCGGCGCCGGGCACCTACCGTGAGTTCACCGAGCTCGCCGTCGTGCGCGAGGACACCGACCTGCCGGATGCCCCGGAGATGCTCCGTCGCCTGGTCGCCGCCCACGAGGCCACGGCCCGCACCATCCGGGAGGTACTGCCCCTCGCCGAGGGTGCTCCCGACCAGGTCTCCACCGATCTGCTCGTGCGTCGCCTCGACGTGCACGAAAAGACGGCGTGGATGCTGCGCAGCATGCTGGCCTGAGCCTGCCCACTGCATTCAGCCGCCCAGAGCACGGCCGATCCGATCGATCACCTGGCCGACGAGCGCCTGCTGTTCTCCAACGCTGAATTCGACCCACCAGAGCAGGGCCGCGTCGGCCGCCCTGCTGCAGGCATCGAATTCGCGCTCTGGGAAGAACGGCATCATCGAGGGTGCCGGGGTCATCGCGAGCGATGTGTCCCCGAACGACTGAACCAGTTGGCCGTCCTGCCGGCCGCCGGCGGCCAGGCCGCGCTGAGGCGAGCACGCCTCGATTCGTGCGCTATGCCCCGCGTCGGGCCGCCGCAACCGCGCTTCCAGCCATCGGGTCCCAGGTCGCGCTCGGGCGGCCCAACAGGTAGCCCTGGGCGAGCACGGCGCCGCTGGTGCGGAGACTATCGAGCTGTTCCGTGGTCTCCACCCCCTCGGCGATCACCTCCACGTCGAGCTTCGACGCCAGCGCCAGGATTCCCTGCACGAGGGAGACGGAAGAGGCGTCGGGAAGATCCTGAATGAAGCTGCGGTCGATCTTGATCTGGTCGACGGGAAGGGTGTTGAGCCAGGCCAGGGTCGAGAAGCCGGTGCCGAAATCGTCCAGGGAAATGCGGATGCCCAGGCGGCGCAGTTCCACCAGGCGCTCGACGATGCCGGGGAGGTCGACCAGAGATCTGCTCTCCACCACCTCGAGGGTGAGTCGCTCCGGTGCGAGGTCGTTGCGGTTGAGAGCCGTGCGAACCGTCGACACGAGCCTACGATCCAGAAGGGTGGCGGCGTCGAGGTTGACCGCGACGCCCAGAGGACGAGCGCCCAGCTGCGGCCACTCGACCACGTCCCGGCACGCGGTCGCGATCACCCACAGGTCCATCTCGGTGATGAGGCCGCGTTCCTGCGCCAGCGGCAGGAACGCGCCCGGGGCCAAAACGCCCAGTCGCGGGTGCGCCCAGCGGATGAGGGCTTCCGCGCCCACCACCGTCTCCTCGCCGAAACGGGAGATGTCCACGACAGGTTGGTAGTAGAGCCTCATCTCGTTTGCCTCGACGGCACGGGCCAGCTCGACCAGCAGTGACGTGTCGGTTTCCCCCGGTGATTCCAGGTTCGATGATGCACTACCCGGCACCTCGGTGCGGGCGACGGCGATCTGATTCCGTCCCGTTCTCTTTGCGTCGTACATCCCGGCGTCGGCCGCGTCGAGGAGCTGCTCGCCGCGACCCCCCTGTCCACTGTGCGAGGCAACACCCACACTGGCGGAGATGCGCACGTGCTGGCCGGCCAGGTGGAAAGGCGGATTCAGGCAGCCGACCACTCGGTGGGCCAGCTCGATGGCCGAATCTTCGCCGTCGAGATCGGTGACCAGCACCGCGAACTCGTCGCCACCGAGGCGGCCGACAATGTCATTGGTTCGAACCTCGGCGCGCAGGCGAGCCGCGACCTGCCGCAGCAGCTCGTCCCCGACGCGATGGCCCAGCCGGTCATTGACGCGTTTGAAGTTGTCGAGGTCGCAGAACAGCACCGCCGTTCGGCTGTGAGGCTGGCACTCTGCCAGCGCGGTGTCGAGCAGCAGCGCGAACAGCGCTCGGTTGGGCAAGCCCGTCAGGGCATCGTGCTGGGATTGGTGCCTCACAGTCTCAAGCAGCCGGGCCCTTTGCATGGCCGTTTCTCCCTGGTGGCTGACACCTTCGATCAGGGTGATGGCCTCCGCCAGGACCTCGGCCGCGACGGGGGCAACCCAGCTGGCCGTCGCGACGCCCATCAACATATCCCCGGCGAGAAGGGGGACGGCGACAACGTTGTGTGAACCGATGGCACGGAGCAGTTCCGCCAGGGCCGGGCTGGCGTCGTCAGCCGTGATCAGAACGCGTTCCTGCCGCCTGAGAAGGCCGAGAAGCTCCGGCGTCTGCTCCACAGTCAGCGTCGTACGCATGAAGAATTCGCGATCGGCAGGCTCGAAACCGACGGCTGAGGCAGGGCGAAGCTCACCAAGGTCGGCGTCCCAGAGGAGAACGGATGCCGCGTCACTGCCGACGATCGCCGCCAGTGCCGACGCGATGACTTCCGCGATCGCCTCGACGCTGTCGCTGATCGCCAGTTGGTGGGCGAGGTTGAGCAGTGCGGCCGTGCGAACTCCCTCCCGGCGGGATTCCTCGAGCGCCGTGAACAGGTCCAGGGCCGCGGCCGCGTGTCCGGCGTAGGCCTCGAGCAGGGCCCGATCTCCTAGCATCGCGGTGTGTCCTTCCGTGAACACGGCGGCCAGATGCCCGTGGATCCTGCGATTGGAGGCGATGTCGACGACCAGCGCGCGCTCGCCCAGTTGCTCGCCGCGCAGCATCCGTGCCACGAGATCGGCGCCACGTTCGTCGCCAAGCCCTCGGTGGCGGACCAGCGGCGCGCCGCCCCCGGCAGGTTCGACGATGAGGAGGTACGACGGCGCGAGCACGGCGGAGGCGGCGCGATCGACGATTCGGGCGAGCACCTCGTCGACATCGTCGCTGCTAACGAGGTCAGCCGCGGCCAGTTGCACCTCCCGCACCTTGTCGCGCAGTACGCCGAGGGATGCGTCGACCCAGCGACTCCGCGTGCGCCACGACCACCAACGCACCCGCGTTGACCAGGTCAGCACGTATTCGCACGCCGGGTAGCCGTCCGACTGGCACTGCGGGTGGCTGATGTGGGCAAGGGCGAGGCCGAAGATGACCGGAACGGACGAAAACAGTCCCTGGGCGTATTGGCAGTCGAGTCGGGATGGACGATAGCCGTCGTGGAGGCGATAGCGCACGGTCGCGCTGGTCTTTCCGACCCGCACTGCATCCATCGTCGACGTTGTGGTGAACTTCGGCACCATGCGTGGCAGCTGGCGAAAAATTGCTCCGGGTGAGGCGAACACACTTAGGAGCTGCACCAGCACCGGCTGGACGTCACCGCGGACCGCACCGGTGCCCACGGTGAACATGGTGTTCGGGTCACCGAGCACCGCGGTTGCGGCCTCGAACAGCCGGATGCGGGTGGCGTAGCTGACCCACGCGGACGTGTTCAGGAGAGTCTTTGCATCGTGCTGCACGCCCGCCCGGGCGAGCACCTCGGTGACGGCTCCCTCCCCACCGCGCTCACGGACATGGCGCAGAAGCAGTCCGATCGTCGTGCTCGCGGTCTCGCGCGGCTCTGCATCCATCGTGTCGCACCTCTCAGTTTTCTCTATCGACGGGTTTCGGTGCGGGGTTAGCGGGGAGATCGGTTCAGGACCGCCACCCGCTTGCCGAACACGTCCAGTCGTGTCACCGTGATTACTGCCGTGACACGTGACCTGCGAATGGAGACGCGATGAGCGAACGCTACCCCATCATTTATGTGCGGGGCTTTGCCGGCGGCCAGAATGCCATGGACGATGCGGCGGATAGCCCGTTTTACGGTTTCAACGAGGGCTCGACTCATGTGCGGGTGGGGGCCAGCGGGCAGCCCCGATTCTATCGATACGAGGGTCCGCTGCTGCGACTTGTCAAGGACCAGCAGTACCGGATCGAAGTGGCCGGCAGCCAGCAGAACGTCCTGATCAATGCCGATCCCTGCACGCTGGAACCGGACTCCGTCTGGATCCACCGGTTCTACGACACCGCATCGGGCACATTCGGGGTCGAGCCGCAATCGTTTGACATCGGCCGCGCGGCCAGGGGTCTCGTCGATTTCATCGATCTGGTGCGTGCCAAGACGCGCGGCGAACCACCTGTCTACCTCGTGGCCCACTTCATGAGCGGGCTGATCTGCCGCACCGTCCTGCAGCGCGAACTGGCCGACCCCGCCGAAGCGGTGTCGAAACTCTGCACGATCGGGACCCCGCATGGAGGAATCTCCCCCGAGCTCGGCGGCCCGATCGGGGCTGGCTCATGGACCGGTTCGTGCCGCTGGCGAGCGATATCTTCTCCCCCGGCAGATGCAGGAGTACATGCTGCCGGCCACCCACGACCCTGCCCGGGAAACCGACCCGAAAACGGGCCGGTGGGACCCCCGGCGCATGGTGGGCTCCTTCCCTCCCTCCCGCATCCTCAGCATCGTCGGCACGAATTCGCGGGACTATTCCGTGGCCGCCGGGCTGTCGTCCGCGGTCATGGGCGTGCAGACCGATGGTCTCGTCGCGATCCGCAACGCCTACGTTTACGGGGGCGCGCGGGCCTACATCCATCGCTCCCACTCGGGTCGATACGGCTTGGTCAACTCCGGGGAAACGTACCAGAACCTTTCCCGCTTCCTATTCGGCGGGTTGCGGGTGGAGGTCGCCCTGCACGGGGTGGAGCTCGATCGTAAGGACCGCATCTGGCAGGGCGAGGCGAGGCTGGACATCCGTGGCGTGCCTGCGCTTATTCATGAGCAGACGGCCGATCATTATTGCCCGATCGATCTGAACGCCACGAAGAAGGGCATCGCCGGGCCGCTGTCACCGGTCCCGCTGATGACAATCTTCCTGCAGCCGAAGAACGTGCGTAAGTGCCGCTACGCCCTCGACCTCAAGGTCATCTCACTCAAGGAGACGGGCGGCATCCACGGTTTCGGGGCACACCTTGAGCCGATCGCGGACTGGCAGGACACGCTCATCGTCGACGTCGAGGTGAACGACAAGGGCGCGGCCAGAAGCGTGACCTGGGAGTGGAATAGCACCCTCGCCGGTCGAATCGCCGAACAGGCAGAGCTGCCCCACCAGCTCGACTGGGCACCGGGCAAGTCCAGCGAGGGGCAATGGCAACTGCCGGTTCCCATCGCCCCGATGGGGCAGGCGGTGCTCGGCAGCGACGCGCACCTCCAGCTCAGCATCGGCCTCTGGGCCTGAGCGGCCGCCTCGCGCGATCGAGCCGATCCTGATCACGCATCACCACGCGGACCTCAGCGCGGCGAGTGAACGGTTCGCTCGGCTCACGCCGGAGCACGCCGCGGATTCCGTGTGGTTGCCGCTGCCCACTGACGGACCGTACGGGTCGGTGCTCACCGGCGACACAATTCCCGGGCGCGGGACGACGATCATCGTTCACCGTGACGACGACTGAATTTGGGCGTTCAGCGACGCGTACCTCGCGCACCGACACCCCGGGGCCCGGGACATAGGCGCCCCTGTGCGCCATCCACCCTGGCCCCTTCTCGACCGCGGCGGGCAGTCGGGGCGGCTCCGCCCCGAGGCAGGCAGCACCGGCACACGTCAGGCCGCGGGCCGGTAGCGCCGCGGGGCATACGCCTGGGCGACCAGGGCGCGCAGGCTGTCGAGGCTTCCGGTCACAAGACCCTGGGCACGGGCCTGCACGAGCACGTTCCCGATCGCGGTGGCCTCGACGGGGCCGGCCAGCACGGTCAGCCCCGTTCGGTTCGCGGTGAGCTGGCAGAGCAGGTCGTTCTGCGACCCACCGCCGACGATATGCACCGCACGGACACTCATTCCCGACAGCTCGCTCGCGGCCCGGAGGGTCTCGGCATAGGCAGCCGCGAGGCTCTCGACGATGCTGCGCACGAGTTCGACCGGGGTGCCCGGCACCGGCAAGCCGTGCTCGGCGCAGTAGGAACGGATGCGCGCCGGCATGTCTCCGGGTGCCAGGAAACGGGGGTCGTCCACGGCGAAGACCGTGACCGGGCCGGTCACCTGCGCGGCCTGGGCCAGCAGGAACGGCAGCTCGAACGTGCTGCCCTGCGCCTCCCAGGTGCGCAGCGACTCGCTGAGCAGCCACAAACCCATGACATTGCGCAGGTAGCGCACCCGGCCGTCGACGCCGCCCTCGTTGGTGAAGTTGGCGGCGCGGCTCGCCTCGGTCAGCACCGGCGAGGCCAGTTCGACTCCGACGAGCGACCAGGTGCCCGAGGAGATGAAGGCGTCAGTGTCGCCGGTCATGGGCACGGCCACGATGGCGGATGCTGTGTCGTGCGACCCGACGGCGAGGAGATCCAGGCGCGTGGCCGATCCGATCTCGGCAGCGACATCGGGCAGCAGGGACCCGATCCGCTCCCCCGCGCTGACCAGTCGGGGGAAGATCGACCGGGGCAGGCCCAGCCGCTCGATGAGAGCATCGTCCCAGTCCGCGGCGGCCGAGGCGGCCGTTACCGTGGCCGCCGAGATGGCAGCTGCCGCGACGGTTCGCCCGGCCGCTGCGCGCGACCCGCCCCCGATCCGCAGCAGCCCGGTCGTCGACGCGTTCGTGCGCTCGGCGACCTGCTCCCCCGTCAGCCAGAAGCCGAGCAGGTCCGGGATCAGCAGCATCGTGTCGACGTCGTCGAGGCTGCCGGCCAGACGGTCGGCGGCGAGCTGGTAGAGCGTGTTGAACGGCAGGAATTGGAGGCCGTTGCCGGCGTAGAGGTCGGCCGGAGCGACGAGGTCGTGGGTAGCGTGCACTCCTCCCCCGGTGCGTTCGTCGCGGTAATGGTAAGGGTTGCCAAGCATCCGCCGGCCGCGCAGGAGCGCGTAATCAACCGCCCAGGAATCGATCCCCGCGCTGATCAGCCTCGGCTCCTCCCGAACGGCGGCGTGGAGGCCGACGAGCACGTTGCGGTAGAGCTCGAGAATGTTCCAGTGCAGCCCGTCGATGGTGCGGACCGGGTTGTTCGGAAAGCGTGCCACCGGCCGCAGGCGCAACTCGTTGTGGCCGACACGGCCGAGCATGACCCGGCCGCTCGATGCGCCGAGGTCGATCGCGGCGACCGTGCCCGCGCTGTACCGTGATCTCACCACGAGTTGAGCCCTGCTCTCGGCAGGCCGGCGCCGGCCCGGCCGAGTTCGACGAGTTCGCCGAGTTCGACGGATGCGGTCGAGTTGGCCAGGCGCAACGGTAGGGCTCGACCGGAAGGGTCGGGCTCGGCGGTGCTCATCGCAGGAAGGCGGCGGCGACGCCGGCGTCGACCGGGATGTGCAGTCCGGTTGTGTGGCTGAGGTCGCTCGTGCAGAGCACGAAAACCGCGTTGGCGACGTTCTCGGGCAGCACCTCGCGCTTGAGCAGCGTGCGCTGCGCGTAGTACGTGCCGAGCTCCTCCTCCGGTACGCCGTAGACGGCGGCGCGCTTGGCGCCCCAGCCGCCGGCGAAGATGCCCGAGCCGCGGACGACCCCGTCGGGGTTGATGCCGTTGACCTTCACGCCGTACTCGCCGAGCTCGGCCGCCAGCAGCCGCACCTGGTGCGCCTGGTCGGCCTTGGTCGCGGAGTAGGCGATGTTGTTCGGGCCGGCAAAGACCGAGTTCTTCGAGGAGATATATATGATGTCGCCGCCGAGCTTCTGGTCGATCAGCACGCGGGCCGCCGCCCGGGAAACGAGGAAGGACCCCTTGGCCATCACGTTGTGCTGCAGGTCCCAGTCGGCGACGGTGGTCTCCAACAGCGACTTCGAGAGCGAGAGGCCCGCGTTGTTGACCACGAGGTCGAGCCCGCCGAACCCGAGCAGGGCAGCGTCGACGGATGCCTGCACCTGGCCCTCGTCGGTGACGTCGGCCTGCACCCCGATCGCGACATCCGTCCCACCGATTTCGGCTGCCGCGCCTTGCGCCTTCGTAAGGTCGAGGTCGGCGATCACGACGCAGGCGCCCTCCGCCGCGAGGCGGGTGGCGATGGCCTTGCCGATGCCGGATGCCGCCCCGGTCACCAGGGCGACCCGGCCGGTGAGCGGCTTGGACGCGGGCATCCGCACCAGCTTGGCCTCTTCGAGCGCCCAGTACTCGATCCTGAACTTCTCGGCCTCGTCGATCGGCGCGTAGCTGGAGAGCCCTTCGGCGCCGCGCATCACGTTGATGGCATTGAGGTAGAACTCGCCGGCGACCCGAGCGGTCTGCTTGTTCGCGCCGTAGCTGAACATGCCGACGCCCGGGATGAGCACGATCAGCGGGTCCACGCCGCGGATCGCGGGCGACTCGGCCGCCGCGTTCCGGTCGTAATACGCCTGGTAGTCGGTCCGGTACTGCTCGTGCAACTCCAGAAGGCGAGCGAGGGAGTCGGCGGCGGATGCCGTGGCCGGCAGGTCGAGCAGCAGCGGCTTGACCTTCGTGCGGAGAAAGTGGTCGGGGCAGCTCGTGCCGAGGGCCGCCAGTCGGGGGTGCTCGGCACGGGACAGGAAGTCGAGCACCTCGGGGGCATCCGTGAAGTGGCCGACCTTGGCGGCATCCGTGGACACCAGACCCCGAATCGTCGGGGCGAGGGCCGCCGCCCTGGCGCGGCGCTCTTCGGGCGCGAGCGGGGTGAAGCCGGCCAGTTCCGGGCCGAAAGGCTCGGCCGTGGAGTGATCGGCGATGTACGCGGCGGCGGTCTGGATGATCCAGAGCGAGTTGGCCTCGGCCTCATCGCTGGTCTCTCCCCAGGCGGTGATGCCGTGGCCGCCGAGGATGCAGCCGACGGCCTGCGGGTTGGCATCCTTGATCGCCGCGATGTCGAGGCCGAGCTGGAAGCCCGGCCGGCGCCACGGCACCCACGCCACCCGGTCGCCGAAGATCGTAGACGTGAGAGCCTCGCCGTCGGAAGCGGTCGCGATCGCGATGCCGGAGTCGGGGTGCAGGTGGTCGACGTGCGCCGCATCGACGAGCCCATGCATGGGCGTGTCGATGGAGGGGGCCGCGCCGCCCTTGCCGTGCAGGGTGTAGTCGAGGGCCGCGACCATCTCGTCCTCCCGGTCGAGCCCGGGATAGACACCGGCGAGGGCGCGCATCCGGTCGAGGCGCAGCACGGCCAGGCCCGACTCGGTCAGCGTTCCCAGGTCTCCCCCTGACCCCTTCACCCAGAGCAGCTCGATCCTCTCGCCCGTGACGGGGTCGATCTCGGTGCCCTTGGCGGAGGTGTTACCGCCGGCATAATTCGTGTTGCGAGGGTCGGAGCCGAGCCGGTTGGACCGGGCGATGAGTTCGGCAGCGGTGGGGTTTGTCATTGCGACACTTTCTTTCAAAAATCGGTTCGGTGAGACTCTGGGAGCAACGACTGTCGCCGTTTCGGACAACTGATGCCGGCGTGGCGGCCACAGTTGTCCGAAACGGCAACAGTTGCTTGTGGGACGAGGCTAGGCACCCCAGCCGGCCTGGATGCCGCCGACGCGGTCGGCCGCGATCGTTTGCTGGTAACCGGATGCCGCGTAGGCGACCATGGGGTCCGCCGCGAGTCCGCGAGACTCGCGCCAGGCTGCCAGGTCGGGCCGGACATCCGTGTAGAAGGCGTCCATCAGCAGGCCGTTGGCGACGAGCACGTCCCCGGACTCCTGCGCCGCGGTGAGCGCCTCGCGGTCGACGAGTAGCGCGCGCGCCGTCATCTCCTGCACGTTCAGCACCGAGCGGATCTGGCCGGGGATCTTGTCCTCCACGTTGTGGCACTGGTCGAGCATGAACGCCACGGTCGAGTTCGAGCCGAGGCCGCCACCGCGGATCACCTCGTAGAGGATGCGGAACAGCTGGAACGGGTCGGCCGCGCCCACGATCAGGTCGTCGTCGGCGTAGAAGCGGGAGTTGAAGTCGAAGGAGCCGAGCTTTCCGAGGCGGAGCAGCTGCGCGACGATGAACTCGATGTTGGTGCCGGGGGCGTGGTGGCCGGTGTCGAGGCAGACCAGTGCCCGGTCGCCGAGGGCCGCGACCTGGGCGTAGCTGGTTCCCCAGTCGGGGACATCCGTGTGGTAGAAAGCGGGCTCGAAGAACTTGTACTCCAACACGAGTCGCTGGCTCTTCCCGAGGCGGGCGTAGATCGTGGCAAGGGAGTCCGCGAGGCGATCCTGACGGCCGCGGATATCGCCCTGGCCGGGATAGTTGGTGCCGTCGGCGAGCCAGATCTTGAGGTCGACGGACCCGGTTGAGTGCATGATGTCGATGCACTCGAAGTGGTGATCGATGGCCTTCTGGCGCACCGCGGCATCCGTGTGGGTAAGGCTGCCGAATTTGTAGGCGTCATCCTGGAACGTGTTCGAGTTGACCGTTCCGAGCGTCAGCCCGCGCTCGCCGGCGTAGTCGCACAGTGCCGGGTAATCGTCGACCTTGTCCCAGGGGATGTGCAGCGCGACCGTCGGCGCCAGCCCGGTGTATTCGTTCACCTGGGCGGCGTCGGCGATCTTCTCCTGGATGGTGCGCGGCGTGCCGGGGGTGGAGAACACCTTGAACCGGGTGCCGGAGTTGCCGAAGGCCCAGGAGGGCAGCTCGATGGCCTGCGCCGCGAGCTGGGCGGTGATGGAGTCGAATGTCGTCATCGTCGTGTCACTTCTCTGTGGGGGTCGGTTTGAATTCTAGATGAATCGTTTCAACTGCATCAATCGAGTCAAGCCGGTCCTCGAGGTGGAACACCTCGGCAAGCCGAAGGAAGTCCTCGTCCGGAGCGCCCTCGAGGTTCTCGAAGAACTCAGCCATCTCGGCCTGCCAGCGGGCGTTCACCTCGGTGGCCGCCATTCCCGCCTGCGCCGCCGCGAGGGACTCCGTCTCGAAGTACCCGATCAAGAGGCCGTCGGGCCGGAGGAACAGGGAGTAGTTCTGCCAACCGGTTTCGTGCAGGGCCCGCAACATCTCCGGCCAGACGGCGGCGTGCCGCCGGGTATATTCCTCGATCCGGTCGGGCTTGACCTGAAGTTGGAAGCACACGCGCTGCACGGACTACCGCCCCCCGAGCGTGACGTGCCGGTGTTCCAGGCCGAGCAGGCTAGCGGCGGCCTTGATGTCGACGGCGCGGTGCCCGAGGCAGAGAGCCCAGTGGTGGCCGATGCCGGTCTGGCTCCATTCGTCCACCCAGACTCCGGGGTCGCCGCCGAAATCGACGCGGGAAGTCGTGTTGCCGATGGCGAGCAGCGGCCCGGGAACGACCTCGCCCTCGGCGGTGATGAACACGTAGCGGCCGTCGGGATCCTGCCCGATGCCGAAGGTGGTGACCGGCCCGGCCGTGACGTCGAACTCCACGGAGACCCCCCAGCCGCGTTTGCCGTGGTAGACGCCGAGACCGCGCAGCAGTGGGTCCCGGGCGCTGACCGCCAGGTGAGCGGGGCCGTCGTGGCCCATCTCGACCACGCCGTCGAAGAAGTTGAGCGCCTGGATCTCGGTGAACGAGCCGCCGGCGCCGATCGCGTGGCTGGCGAGCATCGCGATCGAGGTGCGAAGCTCGTATTCCCCGGCCATCGGGATGCCCCGGGCGGTCAGGATCGAGGCGCCGAGGATCATGCCGGCGCCCAGCCGTTCGTGCTGCTCACCGGCGAGGCCGCGGTGGTAGTAGGCGAGCGAGTCGAGGTCGAAGTCCGCCACGAGCCGGTCGAGGCCCACGGAGACCTTCGCGCCCCAGGCGAAGTCCTCGTCATTGACGGAGGCGTCGACCTGGAACAGCTGCTCGGCGAGGAGCATGCGGTCGGCGATCTGGGTATCCGTCACCTGGTTCACGCGCTCGCGGAGGTCGTCGAATTCGAGCACCTCGACATGCGAGCCGAAGGTGGTCGAGACGCTGCTGAGGTCGGTGGACACGTCGAGCATGCCCGGGTAGAGGTGGCCCATCAGGCCGTGCCGCGCGGTCCGGAGCGTGGCGCGCACGCCGGCCGCGTGCACCCACGAGATGATGCGGTCCCAGGCGCTCTCCTGGCGGAGGTAACCGGACACCGAGCGAAACGTGATGCCGGCCCGCCGGAACACATTGGCGACCTCCGGCACCGGGCACTGGCCGCAGTAGGCGAGCCACTGTCCGGTGTCGAAGGCGGCATGGTCCATGGCCTCGGTCGGCTGCAGGTCGATCACCAGCACGGGCGTCTTAGCCCGCTGCGCGATCGGCAGCACCATCGACGAGGTCAGGTAGGTGGCGAGGAACACCACGATCAGGTCGCAGTCGGCCAGCCGCAGCTTCTCGGCGGCAATGCCGGCTTCCTGCGCGTCGGAGATGAACCCGACGTCGACCACCTCGGCATCGAGCTGGTCGAAGCGTTCGGTGACATAGCGGGAGGATGCCTGCAGCTGCGGCAGCAGGTCGGGGAACTGTGGCCAGTAGGCGCCAAGTCCCCCGGAGACCAACCCGATCCGGGTGGGTCTGCGTTTCTTCGGCTCCAGCAGTTCGCTGGCCGAGCGGCGAAGATTCTCGTTCATGGCTGGCTCCTGTCGGAGAGCACCGCGGCGCTCGCCGCGGGACTGCATGAGTAGGGACGGTGGGGCGGATGCCTGGGCATCCGCCCCACCGGGTGCCGCGATTCAGTGCGGCGCGCGTGCGACCTAGAAGTCGTACTCGTCGATGTTGTCGGCATCGAAGACCGTCGGCGGGCCGACGATGACGATGCCGTCGGCGCCGACCTCGCGCTCGCCCAATTCGCCGGCCTCGAAGGTGTCACCCTCGGCGCCGGTGATGTCGCCGTCGGCGAGCGCCTTGCCGGCGAACGCGGCGACGTAGCCGAGCTGGGCCGGGTCCCAGAGGGCGAACGCGGTGACGGTTTCGTCCTTGACGAACGGTCGCATCTCGTTCGGCAGGCCGAGCCCGGTCAGCGCGACCTTGCCCTTGTACTCCGAGGTCGAGAGGTAGCGGGCCGTGGCGGCGATGCCGACCGTCGTCGGCGAGACGATTCCCTTGAGGTTCGGGTAGGCCTGCATCAGACCCTGGGCCTCCTGGAACGACTTCGTGTCGTCGTCGTCGCCGTAGACCTTCGCCACCAGGGTGATGTCCTTGTACGCGGGGTTGGAGGCGAGCTCCTCCTCCATGAACTTGATCCACTCGTTCTGGTTGGTGGCGTTCGCGGTGGCCGACAGGATCGCGATTTCACCGGAGCCGCCGATCTGTTCTGCGATCAGCTCGACCTGGATCAGGGCGACGTCCTTGGCGACGACCTGGCTGATGAACACGTCGCGGTACTTTGGGTTGGTGTCCGAGTCGAAGGCGACGATCTTGGCGCCCGCGGCCCGGGCTTCCTCGAGGGCCGGACCCACGGCATCCGGGTCGTTGGCGGCGATCACGATGACTTTCGTGCCGGCCTGGGTCTCCGCGTTGATGAAGGACACCTGGCTGGACGCGCTGGCCTCGAGCGGGCCGACGACCTCGGTCGCGGCGAACCCGGCCTCTTCGGCGCCGGCCTCCCCGCCGCCGAGCACCACGTCGGTGTACGGGTTGTTGAGCTGCTTGGGGATAAAGGTGATGCTGAGGTCGCCGTCGGTTCCGCCGCCGGCGGAGTCGGTCCCGGTGTCGGAGGCGCAGCCGGCAAGCAGTGCGACGGCGGCGACGACCGCGGTCACCGTCGCGAGCCGCCGGGCTGCCGCGCCTTTCCGGGTGTGATTGCGAATGAACTCCATTGTCATTTCCTTTCCTGGACGCCAGGTGCGGTGGCGCTGATTGATCCCGAGGCAGGTACCTGGGGAAGTGTTTTGTGCATCCTGCGGCCGTGCCGCCAGCGTTGGAGCGCCTCGAAAACACTCGGTGCGACAACGGATGCGATCAAAAGGGATCCGGTGACGATGATGAGCACCACGTCGGAGATCCGCTCGAGCCGAAGGGAGAAGTTGATGGTGCCGATCAGGAGCACGCCCGCGATGACCCCGGGGATCGACCCCTTGCCGCCGAAGATCGAGACCCCGCCGAGCAGAACGGCCGCGATCACCGTGAGCTCGAGGCCGCTGGCGTTGTCACTGCGGGCGCTGGAGTAACGCAGGGTCCAGTAGATCCCGGCGAGCGCCGACACTGACCCGGTGCCCACGTAGAGCCAGAACTTGGCCCGTGCCACCCGGATGCCGACGAAGGTGGCGGCCTCCGCGCTGAAGCCGAGGGCGTAAAGGCCGCGACCGAACGGGGTCAGGTGCAGCAACACCCCGAAGAACAGGGCCACGGCGGCGACGCCGATCATCACGGTCGGGATGCCCGTGCCGCCGATCTTCGAGGTGAAGAAGGACGTGAGCTCGGGCGGGAAGTTGGCGACGGCATTGTCGCCGATCACCACGAGCGCCAGCCCCCGGTAGAGCGCAAGGGTACCGATGGTGACCGCCAGCGACGGCAACCCGACCACCGCGATCAGAAACCCGTTGAAGGCTCCGGCCACCACCCCGGCGAAGAGGCTGATCGCCAGGACCAGCTCGATGTCGAGGCCGGAGGCCCAGAGCACGCCCATCAGCGCGCTGGTCAGCCCGGCGATGCTTGCCACGGACAGGTCGATCTCGCCGGTGATGATGACCAGGGTCATCGGCATGGCGATCAGGAGCACCGGGATCACGTCGAGCAGCAGGAAGCCGACCGTGACCGGGGAGGCGAAGCGAGGAATCGCGATGCTCGCGTAGAGCACGAAGGCGAGCAGCAGGTAGATCATGATCGCGTCGCGGCCGAGCAGGATGCGGGCGGCCCCGGTGCGGCCCTTCGGCTCGGTCGGCAGGGTCTTGGTGGTGTCGATGAGCCGGGTGTCGAGGGAGGAGATCTTGTCCGCCGGCGGCACCGGCGCGCTGCGGATGGCGGAAGAGCTGGGCTCAGACATTGCGGGCCTCACTGGTTCGGAGCTTGCGGGCCGTTCGCACGCTGGCGATCCGGTCGATGATGATGGCGCTGAGGATCAGCACGCCGACGATGGCCTCTTGCCAGAACTTGTCGACCCGCAGGGCCGTGAGAGCGCTGGTGATGGTGGTGAGGAGCAAGGCCCCCATGGCCGCGCCGACGACCGAGCCACTGCCGCCGAAGATGGCCACACCGCCGACGACCGCCGCGGCGACGACGGCAAGCTCGAGTCCGCTGCCGGTGGTGGCTCCGACCGAGTTGAAGCGGCTGGCGTAGAGCACCCCGGCGAGGCCGGCGAGCACCCCGTTGGTCAGGAAGGCCAGGAACACGCGGCGGCTGACCGGGATGCCGAACAGTGTCGCGGCATCCGGGTCCGAGCCGATCGCGTAGAGGTCGCGGCCGGGGCGTGTGCCCGCCAGGTAGACGGCCACGATCACGACGACGACGATGGCGATCAGGGTGATCAGCGGAAAGCCGAGCACGGTGTCGACCGAGAGCGAACCGAAAGCGTCGGGCCGGTCCCCGGCGAAGTACTGCGTGCCGCCGGCCCAGGCGTTGTTGAGCCCGCGATAGATATAGAGCGTGCCGAGGGTGATCACGAGCGCGGGAACCTTGGCGACCGTCACCAGGAGGCCGTTGATCGCGCCGAGGACGGCGCCCAGCAGCATCCCGGCCAGGAACACGACGATGATCGGGAGGCCCGGAACGGTCGCGAAGAGGGTGCCGGTGCCGAACGCGACCAGGCCGAGGATGGAGCCGACCGAGAGGTCGACGTTGCGGGTGATGATCACGAGGGCCTGGCCGACGGCGAGGATGATCACGATGGTCGCGTTCAGCAGCAGGTCCTTGACCCCCTGGGGACTGAGGAATAGCGGGTTCACCACGGTGGTGATGATCACCAGGGCGATCAGCGCCACGGTGACGGGCAGTTCCCGAAGGCGGAGGAGGGCTCCCAGTCGGGACGGCGCCGCGGCGGGGGTGTGCTCACCCGTGCCGGGCGGCCGGGTCGGGGCAGTGGTCATTGTGTACGCTCCAGTGACGCGGTGGCCGCGTGCATGATCGATTCGGGAGTGGCTTCGGCGCGGCTCAGCTCGGCGGTGATGCGCCCCTCGTGCATGACGAGCACCCGGTCGGCCATGCCGAGCACCTCGGGCAGTTCGCTCGAGATCATCAGGATGGCGATTCCCCGATTGGCGAGGTCGGAGATGAGCCGGTGAACCTCGCTCTTGGTACCTACATCGATGCCGCGAGTGGGTTCGTCGACGATCAGAAACTTCGGGTCGGTGGCCAACCACTTGGCGAGCACGACCTTCTGCTGGTTTCCGCCGGAGAGGGTGGATGCGGCGTATTCCTGCGAGGAGGTCTTGACCTGCAGCCGCCGGCTCCACTCGACGGCGGCGGCGCGTTCGGCGCGGCCGTTGATGATGCCGAAGCGGGCGACCCGGTCGCGCAGGGTCAGCGCGGTGTTGCGGCCCACGGACAGGTCCATCACGAGTCCCTGCTTGCGGCGGTCCTCGGGCACGAAACCCATGCCGGCGTCGATCGCGGCCTTGGGGCTGTGCGCTTTGAGGCGCTGTCCGAGGAACTCGACCGTGCCGCGGTCGTAGGGGTCGATGCCGAAGACGGCCCGGGCGACCTCCGTGCGCCCGGCCCCGACGAGTCCGGCGAGGGCCACGACCTCGCCGGCCTTGACGTCGAAGGTCACGTCTGCGAAGAGGCCGGCGCGGCCGAGCCCCTTCACGGAGAGCACGGTGTCGCCCACCGGGGCGACCTCCTTGGGGAACAGCGCCCCGACATCGCGTCCCACCATCTCGTGCACGATCGCGTCGACGGTCACCGTGCTGGTGACGTGAGTCGCGATGTAGCGGCCGTCCCGCATCACGGTGATGCGGTCGCAGAGGGCGAACACCTCGTCGAACCGGTGCGAGATGAAGAGGATGCCCGCGCCCTGGCCCCGCAGGTTGCGGGCAACTTGGAACAGGCGCTCCACCTCGATGCCCGACAGCGCGGCGGTCGGCTCGTCCATGACGAGCACCATGGCGCCCTGGGAGATGGCCTTGGCGATCTCGATGATCTGCTGGTCGGCAATCGACAGGCCCTCGGCCACCCGGTTGGGGTCGATGCGCACGCCGAGCTGGTCGAACAGGTCGCGGGCGGCGGTGCGCATGGCGGCCCGACTGATCAGGCCCAGCCTGCCTTTCGGCTGGCGCCCGATGAAGATGTTCTCGGCCACCGTGAGGTCGGGGAACAGGGTGGGTTCCTGATAGATCACGGAGATGCCGGCGCCCTTGCTGTCGGCCACGGTGCGGAACGACACCGGCTGCCCTTCAACCTGGAACTCACCGGCGTCGAGGCGGTAGAGCCCGGCCAGGATTTTCACGAGGGTGGACTTGCCGGCCCCATTCTCCCCGACCAGGGCGTGGATCTCACCCGGGAGGATTTCGATGTTCCCGTCTGCGAGGGCGACGACCGGTCCGAATGCCTTGACGGCACCGGAGAGGGTCAAGCGAGGTTCGGGTGGCCGATCGCCTGCGGGCAGGGATTCAGTTTGCATGGCGTCGAGTGCCTCCACATTGAGGGTGAATCGTTTCAGAGATCGTGTATCAGCGAATATAGGGTGAGGTTGGGGCATCCGTCAACAGCAGAAAAAGTGCAATTCCCGCAATGAGATTCAACCGAGACCTCGAATGGGTCTCGCGTATTGATTCGTTTCAATCTGCGGTGCGGTGATCTACACTTCACCTAGAGGCAGCAACGCGCGGGGCGAAAGGGTGACGATGGCAACGGTGAGTGTGCGCGAAGTCGCGGCTCGCGCCGGGGTGTCGGTCGGCACCGTCTCCAATGTGCTCAACCGGCCGGGCAAGGTTTCCCCGGCAACCGTGGAACGGGTGCAGACGGCAATCTCCGACCTCGGCTTCGTGCGCAACGACGCTGCCCGGCAACTGCGGGCCGGCCGCAGCCGCAGCATCGGGCTCGTCGTGCTCGACGTCGCCAACCCGTTCTTCACGGATATCGCGCGCGGCGCCGAGGACCGGGCCGCCGAAGCGGGTCTCACCCTGCTTCTCGGCAACAGCGACGAGAACATCGACCGGGAGAGTGCCTACCTCGACCTGTTCGAAGAGCAGCGTGTGCACGGAGTCTTGATCTCCCCGCTCGGCGAGGTCGGGGACCGGCTCGTGCGGCTGCGCGCCCGCGGCACTCCCACCGTTCTCGTCGACCGGCAGACAGCCGACCACAGCTTCTCCTCCGTGGCCGTCGACGACGTGGCCGGCGGGCACCTCGCCGCGGAGCACCTGGCCTCGATTGGGCGCACCCGGATCGCGTTCGTGGGTGGGCCGCAGAGCATCCGTCAGGTTGCCGACCGGCTGGAGGGCGCGCGCCAGGCCGTGCGGGAGCATCCGAACGTGTCGCTCGAGGTGATCAGCACGGAGTCCCTCTCGGTGCTGCAGGGGCGTTTCGTGGGCGAGCAGTTGCGCGCCCGCGACCCGGTCGACCGGCCGGACGCCGTGTTCGCGGCGAACGACCTGCTCGCCATCGGCGTGCTGCAGGCCCTGAGCATGCTGGGCGATGTGCGGGTCCCCGAAGACGTGGCGCTCATCGGCTACGACGACATCGCTTTCGCGGCGGCAGCCATCGTGCCGCTCTCCTCGATCCGCCAGCCGAGCGCCCTGATCGGCCACACGGCCGTCGACCTGCTGCTGCGCGAAGCCGCTGGCGGCGACGATTTCGTGCACGAGCAGAT
Organism: Cryobacterium sp. TMT2-18-2; assembly: GCF_004402245.1. Taxonomy (NCBI): domain Bacteria; kingdom Bacillati; phylum Actinomycetota; class Actinomycetes; order Micrococcales; family Microbacteriaceae; genus Cryobacterium; species Cryobacterium sp. TMT2-18-2. Next base: position 28,436 of record NZ_SOFU01000013.1, read on the forward strand.
CGAGTTCCAACCGGAGCTGATCGTGCGGGAGTCCACCGCCGGCTGACTGGGTCCCGCTCCTCCCGCCCGGGCTTGCGCCGGCGCTTCCGCTCCTAAACTTGACCGCATGACACTGCAGCCCCTGCTCACCAAAGACACCCGCCTGTGCATCTCCCTGGCCACCCGGCCCAGCAATTTCGGCACGCGTTTCCACAATTACCTGTACGCCGAGCTGGGGCTCGATTTCATCTACAAGGCGTTCACCACGACGAATCTTGCCGCCGCGATCGGCGGCGTGCGGGCGTTGGGCATCCGTGGCTGCTCCGTGTCGATGCCCTTCAAGGAAGACGTCATCGCCCTGGTCGACGAGTTGGATGACTCGGCGAGCGCCATCGCGTCGATCAATACGATCGTCAACGACAACGGCTGCCTGCGGGCCTCGAACACGGACTACATCGCCGCCGCCGATCTGATCCGCGCGCGCGCCCTCGACCCGACCACCCCGTTCCTGCTCCGCGGCAGCGGCGGAATGGCGAAGGCCGTCGCAGCGGCCTTCCGCGATTCCGGGTTCGAGCACGGCACCCTGATCGCCCGGAACGAGGCTCGAGGCCGGACTCTCGCCACCGAGCTCGGCTACCGCTGGGCGGCCGAGCCGACCGGCCTCACCGCACCGCTGCTCGTGAACGTCACCCCGATCGGCATGACCGGCGGTGCCGAGGCGAACGACCTGTCCTATTCCGCCGAGGTGCTCGCCGACGCGACCTGCGTGTTCGACGTGGTGGCGTTGCCCGCGGAGACTCCGCTCATCCGGGCCGCGCGCGCGGCAGGCAAGACCGTGATCACGGGGGCCGAGGTCATCGCGCTGCAGGCAGCGGAGCAGTTCGAGCGCTACACCGGGGTGCGGCCGGCGCCGGAGCAGGTCGCCGCGGCATCCGCCTTCGCCCGCACTCACGCACGATAGCGCGCGCCTGAACCACGTCGACGCCGAAGCAGGTCGCTCCAGTCGGCGTTCGAGTGACGTGACCGGGGCCCTCGTTGCCTCCAGGGGATACTGTTCAGGAAACCCCTCCCCGCGAGGACAATCCACCCCGGAATCGACGAACGGCCTCCGAAACGTCGGAGGCCATTCGTTTTGGGACGAGTTCTAGGAACAGAATCAACCAGTTCTAAGAACAACCCTGGCGCGGTACCGGTGGGATTTGAACCCGTATCACGACCCGATGCTCGTCGCCCAACACCCCCGAATCGACTGGTTTACGAGGATATGGCGCCGGTTTCCTGCGTCGAGTGCCTCGGCAACGTCGTCCCGGTCGTCCCCGAACAGGTCGGCAGAGCGGTCGAGAGTCATCGCGGCGGAAGCGTGGCCGAGCATTCGCTGCACCGCTTTGACGTTCGCGCCCGCGCTGATCGCGAGTGATGCCGCCGTGTGTCGCAGGTCGTGCGGGGTCACCCGCGGCATGATCGGAGGCTCCTCCCGCTTGAGGCGCTTGGCCTCGCTGGCTGTTTCTCCTCGGAGGCACGCACGCGCATGACGGCACCCCTGAACCAGCCCTTGTGCGCATGGCCTGGGGTCAGGTTAATCACGCCGTCACCCCAGAGCAGCGCGTCGGCACTGTTGCCCTGGCTCGCGTTCGCTATCGCGCTGTCCAGGAATGCCGGGTAGTCGACCGAGCGGCACTCGTGGGTCTTCGGAGTGCCGACCACGACATAGCCGTTCACACTGACGGCGTCCTCCTCAATCCGGAAGCTCCGCGTCGCCTGGTCGATGTGCCTGACCCTGAGTCCGGTCGCCTCCCCCCACCTGAGACCGGTGTACGCCAGAAAGCCAACGAAGTCGGGGTATTTCGATTCCACAGCCAGCCGCTCGACCTGCTGGTGCGAGAGGTATGCGCGCCGGCCGCTGGTCCTACGCAAGTTTCGAGATCCAGGTCTGCACCGTGGTGTGACGGATCGAGCCGACGGCACGGGCTCCCCACGTCGGCTTGACGGCGGTCTTGTGCGCCGCGAGCCAGTCTGCTCCGAGAACACACACGAGCGAGAGACCGTCGCTCGGCGCGATGTACGCCCCCTGGAGCCTCGACACCTCAACGGTGTCGAGGTATGCCTGCGCGTCCCGCTTCAGCCTGAACCCGGTCTCCGATGCCGCCGGTGGGGTGTCCGATCTGCCCCATGCTGCAGCGGCGCCGGTCGGCAGGCGGCCTATAGCGAGGTTACGGTGTTGTTACGAAAGCGAGAAATCTTCGGCAACGACTTTGCGGATCGTTTGATCTTCTCTTAGCGTGCTTATAACCGCCACATCGAACGGTCGAACTAGACCTTCCCGCTCGTTGTCTCAGCCACCCAGACCCAGTGGCGCCTCGTCGTTGCTTCCTCATCCCGATCCGTTTCGGATCCCGATCTCGATAGATCCTGCGAACCACGGCCGACGAAGCCCACCCATTCTCCTCCAGTCAGCATTCCCTGCCTGTCAAGATGGGTCCTTCACGTGCGCTCCCGGGCACTATCGACGTTCAGCACACCCCCGCGAACCTCGCCCGAGACCCCGTTTGCGAATCCCGGACCCGAATCCGGCAGTGAAAGAGAGACAGATGGCCACCCTCCATCCCCGCGATGGCGCACCCATTCCACCGGAATCGGTGGTACTACCGGAAGCCATGCACCGGATCCCCGCGCACGAAGCGACGACCGGCATCCGCCCGCGCCGACCAATGGCCTCGGCCCACGCCCAGTCGCCGTCGCTCGTGATGCTGGTGCTGATCGCCACCCTCGGCATCCTCGCCTACTCGTCATTCTTGTTGAACCCGGCCAGTCGAGGAGACTGGTTGCCCTATTCGCTGGTCATCCTGGCCGAGTCGATCCTGATCTTCCAGGCACTGCTGTCCATGTGGACGATCCTGTCCGGGTCGGGCGACCCACGGGAATTCAACTTCCACCAGGCGCGGGCGAGCCTCGTGCACACCCGATCCGTTGCCAAGGATGGCTTGGCGGACCGGCCAGAGCGGTGGCCCCTGCACCTGGGCGACCAGCCGGCCACCGTCGACGTGTTCGTCACCACCTATGGCGAGGACATCGACGTGATCCGGACAACTGTTACCGCGGTGCGGGCGATGCAGGGCGAGCACCTGACCTGGGTGCTCGATGACGGCCACTCAGACGACGTACGTGACCTTGCCGCGGAGTTGGGCGTGCGCTACCTCCGCCGGCTGAGCTCGAATGGCGCCAAGGCGGGCAACGTCAATCACGCGCTCACGATGAGCACGGCGGAGTACTTCGTGATCTTCGACGCTGACTTCGTGCCCGAACGCGAGTTCCTGATCGAGACCCTGCCGTTCTTCATCGATGACAAGGTCGCCTTCGTGCAGACCCCGCAGGCCTACAGCAACCTGCACAACGTCATCTCGCGCGGCGCCGGATACATGCAAGCCGTTTTCTACAGGTTCATCCAACCCGGACGCAACCGGTTCAACGCCGCGTTCTGCGTGGGAACCAACGTTATCTTCCGCCGGGATGCCATCAACGACGTTGGTGGCATGTACACCGACTCCAAGTCCGAAGACGTCTGGACGTCGCTCAAACTGCACGAGCGGGGCTGGAAGACCATCTACATCCCCACGGTGCTGGCGACCGGGCATGCACCAGACACCGTGGAGGCGTACACCAAGCAGCAGCTGCGCTGGGCTACCGGCGGCTTCGAGATCCTGTTTCAGAGCAACCCGCTGAGCCGGCGCCGCAGTCTCACCTTCGACCAGCGCCTGCAGTACCTGGTGACGGCATCCTTCTACCTCACCGGGATCGCCCCCCTGCTGCTGTTGCTGGTGCCGCCACTGGAAATCTTCTTCGACCTGCAACCGATGAACATCTCCACAACCGTGGTGACCTGGCTGCTGTACTACGCGGGCTTTTATCTGATGCAGGTGGTGCTGGCGTTCTACACGATGGGCTCGTTCCGCTGGGAGACTCTCATGCTCGTCACAGCATCGTTCCCCATCTACGTGGCAGCGCTGATCAACGTCCTCGTCGGCAAAGAGCAGCACTGGAGCGCCACCGGCGACAAATCCAGGGTGCGGTCGCCGTTCGACTTCATGATCCCCCAGGTGCTGTTCTTCGTATTCCTCCTCCTGACCTCGATGGTTGCAATCTGGCGTGATGTCGGCATCGGCACGCTCACCCTGGCCACGGCCTGGAACGTGACGAACACCCTCATCCTCGGCACCTTCGTTGTCACGGCCATGTTCGAGTCGCGCCGGGCACGGCAGGCCCGCTCCCGGCGTCGCATGTCAGGGCGGCGATCGGCACCCGAAGGCCGACCCGTATCCTCCCCGCACGGACAGACCCGAGAGGTGGTGCCCGCATGACCTGGGCCAATCGATTCAAACTCTTTTTCGGCCTCATCATGGTCGTCGGCATCGTGGCCGTGCTCACGCTGATCTTCAATCAACGGCAGGCGCAGGTGATGAGCGTTTCGGCCTCGATCCAAGCGGCCGAGTATCCGGTGGGATCCGACTACGGCGGAACCGTACTGGACCGACTCGTCGACGATGGCGACCAGGTCACGGCGGGCCAACCCTTGTTCACACTGCACAGTCCCACCCTGCTGGCCGATCTCGCCGAGGGGCTGGTGACGGCGGACACCGTCGCATACTCGGTGGCCGACGACGGGGTGCTCACCCTCACCGCGTCCGTCGACGGCACCGTCACCGACATCAGCACCGAGCGAGCCTCGTTCGTTCAGGCCGGCCAGGTGCTCGCCGTCATCGACAAGACCGGTTCCCTGTTCGTGTCAGCAGACTACGTGCTCACCAGCGGCGACTACGCCAGAATCGAACCCGGCGCTGCCGTGGACATCGTGCTGCCCAATCAGACCCGGATGGCCGGCACCATGGAAGCCCTGGATGTGCAGACGACGGACGGCCAGGCGGAGACCACGGCCAAGGTGCTCAGTCCAGACCTGGTCGACGGTGCCTCGAACGGTCTCATCGCTCCCGGAACGCCGGTGACGGCGACGATCGCCCTGCGCGACGACGGCCCCCTCGCCGGCGCCAGCGACGGCCTGTTCAACTTCCTTCAAACGATCGGCCTATGAGTATGCACAAGTCACCGAAGATATCGATCACCGTGGCCGCTGCCGTCCTGACTGTCGTTGCCCTCGCGGCGTGCACCATGACGGATGCCCCCGCGCCGACCTCGGCGCCGGCAACGGCGCCGGCAACGGCTAAAGCGGCCTCGTCGGGGGCGGCCGTCTTCCCCACCAGCGAGGTTTCCTCGCTCGTCGAGGACATGCCTCAACGGACCGTGAAGGACCTACCGGCAGCGCGACTGGCCGACGGGCTCATCCCGCCGACCAACCGGTGGTTCTCCGGCCTGGTGTTCGGTGAGGAGTCCATGCCCGTGTTCCCATTGCCGCTGTCGTTCCAACTCACCGACAGTGGATTCGCCTTCGGACTGCCGGAGGTGTCAGCTGACACCAACGTGATCCGCGGCGGCTTCACCGGGCAGATCGGCGTACGCATCGGCGCATCCGAAGGTAACCCGGATCAGGAGGTGACGGCATACGATGAGGCGTCGGTCACCGTCAGCCAGTCCAGCGATGGTTCGGAGCTCGGCCGCACGGTGATCGCCCGAGGCTCACCGTTCGTGTCGTTCACGGCGGCGACGGATGTTGCCGTGTCGATGTCGACCGCCTTTACGGAGACAGCGGATGGCGTGTGGACGGCCGATGTGGCCGGCAGCACCTACGGCCTGGTCAGCGCGGGAACGCTTTCAGACGGCACCGACCTGTCGCTCGAGGCCGGCCAATCCGTCACCTGGTTCGCACTGCCGGAAGGCGGCGAGCTCGAAACCTTCGCCGAGGCAGCGGTGCACCCGGTTGTGGGCACCAGCGTCGAGTACCGAACCGATGCGGAATCAGCGACCACGACCATCCACTACGACACCAGTGACGGCGGCGACACCCTGGTCGCCGCGATGCCGCATCAACTGGCGGGCCTCGCGGATGACGTCGACTGCGGAGAGGGGGAATACTCGAGCATCTATGGGGGGCTCTCGGTGTGCCTTGGCACGACGCTGTCCTGGTCTGTGCCCACGATCGCGCCGTCGGGTGCCCTGGACCTCACGGGGCTCAGCGACGATGAACGTCAGCGCCTGGCCGACCAGGTGCGATCGGATGTGGCGGCCACGAAGACCTTCGCCGCCGACACCTACTTCGGCGGCAAGTCCCTTTACCGGGCCGCCAACCTGCTCGAGGTGGCCCGGCAGGTGGGCGCCGACGACGCCGTGACAGAGCTGACCGATCGACTGACCAAGGCATTGGACCAGTGGATGGACCCGGACGGGTGCGTCGACGGCACCGAGCGCTGCTTCGTCTACGACCCGGACGCCAAAGGTCTTGTGGGCCTGGCCACCTCGTTCGGCTCCGAGGAATTCAACGACCACCACTTCCACTACGGCTACTTCTTCTACGCCGCCGCGGTGGTCGCGGCCGACGACCCCGAGGCCGTCGGGCGCTGGGCACCGGTGATGAACCTGCTCGCCGCCGACCTGGCCACGAGTGGTGGCAGCGACTTCTTCCCCGACCGCCGGGTTTTCGACGCCTACGCCGGCCATTCCTGGGCCAGCGGCACCTCGCCGTTCGGCGACGGCAACAACCAGGAATCCAGCTCCGAAGCCGTGACCGCGTGGAACGGCCTGGCCCTGTGGGGCGACGTGAGCGGGCAGGCGGATCTGGCGACCGAGGCCGAGTGGATGCTCTCCAGCGAGGCGGCATCCTCCCGCGCCTACTGGACCGACTTCGACCTGGCTGACCCGGTCTATGAGGGCTTCGAACACACCGTCACCTCACTGGTGTGGGGAGGCAAGCGCGACTACGCCACCTGGTTCAGCGCCGAACCCAGCGCCATGCTCGGCATCCTGGTGCTGCCGATGAGCCCCGTCGCCGGATACCTCGGCGGCGACCCCGACCGGGTGCAGGCAAACCTCGCCGACGCGTTGCCGACCGGCGGCGTCGACGCGGATCGGTACGACGTGATGTTCGGGGACTACCTACTGATGTACGCCGCGTTGCAGGGCCGGGAGGCCGCATCCGCAGCCTTGGCGGACGCCGAGAGTCTGCCGGAGGAGAGGATCGACGACGGCAACAGCCGTGCCTATCTCCTGGCGTGGCTGATGCGGTGGGGGTCGCCTCCGGCCGGATAGGGGAGAATCGGGGATCATGGCGACCCTCACCGCCCTCCCGCACGTCACCGACCCCGACCTGCTCTTCGAAACGTTCGAAATCACTGCGTCAACAGCACGGTCACGGTACGCGACCGCGAAAGGGCGACTTCGCACCGCGCTGGTCTCCGCCCGGGGAATCCATCAGGAGGCCGTCGTCCTGGGGCAGTCATGCTCCGGCTTACGGGCGACGGCGCCAATGCACGGGCCGGACATCGCTCGGGCTCCGATCGATACCGAGTTTGCGCGCCGTGCGCGGATATGCTCGGGGCCGGTGTTGGAGGTTGGGCCTCCATTGCACTGTTTGACCGATGGTTTGAGAGACGGCCAGGCATGCGCGTTTCGCTGGCCGCCGTCGGGGCAGCCGCGGGAACCATGCTGTTGGGAGCCATCGCAGGAAGAGCGGATTCGGTGCGAGGATCCGCCTCCTGGATGATACTCATCGTCGCGATAGCTCTCGTGCTGGCGGTCGTGGCGGCGATCGTCGCCGCGGTATTGGTCTCCTATGCGGAGAGGAACCCTCCAAGTAGTTCCGTGAAAGCGATTTCGCAAGCTCCAGATGGTCGTTGGATTGATTTCTAGCTGAGACTTTTACCCGGAACTGCGGACGATTTGTGTCCCGTGTGCTGCAAGGGCTTGCGGATCAGGCGTGGCTCCGCGCCGCTCAACGTTCGGCTATGGGCCTTGACTCTGTCTGCAGGCGATTTTTTCCAGTCAGTCCCTAAACGCTTACCTGGTGTCTGGTAGCACGTACTTTGTTAAGGAGGGGGTACACGAAATGAAACTCCACAGACCGGTTTTTCCCGTGCTCCTCGCCGTGACTGGGCGGTCTTGGATCCTCGGCCTCCCGTCGATGGCCCTCATGGCCTTGGCTGGGCTGCAGTTGGCGTTCATCTCACATGCGGGTATCGGCGAATCCTGCTATCAGAACCCCGAACTAGGCAAGCTGGCTCTGCCCTCAGCAGGCTGGACCGCGGACGGTGCATTTTCGTTCTTTCCCGTCGGGGTCCGATGCTCCTATTTCACGAGCGACCGCGAACTCCTCCTGGTGCATACCGAGTCGAGCGTGTGGGACTGGGGAATCACGTTCGCCGCGATCCTCGGAATCGTCGGCGTTGCGCTCTTCCTGACCGCCCGGCTCGCCACTCGGCGAACCTGGCACGCATCGCTCTGAAGATTCAGACCCGGACCGTCCCTCTGGAGGTTCGGCCCACGACACAGGCTGTTTAGATTTAGACCTTTAGAGTTCCTCGGACGAATCGGCGTCGGAGCTTGTGGCTCGCCCGGAACTTCTGAGAGCGCCGAACCATCGATTCGATGGGCGATGATCGCGGACGCCAGCGTCACGGCCGCGGTCGACGCGGTGCCCGGAATCATCACCGACCTGAGGGCCCGAGGCTTCACCCTCGTGCTAGTGGAGGACCTCCTCCCGAACCCGGGTCCCGGCGACGTCGACTACGACCGATCCCAGGTCCCCAGGGCCCATATCTCGCTCGACCAGCGTCAGGGCACTCTCGAATCTCCCGACGGCGCCGATCTCAGCCCGGTCATCGACGAGGCGCCGTATCGTGCCGGAGCCGAGTACCACACCCGGGGACTGAGGCGCTCCGGACCGCTCAGGCTGTTTCGTAGGCCGTGGCAGACCAGCGTCCGTCGAGCGCATCGTCGACCTCGGTCGCGAGCACGTTCAGCCGGGAGCGATCCGCGGCGATCCACTCCTGCCGGGCCATCGCTTCCCGCATCCGCGCCAGTTGATCGCGCACCGCGGCGAGCACCGCAGGGTGCTCGCCGTTCCAGGCGACTTCCTGCAGCAGGCGCAGCAGCCGGCCCGTGACCGCGGGGTCGGCAATGCCGTAGAGGCGCGGTTGTGCGACCACGAGGTCGAGGAAGTGGCCGAAGGACGGCCGGCGCACGATCACACACACCCGATCGCGGTCGTTGCGTAGCAGTCGAGGCCCGAGGTCCCGGCCCGCGAGATCGCACAGCAGCGCCGCGGCGTGCCCGAGCGCGTGCACTGCGGTCGTCGGGTCGTTGATGCCCGGCGAGAGCGCCTTGGCCGTCACGTCGATGAGCTGGCGCAGTCCGAAGCCGGCATCCTGCACGATCGTTCGCTCTGAACCGCTCGACACCGCCGCCGCCACCCTCGTCTGCAGCTCGGCCACGTCGTCCGCGGCGATCACCGTGCCCGCCTGTTGCGGCCAGACCGTCGCGAGCGGCACTCCGCGCACCAGGGACGAGCCGGGCAGCGCATCGATCCGGATAACCACGGAGTGGGCGGTCGCGACCTCGCGCACGGAGTGCTCGTCAACCGAGAGGAGGAACCCAGATTCTGCCGCACCCACGAGGATCTCGCCCGAGCCTCCCCCGGACGGCACGGTCACCGTTGCTCCGGCATCTTCGGGGAACGTGCGCTCGAGCTCACCGGATGCCTCCCGGTGCACCGTGGTCAGCATCGTCTCGATCCGCAGCTCGCGCACGAGGTGCGCGAGAAAGGCAACCAGGCCGATGACACTCGCGACCGCGAGCACATAGGCGAATGTCGTCGCCATCTGCGGGATGAACACATCCCGGTTGTCGTCGCCCGTGCGCACGGTGCGCAGCACCGTCAGGGAATACACGAAGGTGCCGAGCAGCAGCCCTAGGGTGGTGTGCACGATCCGGTCGCTGGTGAATGTGCGCAGCAGCCTCGGCGAGAACTGGCTGCTCGCAAGCTGAAGGGTGACGACGGTGAGTGAGAAGGTCAGCGCGGTGACCGTGATGAGCGACCCGGAAATCGCCTGAAGCACGGCGCGAGCGGCATCCGCTCCCCCCTGGAACAGGTAGACGGTGAGCCACGCGGGCAGATCGTCGTCGATCGCTTGGTCGAGGATGGGGAGCCCGATGCCAAGCCCAATAGCGAGCGAGATCGCGATGGCGGGGACGGGCCACAGTTGCGCGCTGAGGCTCTCGGCCAGGCGGCGTGTTCCTCGCCGTCGCGGGTTACTCAGCGCCATGTCGTCCTCCGGGTTAGATGAGCATGTCTCTTAGACGGTACAGGGTGTGCGAGCGCGGATGACTCGTAATCCGCGACGCTCGTTCGGGCGTTGCCATTGCAGCAAGGCCGGAATACGAAAGAATTGCCTGAAAGAACCCGTGAGAGCTTAGGACAAGAGGAGGGTGGTCGGCAATCGTTGACACTATCGACGACTCTGCGGTGCGCGAGGCGAAACTCAGCCGAGCGGAGTCCTTCGCGAGGTCACTGGACAAACCGATGGGGATACTCGGTCTGCTCTTTCTGTTCGTCGTCCTCGGGCAACTGGTGGCAACCCAAGAGGCCCTTGTCAGCGGTCTGACGATTCTCGGCTGGGTCTTCTGGCTCGTCTTCGTCGCCGAATTCCTCCTGCGGGCCTACGTCGCACGCTTCCAGCTGAGGTTCTGGAAGCGGAACTGGTGGCAGGTGATCTTCCTGCTTGTGCCCTTCCTCCGCTTCTTCAGATCGCTCCAGTCCTTGCGACTGTTTCGTCTGGCTCGTGTGGGACGCCTGGGCGGCATCCTGTCGGCGAGTGTTCGGGGCACACGTTCCGCCGGACGGCTGCTGACCAGTCGCATCGGGTGGCTGGCGGCGGTGACTGCAGTCGTCGCGCTCGGGTCAAGCCAGCTTCTGTACGCAACGGGCACCTACGATAGCTACGCGGATGCCCTCTTCGAAGCGACCCTGACAACGGTGACCGGGTCCGGGATCACGTCGGTTGACGGGTTCCCGCGGGTGCTACATATCCTCTTGGCGACCTACTCGGTCGCCGTGTTCGCCACCCTTGCCGGAACACTGGGGGCCTTTTTCCTTCGAGGAACCGCCCCGGAGACAGACCGGCGCAGCAGCGCGTGAAGGGTGCGTCGGCGGGAACCGAAGTGGTCATCGCTCCTCGTCGGTGGGGGCATGACCGTGGGACCTTCGATGATCATGTCGACCGCGACGATGTCGAGTTCCGTGCGCTGTCCACGCGCGGTGGAGACAGAGTCGCGAACTGTCGTGGATAGGTCCGGTTCCGCTGATTAGAGACGACGCACGCAATAAGATGCGCGTGGATGGGGTGCGACACGCTTGCCGCTCGCACCTTGGCCTCAATCTCACCGTACAAGCGAACAGATCTGTGAGCGCGGCTGCGACGTGCGACGCACCCCCGGCCCTATGACAGCCTCGAAGAACAGCAGGTCGTTCGCCTATGGCCGACGACCTCGAAGACTGCGTGACTTGAGCCGCCACCGCGAACGGCACCAGAACAACATCCTTGACCGCGCCGGGTTTCTGCTCACGTTCGCCCAGTACTAACGTACGCGCCCCCGTACTTCATCTTCGGCGGGTTTCGGGTGCGCCTCGTCGTGCCGGAAATCAGGGGTGTTGCTGTTACTGGTCAGCGCCGGCGCAGATGGGTCGCATCGCTTCCGGACATGTACACGTTCCGACGAGGGTGTATGAGTGTGCATTTCAGAGACATCGGCCACACAGCATATTCCCAGACACGGTGGGCGTGTCGAGGCCGTGCATCTCCATGCGCTCACCGGCAGCGCACCCCCTCGCCGTCACCGATGCGAGGACGTCGAATCGGCTGCTCTCGAGGCGCCATGGCGCACCATGGAGATCGTAGCCAGAAAGAAGCCGGCTATCCGGCTGTCGCGGGGGTTGCCTCACTACCACGCGCCTCAACTCGCACTTGCTCACACCCGCTCACCCCCGCTCACAGCTGTTCCCGTTACCGCTGCGTTACCGCTGGGTCAATCCAGGCAAGAAAAAACCCCTTGCATCCCAGTGAAACAAGGGGATGCAGGGGGTTTTCTGTGGCGGGTTGTTCCTATAAGTCGGAGGCCGCGGAATCAGTGAAAAATTTTTCGGCACTTTCGCGCACATCCTCTGCGCTCTGCCAAATATTCCTCGACCGGCCGAGCAACGTGGCCAACTCGTCGAGCGACTCTCCCGTATTCGTTAACTACTGGGTGACACCCTCGAGTAGGATCGCGAGCTCGTCGAGTTCGACGTCCCAGCCCTCTCGGTTCTGCTCAAGACGTTCGCGACGGTAGCGGGTGCCGCCGGGCAGTGTGTCGAAGCCCGATTCGATCACCGTGACATCCGTCCCGGTACCAGCATCGGCGATGGTAAATCGCACGTGCGTCGAGTACTCGTCGAGCTCTTCGGCGGGGATTCCCGACCAACGGAAGCCGAACGAGCCGTCGGGCACCACCTCGGTGATTTCGATCGGGAAGCTGCCGTAATCATCCCAGTCGATTCTCCCGTTAGCACCGGGCTCGAGCGCGGCGAACTCCACACCGTCGCCGAACCACTTGACCATCACCTCGGGGTCGGTCAGCGCCTTCCAGACGCTCGCGCGCGAGGCCTCGATGTGCACGGTGCGGGTCACGGTGTGGCCCTTGATTCTTGCGTGATCAGACACGGTGTTTCCTTCACGTTCGAGCTGAACGCGACGGGACATTGCCCGCCGAGCGGCACGTCAACTAGTCCTGCAAACGCACTCCATCGAGCGTACCCATGATTGCGTATCTGTTCACGGGCGGGAGAACTCCGTGAACGCGAGTGGCAACGCATTAGATGTCGTCCTAAGTTCCTCACTGACCGTGCCACGCAGGCAACGCAAGGCAAACCGACTGCCCCAACGGGCATGGGGCCGTTACGTTCAACGACTCGACGTCGGGACCGCGATGGCCACTCCAACTACAAGGCCAACTGGCCACTCAAGGTGCTACCCGGCGCCGCAGACGGCGCAGAACTCGACCCGCCGCTCCGAACATAACCTCGCGCACCCACCCGCCACTCATCGCTCCACCACACGACCAGGACAATTCGCAGCGCCAAAAAGCGGCCGTTCGAGCATCCCTGGCCGTGCATCGTCATTTAATCCGCAGCCGCCAGCCCGCATGAGTTTCCTCTGCCCTCTGCCTCGCTCCCACTGGAGGTGTTGACCCGTTTTTGCTGGATAAGAGACATTTGTGTCGGAAGTGCCCGCCAGAATGAGCTTGTCTACGTCACATCACGGAAAGATGGCATCATGCCCAAACCGCTTTAAATCATGCTGCTCATTGCGGCGCCCCTCGTCCTTGGCGGAACCACCGGAAGCGGAGTTGCCGCCTTGGCCGCGCTTGCACTGGTTCTGATCGCCAGCCCGATCATCTGGAAGGTCCGCAAGGATCGCTATTTCAGTTCCGACCAGTTCCGACCAGTTCCAAACATTGCGATCCGAGATCGCCGTCGTTGTCGCCGAGCACAACGAGGTCGTGAACTACGTGGCCGAGATCCGCTCGCAGGGCTCATTTGAGCTGGGAGCGTCCTCAGCGGGTCAGTATGCGCACCTGGCCACGTTTGAGAACAACTCGGCATGGAACAATCGGCGCGACCGCAACGTCTCCGACTACGCGCCGCAAGTGCACAACACATCTCTCCAGGTCGTCCGCAATGCCAGCGTCGAGCCGATCAAGTACGTCAAAGCTGTCCTGTCGTAACCGTGGGTTAAACCCTGCTCGGGAGTACCGGTTTATGGCCGCCGAGGCTGAGCACGGTGAGGGCGATCAGGGCGTCGGGGATGTGAAGCCGAAAGCGATGCGGGTGATGAGTCGGATCTTGGTCTTCATGGATTCGACCCGGCCGTTGGCTGATCCGACTAAGCCGTGGCGTGCGCGGCGAGCAGTTCCCGGGTGAACGGATGCTGCGGCGCAAGAAATAGCGCCGCAGCCGGTCCCTGCTCCACGACAACGCCATCCTTCATCACGAGGATGTCGTGGCTGAGCGCGCGTACCACTGCGAGGTCGTGCGAGATGAGCACCATTGCCAGCCCCGTCGTCTCCTGCAAGGATGCCAGCAGCTTGAGAACCTGGGCCTGAATAGACGCGTCCAGCGCCGACACCGGCTCGTCACAGACCAAGATACTCGGCTGCCGGGCCAGCGCTCTGGCGATCGCCACGCGCTGGCGCTGCCCGCCGGAGAGCTGGTGCGCCCGCCGCCCCAGCAGGGAATCGTTCAGTGCCACCAGCTCGAGTAGCTCGATCGCCCGCGCCCGGCGTTCGCGCCGTCGACGCCGCCCGAGCCGGGTGCCATCCAGAGCGATTGCCTCCGACAGGATCTGCAGTACTGTCGCCCGCGGGTCGAAGGCACTCAGGGAGTCCTGGTGGATGATCTGGATGCCGCCGCGTCGGGCCCGCCGCGTCGATTCCGGCACTCGGCTCCAGGGCTCACCGTGCAACAGAACATCGCCGCGGTCCGGGGTTTCCGTGCCCAGCAGCATCCGTGCCACCGTGCTCTTGCCCGACCCCGACTCGCCCACGATGCCCACGGTGTGGCCGGCGCGCAGCTCGAACGAGACCCCGTTCACAGCGTGTAGCTGCGCGGCCGCCTGGCCGTAGGTCTTGGCGAGGTCCCGCGCGGCGAGCACCACGGGGCCGGTGTTCGGCGGGGCCGGCGGTCGGCTCTGCGACGCCGCCGCCAAAAGCTCGCGAGTATACGGATGCTGCGGCGCGGCGAACAGGTCGGCCGCAGGCTGCAACTCGACGAACCGCCCGTCTTTCATCACGGCGATGTCGTCGGCGAGCCGGCGGATAATCGTAAAGTCGTGGCTGATCAGCAGCAGCGCGAGGCCCGACTCCTTCAGCTGGCGCAGCAGGACCACAATCTGGGCCTGAACGGTCACGTCGAGGGCTGTAGTGGGTTCGTCAGCGATCAGCACGGCCGGCGAAGCCGCGAGGGCCGAGGCGATGAGTGCGCGCTGGCGCAGGCCACCGGAAAGTTCGTGCGGGTATTGACGCACGCGCATGGCGGGCTCTGGCATGGCCACCTGATCGAGCAGCTGCAGCACCCGGCCGGCACGGTCGGCGCGGCCGAGTGTGGGTTCGTGCACCTCGAGGGGTTCGGCCACCTCGGCGCCCACCCGGCGCAGAGGGTCAAGGGAGACGAGGGCGTCCTGGCTCACGAGGCCAACGCGGGCACCGCGCAGGCGACGCCAAGCCGGCTCGGTCAGGTCTCGAGCGTCAACTCCGGCCACGGTCAGTTCCTCGGCAGTCACCCGTGCGCCCTCCGGGGTGAGTCCGATCAGGCTGCGGCCGGTCACCGTCTTACCGGCACCGGACTCCCCCACTATGCCGAGGCATTGCCCGGCGGCAATGCTGAACGAGACGCCGTCGACCACGGCGGTCGACGAGCCCGGCAGAACCACGCGCAGGTTGCGCACCGTGATGACGCTCATCGCTGCCGCCGCGCGCTTCGTGCCTGCAGGTGTCGGTCTAGAATGCTTGTCGACACCACGGTGGCGGTGATCACGAGCCCGGGGAACACGGCGATCCACCAGGCGCTGGCGAGAAAATTGCGGCCTTCCGAGAGGATGAGTCCCCACTCCGGCGTTGGCGGCTTCGGCCCGAGGCCGAGAAAGCTCAGGCCGGCGGCGGCAGTGATAGCGGTGCCGACTCCCATGGTGGCCATGACCAGCAGCGGGCCGAGGGTGTTGGGTAGCACGTGGCGCAGCACGGTCACCGCGGGCGACACACCAAGCGTGCGCGCGGCCTCCACGTAGCCGGCGCGCTTGACCACGAGGGTTTGCACCCGGGCGACGCGCGCGTATGAGGGGATCACCGCGAGGGCCACGGCCACGAGCAGGCTCGCCTCCCCCGGGCCGATGATTGCGATCACGATCAAGGCCAGCAGAAACTCCGGGAAGGCCATCACGATCTCGATGGCGCGGCTCAGCACACCGTCACCGAGGCTGCGCATGAGCCCAGCAAATGAGCCGATCACGAGCCCCACGACCAGAGCGATCAGCGTGGCACCGAAGCCAATGGCGAGCGAGTACCGCGAACCGTAGATCACCCGGGCGAACACGTCGCGGCCAGTCTGGTCCGTTCCAAACGGATGCCCGGGGCCGGGCGCCAGCAGCGCCTCACCGATGTCGGTGCGCAGGGGGTCAGCGGCGGTGAACACCCCGGGCAGAAGGGCCGAAACCACGAGGAGCACGAGGAACCCGGCGGCGGCCCAGAGTGCCGGGGCGGGCATCCGCTTGACTCGACGTGACCGGACGGCGACGAGGACGCTCATGCGTAGGCCTGCTCAGTCTCCAGGCGCGGGTCGATGCGGTCGGCGACAAGGTCGACGAGCAGGTTGATCACGGAGAAGGCCACCGCAGCGAGCACGATAATGCCGAGCACCACGGGTACGTCCCGGTCAACGATGGCGTTGAGGGCTACGCGGCCAAGCCCTGGGCGGGCAAAGACGGTCTCGACCAGCACCGACCCGCCGAGCAGCGAGCCGACCATATACCCAGTGAGCGTGATGCTGCTGGCGGCGGCGTGGCGCAGGGTGTGGCGCACGACGAGCCGGGTGTGGCTGGCACCACGGGCACGCACGGTGTCGACGAAGGGCAGCGCTGCTGCGTCATCGAGGCCCTGCCGCAGCACCTGGCTGATGATGCCGGCCACCGGGATGGCGAGGGTCGCTGCTGGCAGGAGGAGAGCGCCGAACCCCACCGTGGCGACGACCGGAAACCAGCCAAGCCCGAAGCCGAAGACGCTAATCAGCACGAGACCGATCCAAAACGTGGGCGACGACACGGCAACGAGTTCGAGCAGGCCGGCCAGCGGTGCTGTGCGCCGGCCGCGCCCAAGCAATGCCGACCCGAGCGCGAGCAGGAGGGCGAACACAACGGCGAGGGCCATCAGCTGCACGGTGGGCACGAGTTGCTGGCCGATCACGTCGGCGACGGGTTGCTGCCTACGGTACGACGTTCCGAGGTCGCCCTGCACGAGGCGGCCGAGGTAGCCGAGGTATTGCACGAGAAGCGGGTCGGCGAGGCCCCAGTCTTCGCGGATCTGGTCGCGCACCTGTGTCGAGACGTTGCCGAGCCCGATGAGCACGTTCACCGGGTCGCCCGGGATCAGCCGCAATGCGAAGAATCCCACCGTGGCGGCGCCCCACGCCACGAGCACCATGCCGCCGAGCCGACCGAGCAGGCGAGCGCCCGGTCGGCCAGCGCCGCGTGCGTACCCGTGGCGTTCGATCACGGAGCGGTCGTGAGGGACGCCTCGTAAAAGAGCGGCTGCCCGTACAGGTCGAAGCTCAGGTTCTCGATGGTCTTGCTGTATGCGGTGATCGCGGTGGGCACGGTGATCGGAACCATGGCGACGTGGGTAGCGTTCCACTGCTGTAGCTGCTGGTAGAGGGCCTCGCGTTCGGCCGGGTCGCTCGTGGCGATGGCGTTGTCGAGAAGCGTGTCAACGACCGGATCGGCGGTGGATGAGCCGTTCTTGTAGCCGCCGCTGTGCAGGTGGGCGCGCAACACGTCGGCGTCGACACTGGGAAAACTCCAGTCTGACAGGTCGTAATTACGCTGGTCGAATGCTTCGTAGTACTGGGCGATTTCACGGTTGTCGCGCACAATTTCAAAGCCGAGTTCGCGCAGGTCAGACTGCACGACGTCTCCGAAGCTCGCGTTGGCATCGGAGACAGGGTTGTAGGCGAGCCACTGCGCGCTGAGTCGGGCTCCGTCTTTCATGCGGTAGCCCTCGGAGTCGCGCTCGGTCCAGCCGGCCGCGTTGAGCAGGGCATTGGCCTGATCGGGGTCGAAGGCCCAGCTGTCTTCGAGGCTCGGATCGTAGGAGTTCGGGGTGGCCGGGGAGAGGATACTCCACGCGCGTTCCGCCTGCCCCTGGTAGATGCTCTCCACGGCCGGACCGATGTCGACTCCGAGGGCAAAGGCGCGGCGCACATTCTCGTCGGCGAAGACGCCGTGCGCCTCGTTGAGGAACAGGGTGTACGGCAGGCCCGGCATGGTCACGTTTTCGATAGTGAACTCGTCACCGATCTGTCCCACGGCGTTCGGGGTGATGTCGCTGGCGATCTGTGCTTCACCGCTCGTGAGTGCGCCGGTGCGAACCGACGATTCGGGCAGGATGCGGAACTCGAGCGTGTCGATGGCCGGCGCGCCCCGGTGGGTGCTGCCATCCGGTGCCCAGTTATAGTTTTCGTTCGCGGTGAAGACGATGCTCTGGTCTGGCGTGTACTCGCTCAGCACGTACGGGCCGGTGCCCACCGAGATGCCGGGGCCGCCGGCGGGCAGCTGGGCTGCGTTTTCACGCAGCGCCGCGGGCGAGTAGAAGCCGAGCTTGGCGGTGCTCACGGCCTGCAAGAACGGGGCGTAGGGCTGGCTGAAGTCGACCCGCACGGTGTACTCGTCAACGACCTCGGTGCCCGCGTAGAAGCCACCGGTTTCGGCGTACCCGATGAGGCTGGCGGCATCCGCTGACGCCGTTTCGGGAGCGACCACGTGCTCGAAGTTGGCCTTGACGGCCTCGGCGTTGAAAGGCTCACCATCGTGGAAGGTGACGTCATCGCGCAGGTCGAAGGTGTACTGCAGGCCGTCGTCGGAGATCTGCCACGACGTGGCGAGCCACGGCACGAAGGAGCCGTCGGCCTTCTGATAGACGAGCGAATCGAAGGAATTGCGCATCACGAGGGCGGTGGCTTGGAAGGCCGATGAGTGAATGTCCATCTTGCCGCCGCTGAGCGTGCCACCGTTGATGGCGTAGGTCAGGGTAGTGGAGTCGGCCGCGGTGTTCTGGGCGGTGGCACTGCACCCCGTAACCACAGCGACGGTGGCGATAATGGCAGCTGCGGCGCGCAGCCAGGATGTTGTATGGGCGCGAGAGCGCATAAATGGGGTCTCTTTCTCAGGTGCGGATCAAACTAGCAACTAATTGACTCCGCCCATTAAACGTACCTTGCCCGTGGAGCAGGCCGGCCGGAACGAGTGACCGCGTAAACCGCCTTGCGCGAACCCGCGACCAGTCCGAGGTGGAGAAAGTCCTCTGGATGATCGCCGTCGTATTCGCGCCTCTACTCGGCGCGCTCGTTTTGTATTTAGCCGGGCCACACCCATTCGGCCTTCGACTCACACGCCAGGTTCGATAGACCTCGACCTTCATTTCCCTTCGCGGAAGGGGTTCCTCGGCTGGCCTACCGCCGGCTCTCCCCCCGTTTTGATTCCGTCAAGTGATTGCCCGGCCCCTCATGACATCAATTGCAATCCGTGACGTGGGGATAGAGTGGGAGTCACCGATGGTCGCCTGGTTTCACGCCCACGTGTGAACGGTCGAGGGCGTGGGAGGCAACCGATGGGCACCTTCCTCAGCACGTTTCTCTCCGATTCCGCGGAACTTCCGGAGCTAGCCGATCGTGTTCGTTTGTCCGGGCCGGTGCCGCTTTCGTCGCCATTGCCTGTCGGGGATCTTGCCGCGGACAGCATCGCGGCGACCAAGCTGATGGCCTCGTTACTGCACCTTGTCCGTTCGGAAGTGCGGGATCCGAAGGCGGACGAAGTTCCGCGGGTGGGCTCTGCGCCGCAACTGGTCGCCGGCGCCTTCCGGAGTGACCAACTATTTCGGTGGAACGGGGACCCCGCGCCAGCGTGGGCGCCCCTGTCCGGATTCTTCGCCTCGAGCGACGGTTGGGTTCGCACTCACGCCAACTATCCCCATCACGAAGCGGCTTTGCGCTCACTTCTGAGATTGGATGGCTCCGCCACCACCGAGGTTGTCGCTCGCGCAATTTCGCGCCGCAGCGCCCTCGATCTGGAGGATGAAGCATCAGATTCTGGTGCGGTGATCAGCGCGGTTCGCAGCCCGAGCAGTTGGAGAGGACATCCTCAAGCCCAATCCCTGAAAGCAGCTCCCTTCATCAGCCTGGTGCAGCAGGCAGGAGACTCGGGCCTCCATAGCCTGGGGTCGGCCGACAGACACGCGCCCCTGGAGGGCGTTCGGGTGCTCGACTTGACCCGCGTCATAGCCGGGCCGGTGGCCACTCGCAGCCTCGCGTTCTTCGGGGCAGATGTCCTTCGCATCGACAGTCCTAGCATGCCGGAACTTCCCTGGCAGTACCTCGACACCGGGCAAGGGAAGCGTTCCGCGCTCCTTGATCTCGGCTACAAACCGGATCGAGACCGCCTCGAACAGCTACTGACGGACGCCGACGTTGTTGTCTCGGGATACAGGCCGAACAGCCTCAACCAATTCGGCCTCTCGCCGGTCGAACTCCACAACCGCCATCCAGGGCTCGTTATCGGCCGGGTGAGCGCGTGGGGGCAAAGCGGACCTTGGGCCGAGCGCCGAGGATTCGACAGCATCGTCCAGGCAGCCAGCGGCATCGCCCAGATTCACGCAGACGGCACTGGCAGGCCAGGAGCTTTGCCGGCCCAAGCACTGGATCACTCCGCCGGGTACCTACTTGCCGCCGGGATCATGTCAGCACTTCGACGTCGCCACCTCGACGGGCACGGGTGGACCGTCGACATTTCACTGGCCCGGGTCGCTCACGAGCTACTCGCCCAGCCTCATTCCCCGCAGACCGAAGCCGGCCCATACAAGATCCAAACCGTGAACGCGGAAACGTTAAAAGGGACCGTCACCTGTGCCGCACCCGCGATCAGCATTAGCGGCGGTCCGAATCGCTACAGGTGGATCGGCAGCCAGTGGGGAGCGGACCAGCCGGAATGGGCCGAGTCACGATCCGCCAGCGGCGAGCGATAAGTCCCACCCGGAAGGTGCGCCATCGGCAAGTGCAGCATGGCGAAAGCCGCCCGCTGAAGGTTAGTGTCGCGCCATCCCTGCGCAGCGCACCTGTTGGCTGCTGTGGTGCCGGCCATTCCGGGTTGCGTCCAATAGCGTGGTGTAACCCCCCGGCCCTGATGGGCGTGTTGCACCGATGTGAGGCGGCCACCGCGTGATTCTTGGAAAGACCGATCAAGTCTTTTCCGAAGGAGTACACGCGATGACCGCACCCCATTTTATTGACCCTGCCCGTTTCCTGTCCGAACAACTCGAGCAAGCCTCGCCGGACTTGATGCGGCAGATGCTGACCACGTTCATCAACGCGCTGATGAGCGCCGAAGCGGAAGCCGTCCGCGGCGCCGAATACGGCCAAGTCTCCGCCGACCGGGTCAACTCCCGCAACGGCTACCGGCACCGGGATTTCGACACCCGCACCGGCACCCTCGACGTCGCGATCCCGAAGCTGCGCACCGGCACCTACTTCCCGGACTGGCTCCTCGAGCGCCGCCGCCGCGCCGAGGCCGCCCTGACCAGCGTCGTGGCGACCTGCTACCTGCTCGGGGTCTCGACCAGGCGGATGGAGAAACTCGTCGAGTCCCTCGGCATCACCCGCCTGTCCAAGTCGCAGGTGTCGATCATGGCTAAGGACCTCGACGAACAGGTCGAGCAGTTCCGCACCCGACCCATCGACGCTGCGAAGCAGACTGCCGCCCGCTCTCGCGCACGCGAGAAGGCGGCAGAGTTCCGCGCGAAGGAAGACAAGCTCGAGCAGCTGGCCACCGACTACTTCGTCGCCACTGACTCGCTCGACGAGATCGACGCGACGGCACAGGCGGAAATCGTAGCCATCCAGGAACGCGCAGCGCAGCAGAGCACGGCCGCCCGCACATCAGCGGCGGCCGTCATCGCGTCCATGCTCGAGCTCGGAACCCCCAAGGCAGAAGTAGCCGGCCGCCTCGGTCTGGCGCTTCGCGACGTCAAGAAGACTCCTACCCTCTGAAGCCATTGAACTCTCGACGAGGCCGTTGACCTGGTCTGGCTTGGTCTCTTCGCTGGAGTGAATAGGTCCCGTCGGTCCCGCCGGAGCCTCGTCGGAGGATGCTGAGCGGTCCGCCCAACGGGTGTGCGCGCAGAGTTCGCCCGATGCCTCATCGTTGCCAGGTTCCGGGACGGCGCCGCTACAACCGACGCCGTCCTCGCGCCAGAATCGGCCGTAACCGTCGTCGGCGATTACTCCGGTCGGTGAGTTGCTGGGGTGACCAAACGCCCCCCTTGATCGTCGTCAAGGGGGGGCGTTTAAATGATCAGGCCTGGTGCTGACTGTCTCCTTCTTGGTCTTCTTCGGCGTGCGCGGATACCCAGGTGTCGGCGGCGGTGTCGGCTCCGACGGCACGGAGCATCCCCGCGAGGGCGTCCACTTCGGTGCAGCACATCCGCGGGCCCACGTCGCCCGCGAAGTCGGCGGCCGCGAATACGCGTGTCAGGCGGCTGGGTTAAATACCGACTCGATGATCCAGGGGTCGGGATGCGATCCGGACGTAGCCGCGCCGCGGACCTGCCCGAGGACCGGGTCAAGTCCGCGCGAACCGCGATACCGCCTGTCGGACAGTGGTCACCTTGGCCATTACTCCCAAGGAAAGAAACCAACGCAATCGACTGATCGTCCCCTCACCGCTGACGCTCAGGCGCGGCGAACGCGTAACCGACCGAGAACCTTCTGCGCTTCGACGAGAAGGAAGATGACCGCGGAAAGGCCTAGCGTGTAGCCCCACTCGCGGAGCCCCACGGCCGTCGAGCTGAACCACACGTTCATGAATGGCGCGTAGACGAATACGAGCTGAAGGACCAGCAGAATGCCGATCGAGATCCAGATCGCACGGTTGCCCCGAAAGACCTTCACCGTCAGGCTCGATGCCCGGAGGAAGCGTGAGTTGAACAGGAACGCGAGCTGGCTGAGGGTGAGCATCGTGACGGCGGTCGTCTGCGCTTCCGCTGTGGTGGACCCGAGCCCTTGTTCGAGGAAGAACACTGCAATTGTCGCTGCCGTGATCAACAGGGAAACCCAGACAATCCGCCCGACATACGCGCGGTCAAGTATGGATCCGCCGGGGGCTCGCGGCTTCCTGAGCATGATGCCGGCCTCCGCAGGTTCTGATGCCAACGCCAGAGACAAGGTGACAGCGGTGATGAGGTTGACCCAGAGGATCTGGGTGGGTTGCAGCGGCAGCGTGAACCCGAACACCACTGCGAGCAGCAGCACCAGGGACTGGGCTGCCGTCGTCGGGAGGATGAACACAATGGATTTCTGAAGGTTGTCGCGGATGCGGCGGCCCTCCTTGACGGCCCGCTGAATCGTGGCGACGTTGTCGTTGGCGAGAACGATGTCAGCGGCTTCCTTGGTAGCCTCGGTGCCTTTAATTCCCATCGCGACTCCAACATCCGCCCGCCGGAGCGCCGGGGCATCGTTCACGCCGTCTCCGGTCATCGCCACCACTTCCTGGTGGGATTGGAGCGCCTTGACGATTCGGAGCTTGTGTTCCGGGCTGGTGCGAGCGAACACGTCGACGTCGCGGACAATCTTCGCGAGCTGGTCTTGCGACATGGCTTCGAGTTCGCTGCCGGTCAGCACCCGAGAGTCCGCCTTGGCGATGCCCATCTCTCGGGCGATCGCCAGCGCTGTGCCGGGGTGGTCGCCCGTGATCATCTTCACCCGAATGCCCGCGCCCTGCATTGTGGCGATGGCCGTAATCGCTTCGGGCCGCGGCGGGTCGACAATTCCGACCACTCCCAGAAACACCATGCCGGTGTCCAGGTCGGAGACTTGCAGGGAGCCCGTTCCCACAGGTGCGTCGCTGATTGCGGCGGCGAGCACACGCAGACCCTGCGCGCTGAGGTCGTCGATGTGCTGCGTCCAGTACGCCTCGTCGAGGGGCTCGACTTCGCCGCCGGCACCTAGTTGCTGGGTAGCACGGTTGAGGAGGCGATCCGGGGCCCCCTTCATCAGGATGCGCGGCTTTCCGTCGGCCGACTGATTCAGGGTTGCCATGAATTTGTTGTCGGATTCAAACGGGATGACGCCGAGTCGCTCGTGGGCCGCATCGTCAAACCCGGATTTGAGGGAGAGGGTGCGGAGGGCGCCTTCGGTGGGCTCACCGACGACATGCCAGACCCCCTCGGTTTCACTGACACGGGCGTCGTTGCATACGGCCAGCACTTCAATGAGCCTGCCCAAATCGGGAAAGTCAGATAGCGCCGCGGCCGCGCCATTGTGGGTGATTTCGCCGGTGGGCGCGTAGCCGATTCCACCGACCTGGAACGCTCCACGTGCAGTAATGGCGGTGCGAACAGTCATCTCATTGCGCGTCAAGGTGCCGGTCTTGTCGGTGCAGACTGTGGTAACCGAACCAAGAGTCTCCACCGCGGTGAGCTTGCGGACGATGGCCTGATGTTTCGCCATCTGGCGAACTCCGAGGGCCAGCGTGATGGTCACCAACGCGGGTAGCCCCTCGGGAATCGCCGCAACGGCGAATCCGACAGTCGCCGAGAACAGGTCACCGAAGTCGCGTTCATGGATGAGGCGGCCCACGACGAGCATCAGCCCTGCGACGCCCAGGATGATCAGGGAGATCTTCTTGCTGAAAGCCTCGAGCTGACGGGTGAGCGGTGTGGCGAGTCGGCCGGTATCGGCAACCATCGACTGGATGCGCCCGATCTCGGTGTTCGCACCGGTGCCGGTAACGACGCCGACTCCGCTCCCCGTGGCGATGAGGGTGCCCGAGAACAGCATCCCGTGACGGTCACCGATACCCGAATCGGCGGGAACGGGGTCAGTTTGCTTGCCCGCGGGGGAAGATTCCCCAGTCAGAGCAGACTCTTCGACCCTGAGGTTGCTGGCTTCGACGAGGCGGACGTCTGCGGGGACCTTGTCACCGGATTTCACTCGAACGATATCGCCGGGCACCAGGGTCGACGCATCGGCATTGAGCCAGGATCCACCCCGTCTCGTCTGTGCGTTGAGGGACAGCATCTTGCGAATGCCATCGAGGGCTTTCTCGGCGCGACCCTCCTGGAGGAAACCGATCACGGCGTTGATGACGGCGACGGAGAGGATGACTGCGGAATCGACCCACTCACCGAAAACGGCAGTGACAACAGCGGCACCCAGGAGAACGTAGATCAGCACGTCGTTGAAGTGGCCGAGAAATAGCAGTATCGGGTTCTTCTTCGGCGGAACCGGCAGCGCATTCGGACCATACGTGCCCAGACGTTGGGCTGCATCCGCGGTGCTGAGCCCGTCAATGCTGCTGACGAGATCGCTGAGTACAGCTAATGCGCTTTGAGAGTGCGGCGATGCCGGGATTCCCGATGTTGAGTCAGGCGATGTGGGAAGGGTGATGACGCTCAAAGGAGCACCTTTCTAGGAACGTGGATCGGCCACCGAAAGGGGTGGGTACAGCCGCGTCCCCGACTCTGCGTACGAGTCCGTGATGAATGGGTGAGGAGGGGGGGGACGGGCCGCCACACATGCGGCAGCCATGTCGTCGTGCGGTGAAACCGCACCGAACCGGGAAGGAAGCGGATCCCCCGCGCAACGCGCGCGGTGATCTCCGCTCGACGCCTAGGAGACGATCTGTGCGGGAGAAGAGCCCGCGAGAATGGCACCCCAGGTGGAGAGGTACCCATTGGTTCCAGGGTGCGTCATCACCCACGACGTGGGCACAAAGCCCACGCTGAATGCACGCAATTTCGGAAACACAGCATGACACCTGGACCAGGCCGAGGCCGGGCCACTTGGTCGGCGCGGGCGCCACCGGCTCATTGCGATTCCTGGTGCCTGAGCTCGAGCGCGAAGTGCAGAAACTCCGATGCAGTGCCGGTGTGAGTGAGGTGGAGCTGATGCATGGCGCGGGTGCACGCGATGTAGAGCATGCTGCGGTCGATATCGGTGGCATAGGTGGTGTCATTGACGTGCGGGACGATGACGACGTCGAACTCGAGTCCTTTAGCGATGTGGGCTGAGGTGATGATGATCCCGCCGGTGAAGGTTTTGCTGTCGTAATCGAGGAGGGTGAGTTCGATGCCCTCCGCCGCGACGGATCGATAGAGCTGCTCCGCCTGGTCGAGAGTTTTGCAGACGATGCCGAGCGATCGGTATTCGCTTCGTTCGTGCGTCGTGATGATGTCGAGAATGAGCGCGGTCTCGTCCTGCGGCGCTTCACAGGCGACGAGCTGCGGTGGCTGGCCATGGCGTTCGATGGGGATGAGTTTGTCGTTGCGGGAGATGTTCTGAGCGAATTCGGTGATCTCGGTGGTCGAGCGGTAGCTCTTGCGGAGCTCGAGGCAGTCGGCGTCGGGAAAGATGCTGAAAATCGTCTCGAGGTTCGAGGAGCTGAAGGGGTTCACGGACTGGTTGGAATCGCCGAAGATCGTCATGTTGCAGGCGAACAGCTTTCGCAGAACCGCGTATTGGATGGGGGTGTAGTCCTGCATTTCATCGATGAGCAGGTGACGGATGTCTTCGTAGCTGTCGTGGCGTGCCGTCGCAATGATCGTGTAGATCAACGGTGCAACGTCTGAGTGCTCGATGCGCTTGCGATCGAGCATCTTGAACTGTCCACGACGCGATGGCTGATCGAAAAACGCCCGATACAGCGCGAGAGCGTCTCTGAAGGGGATCATTGCGCGAACCTGTTTGCGGACACCGGTCGAGTCAGCGGCACTCCACTTGCCTTCTCTGTCGAGTACACGTTGCTTCATCAGGTGGATAGCGCTGTCGGAAACTCGATCCAGTCGAGTGAAAACGGGCGAGGTGTGTCCGCTCGCGTACGTCTCCGTGACCCAGTCCGCGGTCACCCGCTCTGAATGCTGCAGAATCCCCTCGGGCGCGAAGTCCTTTGCCCGGGCGGCGATCCACTCGTTGAGCGCCTCGACGAACTCCGGGGTCGCCTTGGCTCGCATCCGATCGGCGGCAGCATGGTCGACGTTGTCGAGGAGGCCGGTGACCTGCTCGCTGAAGGTCTGGTGCTGCACGACCTTGGTGAGGAAGCGCGCGGCGATGCGGTCCAGGTCGATCTCCGCGACTTGCTCCTCGCCCAGCTCAGGGAGGACGTCGGCGATGTAGTCGGCGAAGACCTTATTGGGAGACAGGATCATGACGTTGCTGGAAGACAAGGTGCCCTTGAACCGGTAGAGCAGAAACGCCAACCTGTGAAGTGCGATGGAGGTCTTTCCGGAGCCCGCAACGCCCTGCAGGATGAGCACATTGGCCGTCTCGTTGCGGATCACCGCGTTCTGCTCACGCTGGATCGTCGCGACGATGTTGCGCATCTTGTCATCGGCAGACTCGCTGAGCTCGCGCTGCAGCACCTCATCACCAATATTGATCGAGCTCTCGAGCTGATATTGCAGCTGCCCGCCCTCGATCTTGTACTGGCGCTTACCCGTGATCTCACCCTCGGCGACACCCTCAGTCGCGAGGAACGACGCCGAACCGGCCTCGTAGTCGTAGTAGAGACTCGAAACCGGTGCACGCCAATCGTGCACCCGGAGGTCTTGCGTCTCGGGGTCCCAGAATCCGTGCACGCCGATGTAGTACGGCTTTGAGGCATCCGTGTCAGTGTGCTGAAAGTCGACTCGCCCGAAGTAGGGCGAGTTTCTCAGCCGCTCAAGTGAGTCACGCGATTTGACCGCGTAGTTGCCGACCGTGATCGTCGTTGAGACTTCCATGCGAGCATTCGCCTTCTCAGCGTGATCCATATCGCGCTGATGCTCCCACATCTGGCGCTTCTGTTCGCCGATCGAGATGGCCGTGCTGTCGATCGAATCGACCATGTTCGCGTGCGCCGACTCCAGAAGCTCGAGCGTCTTCGCGAGGTAACGATGTTCGGCTGCTTCTTCGCTGGTAAGGATGTCTGTCATGTGTTTCTCCTGCGGAGGTGCACTCCGGATGCGTGCATCGCGTCAAACTGATCGGGTCAGGACTGATCGCGGCGTAACTCATCGCGACGTGGAGGCGTTTCAGTGAGGACCAAACACCGCAACTCTACCCTAACGTATGTGTTAGGTTGACGACTCCAGGCCCAGTTGTTGACGTCGGAAGGCCCACCGAGCGGGCTCGTGAAGGCACAGAGACAAGCCCGCAGCTGCGAAATATCCCAACGCCGTCTCCCCCGATGCGGCGGGCGTGCCCGCGGAAACGACGACGACCATCAGGCCGACGCATCCGGCGTAGCTTGCGATCATCAGCGTTCCCGAATAGGCGGGGAAATTTTGCCATGCCTCCGGAGTGAACGCATACAGGATGCTGGATCGCGCGGGCGTGCGAGCGCTACCGGCTGGGACCGGGCGTTTGGGCCGAAGGTTGACGTGGCCACGAAGATGCCAGTGGGTAGCCAGCGCCCAAAAGAACACTAGTAGGGACACTGCAGTAAGCAACCGGTACGACGGCGCAGATGACCCCGTCGCCAAGTGCCCGAAAATGAGCACGCCTGCCGCAGCTGGATACGCGCTTGCGAGAGCACCCGCCGAAGTGCGCTGAAGCCGTCGTTCGTCCGAGTTGTGAGCCTGTAGTTCCACTTCCATGCTCCCTGCGATTTCTGTCCAAAAACTTTTCGTGCAACTTCAGACTAAATCAAACCTCACGTAAGGGTTGATTGACTGGCAGAAAGATCAACGCTCTGACCTTGCCGAACGCGGACAACGCCGCATACCCCCTGAGCACCTCTAACCTGACGTTAGGGTAGCGTTTCCATGTCGGCTGTCCTCCCGGGTCCGGCTTCGTTCCCTGCCGGAAGGCCTCATGGCTGTTCTCACGAGTTCGCCCAAATCCACTCGCTATAAGGCCGACCCTTCGGTGCTTACCGCACTGCGCTCCCCGCGCCTGCTGACCCGGGAGGTGCTCGCCGGCCTTGTCGTGGCGATGGCGCTGATTCCGGAGGCGATCTCGTTTTCGATCATCGCCGGCGTCGATCCCCGGGTCGGACTGTTCTCGTCGTTCGTGATGGCGGTGTCGATCGCGTTCCTCGGCGGACGGCCGGCGATGATCACCGCCGCGACCGGCGCAATCGCGCTCGTGATCGCCCCCGTGGCCCGTGAGTACGGGATGGACTACTTCATCGCCACGGTGATCCTGGGCGGGGTCTTCCAGGTGGTGCTCGGGGTGCTCGGCGTGGCGAAGGTGATGCGGTTCATCCCCCGCAGTGTCATGGTCGGCTTCGTCAATGCTCTCGCGATCCTGATCTTCATGGCCCAGCTCCCCCACCTGCTCGGCGTGCCGTGGCTGGTCTACCCGCTGGTCGCCGTGGGGCTGCTGATCATGGTGGTGATGCCCCGCCTCACCAAGATCGTTCCCGCCCCGCTCGTGGCGATCGTGCTGCTCACCGTGGTGGTCGTCGTCACCGCGATCAACGTGCCCTCCGTCGGCGATCAGGGCGAACTGCCGAAGAGCCTGCCCGAGCTGTTCATCCCCAACGTTCCGCTCACCTGGGACACCTTCGCGATCATCGCCCCGTACGCCGTGGCAATGGCTCTCGTGGGTCTGCTCGAGTCCCTGATGACGGCGAAGCTCGTCGACGAGATCACCGACACCCACTCCCGCAAGACCCGCGAGGCCTGGGGCCAGGGCGTCGCCAACATGCTGTCGGGCATCTTCGGCGGCATGGGCGGCTGCGCCATGATCGGCCAGACCATGATCAACGTCAAGGCCTCCGGCGCCCGCACCCGCATCTCCACATTCCTCGCCGGAGTGTTCCTGCTGATCCTCGTCGTCGGCCTCGGCGACCTGGTCGCGATCATCCCAATGGCCGCCCTGGTCGCCGTGATGATCATCGTGGCCGTGCTGACCTTCGACTGGCACAGCATCCGTTGGTCCACCCTGAAACGGATGCCGAAGAGCGAGACGACGGTCATGGTCGCCACCGTCGTGGTCGTCGTGCTCACCCACAACCTCGCGATCGGCGTGATCGTGGGGGTGCTCGTGGCCATGGTCGCCTTCGCCCGCCGGGTCGCCCACTTCGTCAACGTCGAGCGGACCCTGCCCGAGGGTGAGCCTGTGCCCACCGCGTTCTACACGGTCACCGGCGAGCTCTTCTTCGCCTCCAGCAACGACCTCACCACCCAGTTCGAGTACGCGGACGACCCCGACCGCATCGTGATCGACATGACTCGCTCACACATCTGGGACGCCTCGACCGTCGCCGCACTCGACGCGATCACCAACAAGTACGAACGTCACGGCAAACGGGTGATCCTCGTCGGCCTGAACGACGCCAGCACCATCATCCACACCCGTCTCGCCGGGAATCTCGGCGGCGAGTAACCGTGCACCGGAATAAGGCAGTGATGGAAAGAGGCCGCCGATGATCGCGAGATTCGAAGAACTGGACTGGCAGCCGACGCCGATGGGCGAGCTGACTCTTCGGCGTCGGATCGAGCCCACGCTGGGGGTTGAGGTCTTCGAGGTGAAGCTGGGCGAGGAGTTCCTCATGTCCAGCCTCTTCACCGTCGCGGAAAAAGAGCTGGCACACCTGGGCCTCGCTGCAACCGAGGGCGACGAACTGGCCGTGCTCGTCGGCGGACTCGGACTGGGCTACACCGCACTGGCGGCCCTGGCCGACCCGCGCGTGCACGCCCTCACCGTCGTCGACGCCCTTCCCACCGTGATCGACTGGCACCAGCGAGGGCTGCTTCCCACGTCAAGCGCCCTCACCGGCGACGCACGCACCAGACTGCAGGCCGACGACTTCTTCGCACTGATGCGCGCTGAGCCGACGCCCGATTCCCCACGCTACGACGCGATCCTGGTCGACATCGATCACTCGCCGCGCCACCAGCTGGATCCCAGTCATGCCGATCTGTACACCGTTTCTGGTCTGCAGGCGCTCGCGCGTCACCTCCAGGTCGGGGGCATCTTCGCGCTGTGGTCCGACGATCCGCCCGTCGACGATTTCATGGCGAGCCTGGGCAGCGTCTTCGTGACGTCCACCGCCCACGTCATCTCCTTCGACAACCGGATCACCGGCGGCACGTCGACCAACACCGTCTACGTCACCACGACCTGATCTTCAAAACATACTCTTACGTAAGTGTAGAGTTGGGGTGCTGTGATCCGGTAGCGATAGAAGCTGAACCCTCCCCCACGTTTGCAACAGGCAACGATCTTCCCGTGATCACCGCGACGAAACCAGCTGGCCTTGTCTACTGCCAGCGTCAAGGAGATAACAGCTATGACCCACACGTCCACAATGACTCCCACGCAGAGGCTCTCTGATGCGGGAGTCAGCATCTGGCTTGATGACCTGTCGCGGGAGCGAATCCAGTCCGGGAGTTTGAAAGAGCTCATCAAGAATCGGAATGTAGTCGGGGTCACGACCAACCCGACGATCTTCGCGGCGGCCCTCGCCCACGGTGATGCGTACGCCGAGCAGATCAGGGATTTGGCGGGCACAGGTACGAGCGCGGCCGATGCGGTCTTTGAAATCACGAGCACGGACGTTGCCTTGGCGGCGGATATGCTCCGACCCATCTACGTGCAGACCCAGGGGTTCGACGGGCGGGTATCGATCGAGTGTGCGCCCGTGAACGCCCATCGGGCCGATGCCACGATTGCCGAAGCGAAGGCTCTCTGGTCCCGAATCTACCGGCACAACGTGATGATCAAGATTCCCGCTACCGCTGCCGGACTGGAGGCCATCACGGCGGTCATCGGTGCGGGGATCAGCGTCAACGTGACCCTCATTTTTAGTCTGGACCGTTACCGCGAGGTGATCGAAGCGTACCTGGCGGGGCTGGAGAGGGCAAAGAGAGCCGGACTGGACCTGTCCAGCATCCACTCCGTTGCATCCTTCTTCGTATCCAGACTGGACACGGAAATCGACCGCCGCCTGGACGCCATTGGCACGGACGAGGCCCGCGCCCTGCGGGGACAAGCAGGAATCGCCAACGCGAGGCTCGCATACGAGGTCTACCAGGAATCGTTCACTGACCAGCGCGCACAGGGACTGATCGCGGTCGGAGCCAACGAACAACGGCCGCTCTGGGCCTCAACCGGCGTCAAGGACCCGACCAGGCCCGACACGATGTACGTCGTCGAGCTCGCCGCCAGTGATGTCGTGAACACGATGCCCGAACAAACGCTCGAGGCCACCCACGACCATGCCAGTGTTCGGGGTGACACGATCACCGGCTCCTACCCGGCCGCCGTCAAGATCTTGGACAGGATCGCTGCCCTCGGCATCTCCTATGCCGGAGTGACCGACTACCTCGAGGCGGAGGGCCTGAACAAATTCAGGGCGTCCTGGAACGACCTCCTCCAAACCGTGCGCCTGGCCCTGGAGGCAGCCAAATGAGCGTCACGATTCGCCGCAGCCGCGACACGGAATCAGCTGTCCGACGCGCAGTCCCCCTGCTTGTCGCGGATAGGGTCGCCACGCGCCTCTCTGCCCAGGATGCAACCCTGTGGGGAGCCGCCGCGGAGCCGGCCGCCCGAATCAGTCTCGGCTGGACACCGGCAGTCGCCGCCGCCCGGCCCCTCATTCCTGAGATCCTCGCCCTGCGCGATGAACTTGCCGCCGCGGGGATCAGCCACATCGTGCTGGGCGGGCTGGGCGGATCCGCCCTGGCATCGGAGATGATCGCCCGCACCGCCGGGGTCGAGCTCACCGTTCTGGACACCACCGATCCCGACTGGGTGCACGCCGCCCTCCACGACCGCCTGAGCAGCACGGCACTCGTCATCTGCTCGAAGTCGGGCGAAACCATAGAAACAGACAGCCAACTCCGCGCCTACGAGAAGGCATTTGTCGATGCCGGCATCAATCCTCGAGGACGCATCATCGTCGTCACCGACCCTGGCACCCCGCTCGAAGGCAGCGCACGCCACGCTGGCTACTACGTTTTCCTCACTGACCCCCGCATCAGCGGCCGATACTCGGCACTGACGGCCATCGGGCTGGTTCCGGCCGGCCTGGCCGGCGCCGATATCCAGCAGCTCCTGGACGAGGCGGAGGCGATCACCCCGGATCTGGCCGTGGACGCGATCGAGAATCCCGGGTTCGTTCTCGGTGCCGCAATCGCGGCCACCAACCCCCTGCGGGACAAGCTCGGCTTCATCGTCACCGGGACCAGTGCCGTCGGCTTCGATCTCTGGGCCGAACAGCTGATCACCGAGTCCATCGGCAAGCGAGCAGGAGGCCTCTTCCCGTTCACGCTCGCCCCGAACGCACCGGAGCTCGACGCCCGGGAGGCCATGCACCTGCCCGATCTGCAGATCGTACGTCTGGTCGATGACGCCGACTCCTACGAGGACTCCCGGCCGGGAGACATCATCGTCAGCGGTTCTCTGGGCGGCCTGGTCCTCCTATGGGAGTACGCGACCGTGGTGGCCGGACGAATTCTGGGCATCAACCCGTTCGCACAGCCCGACATCGACGCATCGGATATGGCGACGCGCGCACTCGTCCGGATGGGATCTCAACCCGTGCCCCCCGCCCTGACCTCGGAACGGATCGAAGTGCGCGGCTCCGCCGACATCGTCAACGACTCCCATACGCTGAAGGAGGCCGTGGACTCCCTGCTGTCATACCTCGGCGACGACGGCTATGTGGCCGTGCAGGTCTATGCCAACCGCCTGGCCTTCCCCCAACTGGAAGATCTGCGCGACAGCCTGGCCACCAAGGCCCGCCGACCTGTCACCCTGGGCTGGGGTCCTCGATTCCTGCACTCCACCGGCCTCTACCAGGAAGGAGGCTCGGCGAAGGGTGTGTTCCTGCAGATCACAACAACCGGATCCACAGATCTCTTCATCCCGGGTCGCCCATTCACGTTCGAGCAGCTTCTGGCCGCCCAGGCCGCCGGCGACACCCAGGATCTCCTGGACCAGGGACTCCCCGTCATCACACTGACCCTGCCGACACCGGAAACGAACCAGACCCACTTGATGGCGGCACTCGGCTGACGCCGCCCACCCGACCAGCGGCGGCCGCATCGCCCGCATCGATGCGACCGCCGTTGTTCCACCAGCGAACGAAGACCAGAGAACGAAGACCAGAAAGGCTAATCGACTCGTATGACTGAACTGCGATTGGAAATACTGTCCGCCAGCAACGTAGTTGCGGCCAACAACCTGAGTATGAAGCCGGGCCAGGAGCAATTCATCACCCCCGTTTCATATTCGGTGGCAGCCGCGGCGACAAATCCGGCCGTTTCCTGGCAACGAGTGGTGCTGCACGGTGACCAAGTTGTCGGATTCATCCACGGCAACTTCGACCCCGACGCCGAAGAGGAAGAATTTCGGGCGTGCCTCTGGCGCATAAGCGTGCGCGCGGATGCCCAGGGGCAGGGCGTTGGGACGTTTGCCGTCGCCGCCCTCGCCGACGAAGCCCGCAGCCGAGGACTCGATCGCGTCACCGTGATCTGGGAACCCGGGGCGGCCGGGCCGGAGGCCTTCTTCCACCGTGTCGGTTTCACCGACGTCGGGCAGACCCGCTACAGCGAGGTCATCGGGGCGCTCGAGCTCTAGAGGCGACCGCCACGCTCAGGCCCGAGGCCCGTTCAGGGTCAGGGCAGTGGGCCGTTTGGGGAGCAGCTTGTCGCCCGAGGACTGCCGCCTGGCCCGTCGAAACAGCCACGGCGCCAGATAGGTGCGCGCCCAGACGAGATCATCGGTGCGGGCGTTTCGCCAGGTTCCGTCCGCCATCGGTTCGGGGTCATGGGCTTGGAGTGCATTCGTGACATTGAGCGCCGAGAGCACGTTTCGGGCCACCGCGTGATGGCCGAGGGCATTCAAGTGCAGCCGGTCGGCTGCCCACATGCGGGGATCCTGAATCTCGGTCAGGGCCCACAGGTCGGCGACAACGCACTCCTGTCTGACCGCGATGGCGCGCAAATTCTCGTTGTAGATGGCGATCCTGCCGCGAACACCGCGAAATACCGGGGAGAAACCGAGGTCAGGACCGGTGAAAAGAACGATCGTCGCGTTGTCCCGCTTGAGCCGTTCGATGGCGGCCTCGCACCGGACCGCGACCTCATCCGGGTCGCTGCGCGGCCGGATGACGTCATTCCCACCGGCCGAAATCGTGATCAGGTCCGGGCGCAATGAGAGCACCGGCTCGATCTGCTCGTCGACGATCTGCCGGAGCACCTTCCCGCGAACGGCGAGATTCGCGTAGGCGAAGTCGCCTGTGCCGGCGGTGAGCACTTCCGCGATGCGGTCGGCCCAGCCCCGGTACCCGCCCGGGCTGGCCGGTTCCGGATCGCCGATGCCCTCCGTGAAAGAATCGCCCAGAGCCACGTAACGCGACCACGGATGTTGCTTGGTTCCACTATTCATAGTCCTCAGATCTTTGCCTCAACCACAAACACTACTCTTACGTTAGAGTAGATATGTGCGGTTCTTTCTGCACGAAAAGAGGTGGCTGTCATGCTTATCGGTGAATTCGCCGACCGGACCGGACTCTCTCAACGCACGGTCCGGCACTATGACGAGATCAAAGTGCTTCAGGCATCCGGGCGTAGCGAGTGCGGCTACCGTTTCTACGCTCCCGCAGACCTGGACCGGGCCCGTGTCATCCGTGCCATGCGAGCACTCTCGCTAAGCACAACTGAGATCCGGAACGTCCTGGCGACACTGGACCGCATCGATTCCGCCTCCTATGCTCCAACACCGGCCGATCGACGGGAGCTGGAGGTCATGCTGGCCGACGCCGAATGCCGGGAGCACGCTCTGCGTCAGCGGATCGGCGTGGCAAGCGATTTCGTGGAGATGCTCAGCGGCCTCTGACTCCCCCAGCAACAGGTGCCGTGTCACCGTCCCTTCCCGAGGAAAGAAGCAATGATCCATCCCCCAGAGGTGTCCAACCTCGACGTTCTATCCGAGGCCCTCCGCCGTCGCACGTTCGCGGTGATCTCCCATCCCGACGCCGGCAAGTCCACCCTCACGGAGGCGCTTCTCTTGCACGCCCACGCGATCGATAAGGCAGGTGCGGTGCATGGCAAGGCCGGCCGACGAGGAACAGTGTCCGACTGGATGGCCATGGAGCAGGCCCGCGGAATCTCCGTCACCTCGGCCGCGATCCAGTTCCACCATCGCGACACCGTGATCAACCTGGTCGACACCCCTGGCCACGCGGACTTCTCCGAGGACACGTTCCGGGTGCTCTCCGCCGTCGATGCCGCCGTCATGCTTGTCGACGCCAGCAAAGGCCTCGAGGTACAGACGATGAAACTCTTCGACGTGTGCCGGCAGCGCGGCCTGCCCGTCATCACCGTCATCAACAAGTGGGACCGCCCCGGCGAAGACGCCCTCGCCCTGATGGACGAGATCCGGGCCCGCACCGGCCTAGTACCCACGCCACTCACCTGGCCGGTGGGCATCTCGGGAGATTTCCGCGGGGTACTCGATCGCCGGTCCGGCGACTACGTGCGGTACACCCGCACGCCCGGTGGCGCCACGACCGCGGTCGAAGACCGCTTCAGCCCGGCCGACGCCGAAACCGAAGAAGGAGACGCCTGGGTGACAGCGTCCGAGGAATCCAGCCTGCTCCGAGTCGAGGGCCAGGACCATGACGAGGCCCGATTCCTTGCCGGGGAAACCACACCCGTCCTGTTCTGTGCGGCCGTGCTGAACTTCGGCGTGCAGCAGCTTTTGGAAACTCTGGTCGAATCCGCCCCACCGGCCGAAGCGCGAGCCGATATCGCCGGCCGCCGCCGCCCCGTCAACGCCGCCTTCTCCGGATTCGTGTTCAAGGTCCAATCCGGGATGAACGCCGCACATCGCGACCACGTCGCATTCGTCCGCGTCTGCTCCGGAGTCTTCCACCGCGGGATGGTCGTCACCCACGCCGCCAGCGGACGGCCGTTCGCCACCAAGTACGCCCAGCAGATGTTCGGTCAGGAACGCAAAACGGCCGACGAAGCCTGGCCCGGCGACGTGGTCGGCCTGATCAATGCGGCATCCCTGCGCGTCGGAGACTCCCTCTACGACCAGGACCCGGTCGAATTTCCGCCCATGCCCCTGTTCGCACCCGAGCATTTCCGGGTGGCACACCCGGCAGACAGCAGCAAACACAAACAGTTTCGGCGCGGCATCGACCAGCTCGACCACGAGGGCGTCATCCAGGTCATGCGTTCAGAACTGCGCGGTGACCAGGCACCGGTGCTCGGCGCGGTCGGACCGATGCAGTTCGAAGTCGTCGAGGAACGCATGACACACGACTTCAGCGCCGCCATCCGTCTGGAAGCCCTGCCCTACCAGCTCGCCCGGCGCACCGACCGGGAGAGCGCCGAGATCCTCGGGCACGACCGCCAGGTCGAAGTGCTGCTGCGCTCCGACGGCACCCTCCTGGCCCTGTTCAGCACTCCGTGGCGGCTGCGCAACACCGTCAGGGACCACCCCGAGCTGACACTCGAGGATCTCGCCACGGGCAGCACCGCGGTTCCCACCGACTACTAGGCCCGCTCCTCACCGGGGTACAGAGATGGGCGGCCGCAATACGCGGCCGCCCATTCGACGTGCTGGTGACGCCTCGCCGGTTAGGCGTCCACGACGACCGAGGTGATAACCGGGATGCGGCGGTACTTACGCTGCATCCACCGGGTCACGCTCTGCGTGAAGATGTCCTCGAGTTCGGACCCGGTGACGGTCTTGACCTTGTTCGCGGCGGCGAGGGCGTCGTCGATCGACTTGGTCGCACCTCGAATCCACTCGTCATCCTGCACGAAGCCGCGCGCGATGAACTCCACCGGCTCGACGAGCAGGCCCGTGCGGGTGTCCAGGATGCCGAGGATCGTCAGGGCGCCGTCTTCGGAGAGCTGGACCCGGTCGGCGAGGGCCTCATCCGACCCTTCACCGCCCACGGTCATCCCGTGCACGAAGACGAGGTCGGCCGCGACTCGGCCGGTGACCTTGGCGACGCCGTCGACGAGGTCGACGACCACGCCGTCTTCCACGACCAGGACCTGTTCCTCGTCGACACCGGTACGGATAGCGAGGTTCGCGTTGGCGGTGAGGTGACGCCATTCGCCGTGCACGGGCATGACGTTCTTGGGCTTGACGATGTTGTAGCAGTATGTGAGCTCGCCGGCCGACGCGTGGCCGGAGACGTGCACCTTGGCGTTGCCCTTGTGCACGACGTTGGCACCCCAGCGGGTGAGCCCGTTGATGACCCGGTAGATCGAGTTCTCGTTGCCGGGGATCAGCGAGCTGGCCAGCAGCACGGTGTCACCCTCCCCGATCTTGATGGTGTGCTCACGGTTGGCCATGCGCGCCAGTGCGGCCATCGGTTCACCCTGCGAACCGGTGCAGATAAGCACGACCTTATTGTCCTTCATCCGTTCCAGGGCCTTGGCGTCCACGAGCAGTCCCTGCGGGATGTCGAGGAAGCCGAGCTTCGCGGCGATGCCCATGTTGCGCACCATCGACCGGCCGACGAAGGCCACCTTGCGATCGTGACGGGCGGCAGCGTCGATGACCTGCTGAATGCGGTGCACGTGGCTGGCGAAACTGGAGACGATGATGCGGCGCGGCGCCGTGCGGAACACGGCGTCGATGGCCGGGCGGATGTCGCCCTCGGTGGTGGTGAATCCGGGCACGTCGGCGTTCGTCGAGTCAACCAGGAACAGGTCGACGCCCTCGGTGCCGAGCCGGGCGAAGCCGGGCAGGTCGGTGAGACGGTGATCGAGCGGGAACTGGTCCATCTTGAAGTCACCGGTGTGCAACACCAGGCCGGCCTCGGTGCGGATCGCGATGGCAAGCCCGTCAGGGATGGAGTGGTTCACGGCGAGGAACTCGAGGTCGAACGGGCCGGCCTTGCGGCGCTGCCCTTCCTTGACCTCGATCAGGCGCGGCGTGATGCGGTGCTCTTCGAGCTTGGCGCTGATGAAAGCCAGGGTCAGTTCCGACCCGATGATCGGGATGTCCTTGCGCTCACGCAGCAGGTACGGGACCCCGCCGATGTGGTCTTCGTGGCCGTGGGTGAGAACGATCGCCTCGATGTCCTGCAGCCGGTCCTGGATGGAGGAGAAGTCGGGCAGGATCACGTTGATGCCGGGCTGGTTCTCCTCGGGGAAGAGCACGCCGCAGTCCACGATCAGGAGCTTGCCCTGGTGTTCGAAGACGGTCATGTTGCGGCCGATCTCGCCCAGGCCTCCGAGCGGCGTCACGCGGAGGCCGCGCTTGGGCAGAGGCGGCGGGGTGGACAGGTCAAGCTGATGCTTGGTCAAAGTAACTCATTTCTTGGTGCGAGGCCGGTCGCATACCAGCGTGCCGGTCTCAGTGTTCAGGCTTGTCGTTGCCTACGGATACGGGGATAAAAGGGTCTGGGAGGAAGTCCGCCACATTGCTCGCGATGAGCTCGGTCTCGGGAACGGTCAATCGATCGATGAAACCGAACGCGAGTTGCTGCGTTGCCGATGCGGCAACACTGGTTTCAAGGCTGAACGGTGAGGTCATCCAGAGGGACAGGGCTCGCTGCGAATCATTGGCGGCAACAGCACCCGTGAAGTCATCGACGAAGGTCGGTCGCGGCTTCCCGAACGAGCCGGTGTCCACTGGAGCCTCGGACTGGGTACACGTCACGGCGATGTAGTACCGCGCGACCGTATAGACGAAAAGGAAGGCCGGGCCACCCGAGCTGCCCTCCCGCGCTTTCTCATCCATGGCTCTCATTTCAAAGACCCATTCCTCGCGCTCGGCGTGCCGAGCCAGGAGCAGAGCGATTTTGGTGAGCATGAAGTCCTGGATCAGGTGCTGATCGGTGCGGGCCAGCGGATGAACGAACATGAATTGCTCCTCTCCAGAGCGCGAGTGGCAAGATGCCCCCACCCGTCAACCCTACCGTGACGTAAGGGATGAGTACCTCCCTCGGTTGCGGCCCGGAGCGAACACCAAGTCGCACCCTCCTCTTACGTGAGAGTAAGGTAGACAGATCGTATGTGGCAAAACGCTCCCGTGCGTTCCCCTCCCGTGAAAGGTCTCGTGTCGTCTCCCGCAGCACCCCCCAGTACCGAAGCCTCGCACCCGTCGAGACTCAGCGACAGTGCATCAGCGGGCCGGTCCCGCTCTCGCCGGCCGGTTCCGTGGACCTGGGTGGGCCTGGTGGGCGCGGCCGGATTGATCTCGGTCATGACGGCACCGGGCCAAACAGCCGGATTGTCGGTATTCACCGATCCGCTCATCGCCGAGCTGGGGGTGTCTCGCACCGACATCTCCGTCAGCTACCTGATCGGAACGCTCCTGGGCGCGAGCGCCCAACCCGTGGTCGGCCGGGCCCTGGACCGGTGGGGTGCACGTCCAGTCACGATCAGCCTCGGAGCCGCCTTCGCCCTAATCCTGTTCTCGCTCAGCTTCGTCGGTGAGATCGGTGGCCTCACCGCCGGGTTCGTGGGCGTGCGGATGGTCGGACAGGGGGCTCTGACCCTCGCCACCACGACCGCAGTCGCCCGCGCCATCCACCATCGACGGGGCCTCGCCCTGGGACTGACCAGCGCGATCGGTTCAGCCGGAATCTCCCTGGCCCCGATCGGTCTGGAACGACTCATCGCCGTGGTCGGCATCCACAACGCCTGGCGGTGGGAAGCGGCTGCGGTGGCCGTAATCGTGATTCCACTTGCCTTCGCATTCCCTCGCCGCAGCCGCCGCACTGTGCCAACGGGGCTAACAGGGTCAACAGTGCAAACGGGGCCAACAGTGCCGTCAACGGCCCAGATCACCATTCAGGGTGTCTCCTGGACGCTGCCGGAGGCCATCCGGACCGGCATGTTCTGGCTCCTCGCGGCCAGCCTGGCCACCTCGGGCATGCTCACCACCGGACTCGCCTTCCACCAGATCGCCCTGCTGGGCGAGCAGGGGCTCAGCCCGCTGGAAGCCGCGGCGAACTTCCTCCCCCAGACGATCACAGGCATCCTGGCAACCGTGCTCACGGGCAGCCTCGTCGACCGGGTCAACCCGAAACTGATCATGGTGTTCGCAATGAGCACGCTGACCGCGGCCCTCCTGATGCTGCCGCTGGTCGGCTCCGGTTGGACCGCCGTCGTCTACGGCCTGGTGCTGGGTGCGGCCGGCGGCAGCCTCCGAGGCATGGAAGCGGCCTCCTACGTTCGCTTCTACGGCACCCTGCACATCGGCAGCATCCGTGGTGTGGCCATGTCGATCAGCCTGGCTTCGACGGCGTTCGGGCCGGTGGCATTCTCACTGGGATTCGATGCGACCGGAGGGTTCACCATACCGGCGAT
Source organism: Cryobacterium sp. TMT2-18-2 (assembly GCF_004402245.1). NCBI lineage: Bacteria > Bacillati > Actinomycetota > Actinomycetes > Micrococcales > Microbacteriaceae > Cryobacterium > Cryobacterium sp. TMT2-18-2. The sequence continues at coordinate 69,416 of NZ_SOFU01000013.1, forward strand.
GGTGCTGGCGCTGATTCCGATCAGCGTGGCCGTCCTGGCGCTCTTCGTGAGGCCGCCACGGCACGCCTGACTACTGGCGACGCAGCAGGTCCAGGAACTCGTCCGCCATCTTCAGCTGGTCGCGCAGCTTCTCGCGCCGCTCGACCGCGAGGCGGATGAAGTTGCTCAGCTCCGCGCGCACCTCCGGGTTGTCCGAGCCCGACTCCCCGCCCTGGAGTATGTCGATGACCTTCAGCAGTTCGATCATTTCCTCGAGCGAGAACCCGAGCGGCTTCATCCGGCGAATCAGGATCAGCCGCGACAGGTCTTCCTGCGTGTAGAGCCGGAACCCGCCTTCGGTGCGACCGGACGCCTTGAGCAGGCCGATTTCGTCGTAGTGACGAATCGTGCGCAACGACAATCCGGTCTTCTCGGCCAGCTCGCCGATGTGCATCGTTCCGGTCGCTGTATCCGCGGTCATCTGGGATCCTTTCGTTGATCAGCTAACACCCAACCCTAACGTTAGAGTAGTGTTGCGAGTGTTGGCTGACACTACGGTGTGAGCCCACCCTCCATTGTCGTCTGTGACAATGTCGACCTGCGCATCGAGGCGCCCCTCCCCCGTTCTTTTTCCATCCCGGTTTCTCATTGAGACCCTCTCACCGGAGGCCCCATGGCCCTGCTCCAAAAAACCCCCACGCCCAACCGCTACCAGGCCGAACCGACGGTGATGACCGCGCTCCGCACGCCGCGCATCCTCACCCGTGAAGTACTCGCCGGCCTCGTCGTGGCGATGGCACTCATCCCCGAAGCCATCGCCTTCTCGATCATCGCCGGTGTCGACCCGCGCGTCGGCCTGTTCTCGTCGTTCGTCATGGCCGTGTCTATATCGTTCCTCGGCGGTCGGCCCGCGATGATTACTGCAGCGACTGGCGCGATCGCGCTTGTCATCGCCCCGGTGGCCCGCGACTACGGCCTGGACTATTTCATCGCCACCGTCATACTCGCCGGCGTCTTCCAGGTCATCCTGGCCGTGATCGGCGTGGCCAAGATCATGCGGTTCATCCCGCGCAGCGTCATGGTCGGCTTCGTCAACGCCCTCGCCATCCTCATCTTCACGGCCCAACTGCCGCAGCTGCTCAATGTGCCGTTCATGGTCTACCCGCTCGTCGCGGTCGGCATCCTCATCATGATCGTGATGCCTCGCCTCACCAAGGTCATCCCCGCACCGCTCGTGTCGATCGTCGTGCTGACCATCGCCACCGTCGTGATCGCGATCAACGTGCCCACCATCGGCGACCAGGGCGACCTGCCCGACAGTCTGCCCCAGCTGTTCCTCCCCAACGTGCCACTGACCTGGGAGACTTTCACGATCATCGCCCCGTTCGCCCTCGGCATGGCGCTGGTCGGCATCCTCGAGTCGCTGATGGCCGCGAAGATCGTCGACGAAGTCACCGACACCCACTCGCACAAGACCCGCGAAGCCTGGGGCCAGGGAGTTGCGAACATGCTCTCCGGCTTCTTCGGCGGCATGGGCGGCTGCGCCATGATCGGCCAGACCATGATCAACGTGAAGGCCTCCGGCGCCCGCACCCGCATCTCCACCTTCCTCGCCGGAATCTTCCTCCTGGTCCTGGTCCTCGGGCTCGGCGACCTGCTCGCGGTCGTGCCGATGGCCGCCCTGGTATCGGTCATGATCATCGTGGCCTACCTCACCTTCGACTGGCACAGCATCCGCTGGAGCACCCTCAAGCGCATGCCCAAGAGCGAAACGGCCGTCATGGTCTCGACCGTGATCGTGATCGTGCTCACCCATAACCTGGCCATCGGCGTCATCGTGGGGGTCATCGTCGCCATGGTGGCCTTCGCCCGCCGCGTCGCCCACTTCGTGAACGTGGAGCGCACCCTCCCCGAAGACGAACCCGTCCCCACCGCCTGCTACACCGTCACCGGGGCCCTGTTCTTCGCCTCCAGCAACGACCTCACCACGCAGTTCGAGTACGCGGACGACCCCGACCGCATCGTGATCGATGTGTCGAACTCGCACATCTGGGATGCCTCCACCGTCGCCGCGCTCGACGCGATCACCAACAAATACGAGCGCCACGGCAAGCGCGTCGTCATCGTGGGCATGAACGAAGCCAGCTCGACAATGCACACCCGCCTCGCGGGGAACCTCGGCGGCGGCCACTGAGCCCCGACACAAACAAAGACGAGTGGCCCCGCCAATTGGCGGGGCCACTCGTCTTTTTCCCTGTGAGCTCTAAGCCCGGATCGGCGACACTCTCGGCGCATCCGAGATGAAGCGGCCGACACGGGACCGCGGCTCGGCGTGGCTGACATAGCCGGTGGCCTCGGCGGCCTGAGGGGACGTCAAGGTGACGTAGCCCCCGATCCCGTCGATGCGAGTGGTTGTTGATACGTAGGAATTTGAGTTCACTGTGCTCCTTGCAAAGTTGCAGACCCGCTCAGCGCGTCGGCGATCGTGGATCGCTCGAGAGCGCGCGAATGAGCCTTCTTGATAATTGTCAGGTTGTTGGCCTCTGACGAATACCAACCAACCCGATCCGCCAACTCTACCGTAACGTAAGTGTTAAGTCTTGCGAGCGATCACTTGTTGATCGCTTGGAGCCATGGGACGGCTGCCAGTAACCAGGGCCCGCGGGCCTATTTCTGTACTCGCGTGGGTGCGGTCCCCACCATTCCCACCCCGGGACTACTCGGGGAGCAGCTCGAACATGACGCCGGTATTCAGAACCCTGATCCGCAGGCGTTTGAGGCTAGGAACCACGAGGTCAGCGTCAAGCTGGTCCGCCGTATACGTTCCGACAACACCGATCGTCAGGCATCCGGCAGCACGACCTGCTTCGAGGCCGGTGGGGGCGTCTTCGACCACGACGCACCGGCGCGGATCCGCACCCAGTCGAGCAGCCGCCGCCAGGAACGGCTCGGGGAACGGCTTGCCGCGCGGCGTGTCATCCATGGTCACGACGGTCGCCGGCACGGGGAAGCCTGCGGACTCAAGCCGGGCGAGGCACAGCGCACGGGAGCAGGAGGTGACGATGGCCCGGCGGTCCTCGGGCAGGGACTGCATGAGCTCCGCCGCCCCAGGGAGGACTACGACGCCCTCGAGGTCGCCGAGCTCAAGCTCGAGGACCCGCGCGATGGACCACTCGATTTTGTCCTCTGGGACGTGGCGGGCGACCATCTGCCGGGCTGGCACACCGTGCTCAACGCCGGTGAACGAGGGGCCGAGGCCCGCTTCTGCGCCCCAACGCATCCAGGACCGATTCGCAGCCCGCGTCGAGTCGACCAGGGTGCCGTCCATATCGAAGAGAACCGCGTCGAAAACCCGGCCGAGGAAAACGTGTCCCAGGGTGCTCTCGATGGCGGCATCCGCGGTGCCTACGGCGGTGACGAGTCCTTGTGTCATGTTGTGTTTCCTTCCGTGAAGCCGCGACTGCCAGCTTCGGTACTTCCCCAATTCTCCCTCGTCTCCGGCCTCAGCAAGCTGGTCGTCGACAGTAGATCAACGATGGCGGCGGGATCGAGCTTTAGCGAGACTGCGATGAAGTGTTTCTCTTAAGCCGCGACGACTAGTTGTAACTCCCAGAGATCTTGTGAGTGTCAGAGCCCAGACCTACACTCCCCATATCGAATAAACGTTCGATAGCAGGGGTTGGAGGTACGAATGCGGCAGAGCTTCCCGCACCTCCACGTTGCCTCCGCATAGTCCCCGCATTACGGCGTCACCATGCCCGACGCCCTCGTCGACCAGGCCGCGGCCGCCGGCGCTGACTTCCTCGCCCTCACCGACCGCGACGGACTGTACGGGGCTGTCAAACACGTGCGGGCAAGCGCGGCCGCCGGGATCCGGGCGGGCCTCGGCGCGGACCTGGCCGTCCACGATGATGAGCACCGGCCGCTCGGCCGGGTGACCCTGCTTGCCCACGGCGCGGATGGCCGCGGGTACGCCGCACTCTGCCGGGCCGTGAGTTCCGCGCACGAGGCCGGCCGGGTGCCGAGCATCGACCGGCGCCGGCTCGCCACCTGGGCGGAGGGACGCACCCTGACCGTGCTCCTCGGGCCGCTCTCGGATGTGGGGCTCGCGGTAGAACGCCGGGACAGTGCCGAGTCGGTCGCTGGGTTGCGCGCGTGGCTCCGCGTTATGCCGATCGGCACGGTCACCCTCGAAGTCGTCTGCCACCTCACCCCGCTCGCCCAACTCGAGGAACCGCAGGCGAACGGGCAAGCCTGGCTGAAAGACGCACAGCACATGCGCCAGGTCGCCCGCATGGTTGTCGACGCCGGCGCCCGGAACCCCGACGCCCTCGACCAACTCCTGCAGGCGACCCTCGAGCTGGCGGACCGGTGCGCCCTGGACCCGGCCGCAGATATCGGACTCGGCACGCCGAGGATGCCGGAAGCCTCGATCATCGGCGTCGTTGGTGACCCGGTCGCTGAGTTGTGGCGGCGTGCCCGGCATGGCATCGACGACCGCTACGCCGGCACCACCCTCGCCCGTGCCGCGCACCTGGAGCTCGCGCATGAGATGGAGACGGTCGAGCACCTCGGGTTCGCCGCGTACTTCTTGACCGTGGCCCGGGTCGCCGACCTGATCCGGGGCATGGGCGTCCGGGTGCAAGCCCGGGGTTCCGGGGTCGGCTCGGTCTTGAACTACGCGCTCCGCACCTCCTCGGTCGAACCGATCGAAAACGGTCTCATCTGGGAGCGGTTCCTCTCCCCCGAACGCCAGACCCTCCCCGACATCGATATTGACGTCGAATCCGCACGGCGTCACGACATCTACCGGGAAGTGTTCCAGGTCTTCGGCGCCGACCGGGTGTCACTGATGTCCATGACCAACGCCTACCGGGGACGGGGCGCCGTCCGCGATGCCGGCCTTGCGCTCGGCATGCCGGAGGACCAGGTCGCGGCGATCGCGAAGCAGATGTGGCGGTTCAACGCCCGCGACTTCCGCCGGGCCCTCGAGGAGAAACCCGAGCTTGCGGAACTCGCCGCGCAGGTGCGCGAGTCGCAGCAGCTGGACCAGCTGGTGGACCTGACCGCGAAGCTCGACCGGCTCCCCCGCCACATCAGCGTGCACCCGTGCGGCGTTATCCTCTCCGACACGTCTCTCTTGGACCGGACGCCCGTGCAACGCTCCGGGATGGGGCTTCCGATGTCCCAGTACGACAAACACGACATGGACCCGATGGGTCTGATCAAGCTCGACATCCTCGGCGTCCGGATGCAATCGGCGATGGCTTACGCGATCGAGGAGCACCGGCGACTCACCGGGGAGACCATCGATCTGGACCGGGTCCCCCTCGACGACGAACCCACCTACGAGATGCTCCGCACCACCCGCACCCTCGGCGTCCTCCAACTCGAGTCCCCCGGACAGATGGAGCTGATCGGGAAGCTGCAACCGGAAGTGTTCAACGACCTGACCGTGGAGATCAGCCTGTTCCGCCCCGGCCCCATGCAGGCGAACATGCCCCTGCAGTATCTGAAGGCGCGGCACGGGGAAGTTGCACCCGACCACATGCATCCGCGGTTCAAACCGTTCCTGGCCGAAACCAACGGTGTTGTTGTCTTCCACGAGCAGGTGATGCGTCTGTTCGACGAGCTAACCGGCTGCGGGATGGGCAAAGCCGATGTGTTCCGCCGGCACCTCGGAAAATCCGGCGACCTCGCCGAGATCGAAGCGTACGTGCGCAAGCAGGCGGCCACCCGCGGGTTCCCGGCGCCCGTCGTCGACCGGGCCTGGAAGGTGCTGTCCGGGTTCGGCAGTTTCGGGTTCGCCAAGGCACACGGGGCCGCGTTCGCCCGGACCACGTACGAGAGCGCCTGGTTGAAAACGCACCACCCGGCCACGTTCTTCGCCGGGCTCCTCACCCACGACCCCGGCATGTGGCCCAAGGACCTGATCATTGCCGAAGCCCGCAACCTTGGTGTCACCGTCCTCGGCCTCGACGTCCAGAAGTCCGCACTGGACTACCGGGTGGAGCAGCTGGGCGACGGGCAGCTCGCTATCCGCCTCGCCCTGCCCGAACTCGCCGGCTCCAGTGCGCTCGAGCGGCAGCGGATCGCCGAGCATCAACCGTTCTCGTCCCTGCAGGACTTCCGGGACCGGGTGCGGCCGCGCCGGCGCACGTTCGAAGCCCTGGCCCGGGTCGGCGCCCTCGACTCGTTCATCGGCTACGACCGCGCCCGCCGCGGCGACCTCCTCGCCCACATCCAGAGCCTCGGCGGCAAGGCCCTACCCGTCGGCCCCGACCAGCTCGCCTTCGATATCGAACTGCCACTGCCCGACTTCTACCGGTCTGTTACCGCCCTCGATCTCCGCGGCCGCACCCAAACAGACGTGGAACTTCGAGACCTCGGCCTCGCCGTCAGCCAGCACCAAATGACCCGGTTCTACCCCCTCTTCAAGGAACTCGGGGTCACTCCCGCGTCGGAGCTCGTGAACCTGCCCGGCGGCACTGAAGTCCTCGTCGCCGGGGTCCGCCGGGCCACGCACACTCCCCCGATGCGTAGCGGCAAACGTGTCGTCTTTCTCTCACTGGACGACGGCAGCGGGCCGGTATCCAACGTGGTGTTCTTCCACGACGCGCAAGCTCAGATCGGGGCACCCGTGTTCCGTACCCACCACGCGCTGATCCGCGGCCGAACCCGGCGCACCGGCGCCCGCGGAGTGTCAGTGACCGGCGAGCCACTCGACACACCAGCACCGCACGAGCCGGCTCAACGACGTCGTGCGTCTGGCGGAGAAGCTCATCGAATCGGTCAGCCACGGCGTCCCGGCCGCCCTCACCGAGCTCGTCACCCTCGGACGCACCCTCAAGAAACGAGCCGCAGACGTCTTGGCGCACTTCGACCGGCCCGGCACCTCCAACGGGCCCACCGAGGCGATCCAATGCCGCCTCGAACACCTCCGCGGATCAGCCCTGAGATTCCGCAACCTCGCCAACTATGTCGCCCGCTCACTCCTGGAAACCGGAGGATTCAGGCTCCAACTACACCCTCAATTATGAAGAGCCGGTTACATCCTGGAATTCCGGGACCCCGACAACGTGGCGCTGGAACTCTTCGCCCCTGCCTGAGGCGTGTTCGACCTGAGATGTGTTTGATCCAAGACATGTTGGATGCGCTGCCTAACGGCGTATCGCTGTGCCGTCGGGCCTCTGGCCAGATATGTTGCACTGCCCCTACAGTGAAGTCATGTTGCACTCAACTCGGCAAGGCTCCGGTAAGCCACTCCTGCTGATCCATGGGGTCGGTTCCAGTATTGGCAACTGGAACCCGGTAATCCCGGCGCTGGCCGCTGAACGTGATGTCATCGCCGTCGACCTCCCCGGTTGCGGCGAATCCGCGCCGCTGACCGGCGAAACCACCATTGCCACGCTGACCGATTCCGTCGAAGCCTTTATCCGCGACGCGGAACTGGGTGACCTTGATCTGGTAGGCAGCTCCATGGGCGCCCGGATGGTAATGGAAATGGCACGCCGCGGGCACGCTGGCACCACGGTCGCACTGGACCCTGGTGGATTCTGGAATGACCGCCAGGCAGCGATCTTTGGTGCAAGCATCAAGGCATCCGTCGCACTGGTGCGCCGCATCCAACCGGCGCTCCCCTTCCTCACGGGCAACCCTGTGGGTCGCACGGCCCTGATGGCACAGTTCTCCGCCCACCCCTGGAAGCTGCCACAGGATCTGGTCCTGCACGAGCTTCGCGGGTTCAAGACATCGACCAGCCTGGACCCGGCTCTCAACGCGCTGATTCACGGACCCCGCCAGGAAGGCGCACCGGCCGGTTCACTCAAGGGCAAAGTGGTCATTGGATGGGGGCGGAAGGACAAGGTCACCGTTCCCAGTGAGGCGGCGCGGGCCACGGAGCTGTTCCCGGATGCAACGCTGCACTGGTTCGAAAACTGCGGTCACTTCCCGCACTGGGACCAACCAACGGAAGCGGCGCGCCTGATTCTCGATAGCACCGGCTGAGCTGCGGCTGAGCGCCCGGGCGGAGCCACCTACGGCTGAGTTGGCTTCAGAAAGGTGGAACCGGCGACGGCTGGGGATGATGCCCCGGTCTCGGGAGGTATCGACGTCGCCGGTTCCGAATTGGGGAACCGGCTTCACCTGGACCGTGACCGCTAGGGCGTGTCTCCCAATGATGGGCTGTTCATCGGCAGGATGGAGGAGTTGGCGAGTAGCGCTTGGTGGTAGCGGTAGTCCGGCGAGTTGGTGTGTTATCTCGTGACTTCGTGGACACACGATGTCATGAGATCGTGTGTCCACGATGCGTTGAGACAGGACACACGAAGCCATGAGACCCAGCGTCCGCGAAGTGATGAGATTTAGTGTCCACGAAGTCACGAGATAACACACCAGGTGCCTGGACTAGCGCTACCAACTCGGGCTACTCGCCAGAGGAGTGAGCCCTCGTTACGCCGTGTTGTCGGATGCCCAGTGGAAGCAGATTGCCCCGTTGATGCCTGAATCGGCGGGGAAGTTGGGCCGTCCGTTCAAGGATCACCGTCTTATGACGGAGGGGATCATCTACCGGTATCGGGCCGGCATCCAGTGGCGGGATCTGCCGCCGCACTTCGGGCCGTGGCAGACGGTCTGGAAACGCCACCGCCGCTACAGTGCCGACGGGACCTGGGACAAGGCCCTTGCTTCGCTGCTGGCCCGGGCGGACGCCGCCGGGCTGATCAATTGGGAGGTGTCGGTGGATTCCACGGTCAACCGCGCCCACTAGCATGGCACCAACCTTCCCCGCGGGCGAGGCTCTTCTTGAAGGCCTCGAACCGCACCTGCTCTAGGTTGCTCACTTGGCCCCGCAACCGTTCCGCGACGACCTCCCTGTCGGTGACGAACGCCTCGACGCTCATATCGCCTCCGATCCCGGACCGAAGCCTGCGAAGCTCGCCGATCGTGGCTGTCAGGGCCCGCCTCATCATCGCCTGGAAATCCCACAGCGTCTGGTCACCGTCGGACCGGGCAGTTTCGTGATGTCCCACGTATAGACCTGGCCGGGGCCGGTAGCGACAAGTTCCGGGATCGCGCGGGCCGGGTGGCGGGCCAACCGGCGGCGTTCCTTGACCTGCTGGTTCTCGGCCAACACCCGGTGGATCGTGGAGATCGACGCCAAATACACGCCCTCGTCGAGCAGCTGCGCGTAGATCTGGATCGGCGGCAAATCCACGAACCGGGCCGAGTTCACCACCGCCAGAATCCGGGCCCGCTCGAGGACATCGAGCCGATTCGCCGGCACCACCACCTGCCGGGCGGCCCGGGTGCGGGGCGTCCGGGTCGCGGTCGCCCGAGGCAACCCGACCCGGGCGGCGGCCGTCCGGGTCGGAACGCCGCGGCCCGTGAGATCGCGGTAGGTGGTCATCACGGTTTCGTGTGCGGTGTTTCGTCCCGCGAGCTCTTCGAAAGATTTTCGAGTAGCTCGTGCATTTTTGACATGATCTCCAACGCCACCCCCGTCGTTTCCAACCTCCGTTCCGTCAACTCAAGTTGGCGGCGGAGCCGGGCGATCTCGGCCTGCTCGGGCGTGAGCCGGCCGATCTTCTCCCCAGGTTTCTTGCCCTGCAGCACCCCGGCATCGCGCAGTTTTCGCCACTCCGTGATCTGTGAGGAATAGATCCCCTGCTCCCGCAAATACGCGCCGCCCCCGTTGCGGGAGATGGCGTCCTCGTAGGCGGCGAGGTGGTCAAGTTTCTGCTTCGGCGTGAACGAACGCCGGGGCGTGGGGCCGCCCGCGCGCGGGCCGGGACTGCTGTTGTTCATGGAACTATCGTCGCGCACGGCGATCAACGATGGGCTGGACATGGTGGGACTTCCTGATTCTCGCCCTACGTCAAACGGCGGACTTGCTCCGAGCTACTGGCCTCAACTCACCCTGACACGTAGGGATGCGCCCCCCGGAATTTCGTCGTCGCATTGCGCCTCGGAAAGCTCGCCTAGGAGGCCGGACAACTCATCGAGTTCCGGGATGGTGAGCTTGCGGAGCTGCTCAGGCGTAGGGCGGGATCCGAGAGCGTTTTCGAGGACGTCGAGAGCTGTGAGCAGCTCGCCTGGACCTGCAAGTGCCACCACAATCTCCCATCCCAGATACCCCAATACTGACAGGTCGCCGTCTCGTCCGAGCCCGTATTCCAGTCGAACGGCGCACCGGTCGCTCCCCGCACGTATGCAAATCGCTGACCTGTCACGGAGCTTTCCGGCCCGCCCGTTTGGACCCTGAGACCCGAGGTTGAGAGCTGTCAACGAATAAGAAATTGACCCCATCTTGACGGTTTCCGATGTAACCACCTGACGTCCAGCTGAGGTGTACCCAGATTGGCATAAGGATCACCCACCCTGAGCTTCAATCCCGGTAGCGCTCCGCTGGCAACGTTTGATTCTGGCAACGAGTCTTGAGCACATCAGAACCGGGAAATTCGCGGAGGCCCGTCTCTGGTGACTCGGGCAGCAAACCGGCAATGACCAAGCAAACAACTAGCTGGGAATCATCCTTCAAATCGATCGACGCCGGCGCTTATGCATCACAGATTCCAATTCTCCGGGCTCGACTTTGCGTAGTCGTCGATGCCGATCGCGGCGAAGTGCTTCTTGGCGGACTTGATCTTCGATTCGTGGTCGAGACCGCCGAGCGAGGACAAGTATGGCGCGCCTGGCGCCGCACTCCCGGGGGAGCTGTGCTGGAGACGGGCGGCGCGGAGCACCGAAGCCATTACTACGTTCAAAGGGACACACTGGCGACAGGTTGGCCAGGCAGGTCACCGGAGTGGGTGGACGCTGCGCGCGAGGAGTGGCCTCCAGATTGGAACAAGAACGACGGCACTCGCCTCTGATTGTGCGACTAAGTTCCGGTGGCTCCGGCTCCCTGCTTTAGGAGCAGTTGGATAGCACTTCATGCGTTCAGACGTGGCGGTCGTCGTGCGTTGGGCGCGAGCCCGCCGGAAAAGCACCGGCGATGTTCCGCTTTTGAAAAATCGAAAACCCATCGAATCAACCTTAACCTCCGCGGATTTACGCGGATCTCGGGTGGACGGACCGCGTGTGCCGTTTGTACCGCCGGATCACTAAACCTAGCGACTCTGCTCGCACCCACGATAAGTATGTGTACAGATGTGCACTCTCCTCTCAACTCCCTTGAATCTGTGCGCGCCCGGGGGGTCCTAAACTTGAGTTGTCGTCGCGAGAATGTGTACGACCGTTGAAGCTGGATAGGCCCGTTCCCCTTGTCTCGTATGGGGCGTTCCGCTTCCAGACAGGTACATGTCCCGGCGAGGGTGAATGTGTATGAGTGTGCATTTCGGAGACATCGGCCACACAGCTGATTCCCAGACATGTCGGGCGTGTCGAGGCCGCGTAGCTCCATGCGCTCACTAACAGCGCACCCCCTCGCCGTGATCGATGCGAGGACATTGAAACGGCTGCTCTCCAGCCGCCACAGCGCACCATGAAGATGGTCGCCAGGAAGGTGCGGGCTCCCCGGCAGTCGCGTGGGTCACCACACTCCGCGCGCCTCAACTCACACTTGCTCACACCCGCTCCCAAATGTTCCGTTACCGCTGCGTTACCGCTGGGTCATTCCGGACAAGAAAAAACCCCCTGCTTCCCAATGAAACACTGGGCTGCAGGGGGTTTTCTGTGGCGGTACCGGTGGGATTTGAACCCACGGTGGAGTCTCCCCCACACAACTTTTCGAGAGTTGCACCTTCGGCCGCTCGGACACGGTACCGAGGGAGAGTTTAGTTGAAATCGGGGGCCTTGCGCGAATCGCGGCGGCGGACATCCGTGTCTGAACGGCCCCGAACGACCCTGAACGACCTGAACGACGAGAACCCAGCACGAAGCGGTATTCTCACCGGGTGATCACCGCGAACCACAGGCTCCGTTCCCTTGCCCTCACTGCCGGAACCCTGGCCACAGCGGCCGGCCTCGGCGCCGCCGCCGTGATCAATTACCGGGGCTTCCAGCGTCGCATCGCCGAGAGCTCGGTGATTCTCAATGAGACCCTGCCGGTGCACTCTCTCTGGTGGCGCGCCCGCGCGAAAGACAAGGGCGAGCTGATCTACGCCGTCATCGGAGACAGTGCTGCGCAGGGGATCGGGGCGAGTTCCCCGCACCGCGGCTATGTCGGAATCCTGACCGACCACATCCGTCTCTCCACCGGCCGCTCGGTGCGCGTGGTGAACCTGAGCGTGTCGGGGGCCACGGTCGAACTGGCTGTGCGCGACCAGCTGCCCACGTTCGTGAAGCTCACCCCGGACATCGTCACGGTCGCGATCGGCGCCAACGACATCGCCCTCTGGGACGCCGCCGTCTTCGAGGCCGGCATCCGGCAGGTCTTCGCGGCGCTGCCCCCGCACGCCCTGGTCGCCGACCTACCCTGCTTCCACCTGCCCCGCAACGAACGGATGGTCGCCGTCGCCAACCGCATCATCCGCCAGGTGGCCGCGGAGCACCAGCTACGCGTGGTGCCGCTCCACGCCACGACGAAGCGGCTCGGGCTGCGCAGCGTCGCCACGCATGTCGCGGGCGACCTGTTCCACCCCAATAACCGCGGCTACCGGGCCTGGGCCGAGGCGTTCGTTCCGGCGCTGAGCGCTCATCTGGTGCGGGACATCCGGCCTGCCGCCCTAGCCGGGCCGGATGCCCCCAACGCGGCTGTCGACCTGCCCTCATCCGCACACGCGCCTGCCGGCCTGCCCTCGACCGTGTCGGTCGGCCTGCCCTCCCCCGCGCCGGATCCCACGTCGACTCCGGTGGCGAACACTTCGGAATCGGGTGGTGTCAGCGGCCCGAGCTAGGCTCGCAGAATGGCCAGACCCGTTTCCTCCTTCCGTTGCACCGAGTGTGGCTGGACCACCCTGAAGTGGGCAGGCCGCTGCGGCGAATGCCAGCAGTGGGGCACCGTGGTGGACACCACCGAGAAGGCGAGCCTGGCCCGCGCGCTCAAGCCGGCCAGCGTCACCGGCGCGGGCGTCGCCCGCCCGATCACCCACGTCGACACCACGGCCGTCTCGCACTGGCCTACCGGCATCGCCGAGTTCGACCGGGTGCTGGGCGGCGGCATCGTGCCGGGCTCGGTCATCCTGCTCAGCGGCGAGCCCGGCGTCGGCAAGTCGACACTGCTTCTCGAGGTGGCCTCCAAGGCAGCGGCCGCCAAATCCCGCGTGCTCTACGTCAGCGCCGAGGAATCGGTCAGCCAGGTGCGGTTGCGGGCCGAGCGCACCGGGGCGCTGCAACCCGAGCTGTACATCGCCGCCGAGACCGACCTGGCCACCATCCTCGGCCAGATCGACGCCGTTCAGCCCAACCTCGTCATCGTCGACTCGGTGCAGACGGTGGCCAGCTCGCTCTCCGACGGCCTTGCGGGCATGCCCAGCCAGGTGAGGGAGGTGGCCTCCACTCTGATCCGGGTGGCCAAAGACCGCAACCTGCCCATCCTGCTCGTCGGGCACGTCACCAAAGACGGCTCGATCGCCGGGCCCCGCCTGCTCGAACACCTCGTCGACGTGGTGTGCCAGTTCGAGGGTGACCGGCAGAGCGCGCTGCGCTTCGTGCGGGCGCTCAAGAACCGGTTCGGCTCGACCGACGAGGTGGGCTGCTTCGAGATGACCGGCGACGGCATCGCCGAGGTGCCCGACCCGAGCGCGCTGTTCCTCAGCCGCGGCTCCACCCCCGTGTCCGGCACCTGCGTCACGGTGGCGCTCGAGGGCCGCCGGGCGATGCCGGTCGAAGTGCAGGCTCTGGTGATCAAGACCCAGGCTCCGAACCCCCGCCGCGTCACCAACGGGGTGGACTCTTCACGGGTGGCGATGCTCCTCGCTGTGCTCGAGCGCCGGGCGAGCCTGTCGGGGCTGGGCAGCATGGATGTCTACGTGTCGACCGTAGGCGGCATCCGTCTCACCGAACCGGCCGCCGACCTCGCCATCGCCCTCGCCATCGCATCCGCGTTCAAGGACAAGCCGATCGCTCAGGGGGCCGTGGCGTTCGGCGAGATCAGCCTCGCCGGCGAGGTGCGACCGGTGTCGGCGGCCAAGCTGCGCGCAGCCGAGGCTGCCCGGCTCGGCTTCACCATCCGCCTCGATGCCGAGGCCGGCGCGATCGGCACCGCGGTCGCCGCGGCCATCGCGACCGGCCAGTCCGCACGGGACGCCGAGCTCGACCGCGCGTTCTAGACGGGAGCATCCGGCGCGGGCCGCCACGGATGTCCCGGGCGAGCGGCAGGTTCGGGTCACCGGGGTCTCGCCGAGCTCGAGCGCCCGGCGCTCGACCCCCGCAAAGCCCGACCCACCGCGGTCATCGGGCCGCGAGCAGTTCCGCCTCCGGGGTCGACGTGGAGACGATGGCGGCGTGAACGACCCGGTTGCGACCGTCACGTTTGGCCACGTACAGGCGCACATCGGCGGCGCGCAGCAGGTCCGAGCTCTGCTGGCCGTCGGCAGGCGCCAGGGCAATCCCGAGACTCGCGGTCACCGGCAGGGCGCCGGTGATCGGCGACCAGTCGTGATCAGCGATCGAGCGGCAGACCGCCTCGAAACGCCGGTACGCCTCGATGGCGTCGATGCCTGGCATGATCAGCAGGAATTCCTCGCCGCCCAGGCGTGCGGCGATGCCGTCGGCCGCGGATGCCGCCGCAGCGATCAGGATGCTGCCCACCTCGCGCAGCACAGTGTCGCCGACCTCGTGCGACAGCGTGTCATTGATGCGCTTGAAGTGATCGAGGTCGACCATGGCGATGGCCACGCTCGGCCCACCCTCGCGCAGACGCATCAGCGCGGCGCTGAGATGTTCATCGACGAACCGGCGGTTGTGCAGCCCGGTGAGCGGATCGCGCTCAGCCAACTCTCGATACCGCTCGCTCTCTCGGCGGGACTCGGCGGTCTGGAACATGGCATCGAGAATGCGCCCGCGCGACTCGTTCTCGCTCGCACCGAGCGCCTCGGACTGTTCGTGGAAGTGCCGGTACGCCTCGAACGCGGCGCGGAAGGCGCCGTTGGCCGCATGGATCTCGGCCTGCTCCCTGGCCGCTTCCGTCGACCAGCGGGTGAGCCCGAACCGCTGGGACAGCTCGCGGCACCGGTCGAGGACGGTCTGCGCCCGGGCCAGCTTGCCCTGCGTGCGATAGATCTCGGCCAGCGTGACCAGAGCCACTGCGGACCCGTCGGGATGCAGGTCGCCCACGGCCGGGTCCATCGCCGGCAGCAGCTTCGCTTCCGCCTCGTCCAGCCTCCCCGCCGTCAGGTAGACGCGCGCGACCGTGTCGAGGGCGTACATGCCGATCTGCCGGTCGCCCACCTCGGACAGGCCGATCAGCTGTTCCACTGCCGCGAGGGCCTCAACCTGATTGTGGGCCAGGTACTCGGTGTAGGCGAGATTGTTCAGGATGTTGTAGCGGATGATGGTCTCGGGGTCATCGATCACGAGGCGGAGGGCATCGTCGTAGCGGCGGCGCGCCTCGTCCAGGGACCCGGCCGAGCCCAGCGCGTCGGCCAGGCACTTGCGGGCGGCTGCACGCATGAGTGGAACCTCCGACTCCTCGAGCAGGTCGTTCGCGGCGACGGCGTGTTCCAAGGCCAGGGCGCGGTCGCCCACCATCTCGAACACGGAACCGAGCACGTCGTGACAGCGCGACTGAAGGGCGAGCTCGCCGTGCTGCTCCGCCCAGCTCAGAATCTGTTGCACGTCAACGGCGCTCTGACTCGGGTCGCCGCGACGGATGCGCACGGCCGCGACGACAACCTGCAGCCGTCGCGCGGTCGCTCCGTGCTCCCCGTCGCCGAACTCGGCGAGCCAGGCCTCGGCGTCCTGGAGGGCGATATTGCGGTCGATCCAGTACTGTCGCTCGATGCCCGCGAGGCGGGCATCGGTCGGATCCTGTTCGGTCCCCACTACTCTGACCTGCTCCCTGACAGGCTGAATGCTGACCGTGAAAAGTCCGTCGGATTCCGCTTCGGGAGCGGGCCGAACACTGTCTAGCGCCAGCCTAGCGCGGGCCGGCTACGCGGCCGGGGCTCTGGGGACCCCCAGCCTGAGGGGGTCAGTCGGGCGCTACCGGCCGGGTTCGCTCGTGCCGGTTTCTTCCTCGCCGGGCAGCGGGCCGAGGGCGCGCATCAGGTCCGCCGGTGCGGCCTGCATGACATGGGGACCGGCGACGTCGAAGAACACCATCTCGAGCACCTGCTGGTGCACGGTGAGGAATTCGCGAAGCCACTGTGCATCGCCGACCATGATCTGCGGATCGATCTCGTCGGGAACCATGCGGGCGTAGTTCTCGGCGGAGGAGAAGAGCAGCAGCATCCGTCGGTCGGTGCCTTCACGGCCGAAGACCCGCACCTGTTCCGCCTGCCCGTTGACGACCAGCTGCGGCACGATCATCACGTCGTTGCGCAGGGCATAGGCCACGGCGACCACATCCTGGGCGGCCAGAGCGGCAGCGAGGGCAGGGGAATGCGTCGGTGGAGTAGCGTCAGTCACGGCTTCCATTCAACCAGTTGGCGCGGTAGTGACACGACGAATCCGACCCTTGGGGGGCATGCCACGAGCGAACGGCGGCCGGGCCGGTTCAGGAGAGGAAGAACTGCTTCGGGTTCGCCGACTCGATGCCGTCGACACTCACGGTCAGGTTGTAGGCCGCTCCGCCGGCCGGCGCGGCATCGCGGCTGGCTTCGCCGCAGGTGTCCGGGTTCGAACGGGTGCGGTCCCAGGCGATCGCTTCGCCGGAACTCACGGGTTCACCCGGCTGCAGGGTGACGTCGGCGTCGCCTGGCTCCTGCTGGCAGTCGGTCGACGTCCAGTAGACATCCGTGCCGCTCGACACCGTGAACACCTGCGTCGCCGTGCCCGCGTTCAGCACGCACGGCACGTCGCCGATGTTGGTGACGCTGAGCGAGAGCATCGGCTCTGCCCCCGGTTCGTAGCTGACCGCGTCGGTGGTCGCTTCGATCTGCACGGATGCGGGGGCGCACGCGGCCGGGTCGGCCGCCGGGTCGGAGGCGGAGACCTCCGACCCGGCCGCCTCGGCCGCGGGCGTCGGAGTGCTGTCGGGCACACCGGTGCCGGCGGCCGGGCGCACGATAGACGAGATGATCAGGATGAGGAGGGCGAGCACGATGAGCAGGCCGAGGCCCACCACGAGACGACGGCGCCAGTACACCTTGCTGGACTGGGGGCCGACCGGATGTTTGATCGTCGACATTACCCAAGGCTAACGAGGTATACCGGCGCCGCCGGCAATGCTGTGCGTGTCGTGCGCGTGTCGGGCAGGAAACGCCGAACCGGCGCGGCCGACCTCGAGAGGCTCGGTTTCGCGCCGGTCCGGTTTGCCCCGGGCTACCGGCCGCGCGGCGCCTTGTCGACCCTGATCTCGGTCCAGCCGAGCACGTTATCGTTCTCGTCCTGCACGACCAGCTTGTACTTGCCCGCACGGGTGTCGGCCGGCAGGGTCGTCCTGACCTCACCCTGCGCGTTCACCAGCAGCCAGCCGCCCAGGTTCTCCACTGGCTTGGACTGCAGCGACACGGAGACGAACTCACCGGCACGCGCCGCCCCGACGTCGACCGTAACCGGGGCACCCACGGCATACGTGGCCGCGTCCGTGACGATCGCGTTCTTGAGCGCCTTGGTCAGCGCTTTCGGGCTGGCGGCGACCGGTTCACTCGTCGGCGGAACCGGCACAACGACGGTGATCGGCACCCGCACGATCGTGCCGGACTCCGTGGTGGTGAGTTCGAGCACGCTGTTCGCCGCGGCATCCTGCGGCACCGTGACGGTGACCGTCGCCGCACCCGTTGCATCAACGGCGGCCGTGCCCAGGCTGGCACTGCTGCCGGCCCAGACCAACGACAGCGCCGTGTTCTTCGGCGCGCCGAGCGAGCTCAGGTTCAGGTTGCCCACGGTGAACGTGACCGAGGCGCCGCGCTCGACCGCCACGGTCGGGACACCCGTGACACTGGCCTGGCGGGTGGCGAACGACGGCGTCAGCGGGCTCTTGGCCGTGATGTAGGAAATCCACGCGTCCCGGTCGACGAGACCGGAGTCGCGGGTGCCCGTTCCATTCTTGAACTCCCGAAAGTTGTCGCCTCCGGTGAGCAAGAAGTTGAACGAGCCGACCCGGTAGGAGCGCGCCGGATCGATTGCCGAGCCGTCGATCCAGATGCCCGTGATGCGGTCACCCTCGGTCCGGCTCGCGTCGAACGTGTAGTTGACGTTGTCGGAGAGGCCTAGCTGCAGGTACGGACGGCTCGGAATGTTGCCGGCCGCGTCACGCTGCCACTGCTGCTCCAGTACCGTCTTGAACTGGGCCCCGGTGAGGCTGGTCGTCCACAGGTTGTTCAGGAACGGCAGCACCGCGTTGGCCTCGGCGTAGGTGACGACGCCGTCCGGTGCGAGTAGCAGCTCGGCGCGCATGCCGCCGGGGTTGACCACGCCGATTTCGGCGCCGCCCTTGAGCGGGTCAGCCAGCGATTCGCGCAGCGAGTTGGCCACCAGGGTGCCCATCGCCGATGGTGCGGCCCGGTTCTCCGCGCACGGTGCGGTGCCACCGAGGCAGGCGCGAGTGATGTCGGCGGTGACGGAGCCGATCGGCTGGTTGCCGATGACGGCCGCCTGGGCGAGCGCGGCATCCGTGATTGTCTTCACCAAGGCGACCCTCGGGTAGGCGGCAACCAGGGTGGCGTCGGCGGTGACCGAGCGCTTGACGTTCTGGTTCTTCACGGTCGTGGTGTCACCGGAGGCAATGTCGTAGTTCAGCACGACCTGACCGATGTTCTCACCGTAGTTGCCGGTCTGAAGCACCGGGCGGGTGACGCCGGCGGGCGCACCGGGCAGCTGTGCGTTCCACGCGTATTGCTTGTGCGTGTGGCCGGTGAAGATCGCGTCGACTTCGGCTGACGTCTGCGTGACGATCGCTGCGAACACACTGTCGGTGAGGGCGAGTTCCTGCTCGAGGGTCGCGTTGTCCGGCGTTCCGGCGCTGGCACCCTCGTGGTACTCGGCGATCAGCACGTCGGCTTCGCCGTTGGCCGGGTCTCCGTCGGTGAGCTGGGCCGAGACCCGGTTGACCGCGGCGACCGGGTCACCGAAGCTCAGGCTGGCGATCCCGTTCGGCGACACCAGCGCCGGGGTCTCCTTGGTAACGGAGCCGATCACACCGACCGAGACACCGTCGACATCGAAGATCGCATATTCCTGCATCGCCGGGGTCGTCGTTCCGAGCAGGTAGACGTTCGCGCCGAGGTACTCGAAGTCGGCGGCTTCGGCGACGCGCCCGGTGAGGTCGGCGAAGCCCTGGTCGAACTCGTGGTTGCCCACGGCCGAGGTCTTGAGTCCGAGCGCGTTCAGCACGTCGATGGTGGGCTTGTCGCCCTGCGACGCCGAGGCGAACAGGGAAGCGCCGATGTTGTCACCGTCGGAGAGGAACAAAGTGGACGCGTCTCCGTATTCCGCGCGGAGCTGCTCGATCGTTCCGGCGAACTTCACCGTGTTGCCGTCGATGCGCCCGTGGAAGTCGTTGATGTTGAGCAGGTTGATGTCGACGTCGGTGGGGCTGGCGAGGGCCAACCCGACGATCGCCGGGTCGTGGTCCGACGAGCGGAACGCGTCGGCCACGTAGAAGTCGGTGACGTTGTTGTTGTAGCGGCTGTACTCGAGCGCAACGGACTCGACCGAGTTGATGTTCCAGACGTCCACATCGGTGACCGCGGCATTCGCCTCGGGCGACGCGAACACGTGGTCGAGCGAGCCGACGGTACCGCCGAAGGCGTAGGTGTACTCGCCGCTCTTGGCCTCCTGGCTGAGGTAGCCCGCGTCGGTGATGACCTTGATCGGGTCTTCCTGGTCGTAGGCGTTGAAGTCACCGGTGAGGAAGACGCGCGCGATGCCGGTACTGGTCTTCAAGGTGTCGGCGAACTTGACGAGCGCGGTCGCCTGGTTCACGCGGGACAGGTTCGAGGCTCCCTGGCCGTCGCCGGTGTTGGCGTCGGCGCCGGTTCCGGAACCCTTCGACTTGAAGTGGTTGACGATCGCGAGGAAGCTGCTGCCGGCATCGCCGACCAACTGGAACGCCTGGGCGAGCGGCTGGCGGGCGTTCGCGAACGCGGCGTCGTCGAAGATGGTCGATCCGCCGACGGTTTCGACCGCGGCGGTCTTGTAGATGAATGCGGTGCGGATGACATCTTCGCTAGCGGGGAGGGCGGCCGGTGAGGGTACGAACGCCCAAACCGGGCTGCCCGCGTCGGTGTTCAGGGCGGTGACGAGGTTGGCGAGGGCGAAGTCGCGGTCCTTGCCGAAACGGGCCGAGTTCTCGATCTCCTCCAGCGTGATGACGTGGGCGTCGAGGGCGTTGATCGCCGAGACGATCTTTGCCTGCTGGCGCTCGAAGCTGACCTGGGTGGCCGCGCCGCGGGCGTCGCATCCGCTGTTGACCGTGATCGGCGTGCCGGCCCGGTCGGTGTAGTAGCTGCAGCCGGAGATCGAGTCACCGGTGGTGGCGAAGTAGTTGAGCACGTTGAAGGTGGCCAGACGGATGTCGCCGCCTACCGACCGAGGTGCCGCGGTGCGGGTGTCGGCGAAGGTGGCGGGCTGCACGGCTGCGGCGGTCGCAGGCACCAGTTCGGTGGTCGGCTGGAACTTCCAGGCACTGTTGCGGAAGTCGAAGATGACCGGCGTCGCGAACGTGACGGCGGCGCCGATGCGCACCGGGCTGGTCGTCGAAAGGTAGGGGACGGGCTTGTCCTTGTTGATGCTGGACAAGAAGTTGGTGGTGGCACCGTCGTCGAGGGTGACCGCGCGCGCCTTGTTGCCGGCGACGGCCGCGGTGTACGCGTCCGTTCCCGGGCGAGCGGTGACGGTCGGGCCGACGAGCGGGGTGGTTCCGGCCGCGAGGCCGATCTCGCCGTACTGGTTGGTCGCATAGTTGTTGGTGACGGTGAAGTCGCCCTGCGGGGAGACGAGCATGCCCTCGAGAGACTCACGTGCGACATCCGTTGACGGGAGGCCGACCGTGGCGGGCACCGGGCCGACGATCCCGGCCTTGTCCAACGCGGTCACATCGCTGAGCGCGGCGATCGTGATCTGGGTGAGGCCGAAGAACTCGCTCGCGGTGCCGGTGACGGAGACGTAGTCGCCGGCCGTGACCGGGGCGGCCAGTGCGTTCGTGTAAACGAAGAGGGCGTCGGACGCGGTGTGCGTGGTCAGGTCGACCGCGCCGCCGGTGCCGGGGGTCTGCAGGTAAAATCCTTTGAAACCGCCCGTGGGATATGTGGCGGTGACGACGCCGGTCGTGGTGACGACCTTGCCGGTCTGGGCGCCCGCATCTGTGGATCCCTGGATCTCGTTGATCGCAAGGGCGGTGGCAGGCACGGGCGGAGTTGTCGCGGTGGGCGTCGTGGTCGGCGTCGCGGTCGGCGTCGCGGTCGGGTCGACCGGGGTCGCTGCGGTCTCGCCTGCGGCGTTCGTCGGGGTGGGAGCCGCGACGATGAAGTCGGCCGAGTTGACGTCGGTGTCGAGGCCCGTGGCGCGGGTGAGCGCGGTGGTGACGGAGGCGGCAGACGCCACCGTGGTCTCAAACGTCAGCGACGTGCCGTAGCCGAGTAGGTCGATGACGCCCGGGGCGTTGAGGAGGGATCCCGTGGCCGGGGCCGTCAGCTGCGTGGCCTGGCTGGCGAGGAAGAGGGTCCCGCCTCCGCCGCTGAAAGAGAAGCCGAGGGTGGCGTTGGGGGTGGGCAGCGCCGCGCCACTGGTCGAGTTGGCCGTTCCCTGCACCAGGTAGTACCCCTTGGCGGGGATCGAGCCGCTCAGTGCAAGCGTGCCGGACGGGTTAGCCGCGCCTGTGGCCGACCGATACTGCAGCGAGGTGCCGGCGAGGGAGACGGCAGCGTCCGTGGGGTTGTAGAGCTCGACGAACTTGTTGAGGTAGGTCGCTCCCGTGCTGCCGCCGTTCAGGTAGGCCTCGTTGATCACGACCCCGGTGCCGCCGACGTTGGCGAAGGCGGGCAGGGCCACCATGGGGCTGGCGACCAGCCCCACTCCGAGTAGAGCAGAAAAAGCCAGTTTCAAACGGCTGTTCGGTGCAGGCGACATAGTTTTCCTCAGCTATTAACGATCGACAGTGATCGCCATGCTACGGAGGCGGTGTTGCCAGTGCGCTACCTGCGAAGTAACAATCAGTGAATTCGGGCGTTTCGCTCGGATGAGCAGAAATCTCCATAACTACCCTCACCTGAGCGGCACCTGAACGGGTAATCTCTCGCTGTCTTCTGCCCACTGCGGCCAGCTTCCAGACGGTCAGTCGAGCCGCTTGACCATCCGGGTGTTGCCGAGCGTGTTCGGCTTGACTCGGGCCAGGTCGAGGAACTCGGCGACACCCTCATCGTGCGAGCGCACGAGCTCGGCGTACACCCGCGGGCCGACGGTTTCGGAGCCCATGTCGGTGAAGCCGTGCCGGGCGAAAAATGGCACCTCGAAGGTCAGGCAGAAGAGGCGGCTGAGGCCGAGCTCGCGAGCATCCGCTTCGAGCCGGTCCATCAGCGCGTGGCCGACGCCATGGCCGAGCCGGTCGGCGGTTACGGCGAGGGTGCGCACCTCGCCCAAGTCCTCCCACATCACGTGCAGGGCGCCGCAGCCGATCAGAGTGCCGTCGGCATCCTCGACCACCCGGAATTCCTGCACCGCCTCATAGAAGACGACGCTTTCCTTGCCGAGCAGAATACGCTCCTGCACCAGTGGCGCCACGAGCGCCTGGATTCGAGGCACATCGGTGGTGCGTGCCCGGCGCACCAAAAACTCCTGCATTCGCTGCCCACCGATCTCTCTCGGTTCACTCATTCGGAACATCCAAGCCACCAGTCTAGGCAGCCGCAAGAACGAGAAGGGGCCCGGCGGATGTCTCCGCCGGGCCCCTTCAACCGGGTTACCGCTACTCGCTGGTCACCGCGAGGTCGGGCGAGCCCGGCCCCGTGCCGATTGCGGCCGTGGTGTTGACGCCGACGGCGACGGCGGAAGCGCGCACCGTCGTGGTGAAGATGTACTCCCCTCCCACGTAATCCACGTGCACGTGGTCGCCGGCGTTGAGCTCGCCCTGCAGGATCTTTTCCGACAGGCGGTCCTCCACCTCGCGCTGGATGGCACGGCGCAACGGACGGGCACCGAGTGCGGGGTCGAAGCCGACCTCGATCAAGTGCTCCTTCACGGCGAGGGTCAGGTCCACGGTCATGTCGCGGTCGAGCAGGCGCTCGCCTAAGCGCTTGATGAACAGGTCCACGATCTGGAGCAGTTCCGGCTTGGTCAGCTGCGGGAAGACGATGATCTCGTCCACGCGGTTGAGGAACTCGGGCTTGAAGTGCTTCTTCAGCTCATCCTTCACCTTGCCGCTCATCCGGTCGTAACCGGTGGACGTGTCACCCTCGAGTTGGAAACCGACGGGCGCACCGCTGATGTCCTTGGTACCGAGGTTCGTGGTCATGATGATCACGGTGTTCTTGAAGTCGACGACGCGGCCCTGGCCATCCGTCAACCGGCCCTCTTCAAGAATCTGCAGGAGCGAGTTGAAGATGTCAGGGTGGGCCTTCTCGATCTCGTCGAACAGCACCACGGAGAACGGCTTGCGGCGCACCTTCTCGGTGAGCTGGCCGCCCTCTTCGAAGCCGACGAATCCGGGAGGGGCGCCGAACAGTCGGGACACGGTGTGCTTCTCGCCGTACTCACTCATGTCGAGGGAGATCATGGCGGCCTCGTCGTCGAAGAGGAACTCGGCGAGCGCCTTGGCCAGCTCGGTCTTTCCGACGCCGGTGGGGCCCGCGAAGATGAACGAACCGCTCGGGCGTTTCGGGTCCTTCAGTCCGGCACGGGTGCGACGGATGGTCTTGGCGAGCGCCGAGATGGCCTCTTCCTGACCGATGACGCGCTGGTGCAGCGCCTTCTCCATGAAGACGAGCCGCGAGGACTCCTCCTCGGTGAGTTTGAAGACGGGGATGCCGGTGGCCTGGGCCAGAACCTCGGCGATCAGACCCTCGTCGACGACGGCGGTCGTCTTGACGTCGCCCGACTTCCACTTCTTCTCGAGGCGCAAACGCTCGCCGAGGAGGTTCTTCTCCTCGTCGCGCAGGCCGGCGGCCTTCTCGAAGTCCTGCTCCTCGATGGCGGTCTCCTTGGCAGCGCGCACCACGGCGATCTTCTCGTCGAATTCGCGCAGCTCGGGCGGGCTGGACAGGATCGACAGGCGCAGGCGGGCGCCGGCCTCGTCGATCAGGTCGATGGCCTTGTCCGGCAGGAACCGGTCGGAGACGTAGCGGTCGGCCAGGTTCGCCGCGGCCACGAGAGCTCCGTCGGTGATCGAGACCTTGTGGTGCGCCTCGTACCGGTCGCGCAGCCCCTTGAGGATATTGATGGTGTGGGGCAGAGACGGCTCGGCCACCTGGATCGGCTGGAAGCGTCGCTCGAGCGCGGCATCCTTCTCGAAGTGCTTGCGGTACTCGTCGATCGTGGTGGCACCGATGGTCTGCAGCTCGCCTCGGGCGAGGAGCGGTTTGAGGATGCTGGCCGCGTCGATGGCGCCCTCAGCGGCACCGGCACCGACGAGGGTGTGGATCTCGTCGATGAAGATGATGATGTCGCCGCGGGTGCGGATCTCCTTGGTGACCTTCTTCAGGCGCTCCTCGAAGTCACCGCGGTAACGGCTTCCGGCGATGAGCGAGCCGAGGTCGAGCGAGTAGAGCTGTTTGTCTTTCAGCGTCTCGGGCACATCACCCTTGACGATGGCCTGGGCGAGACCCTCGACGACGGCGGTCTTGCCGACTCCGGGTTCACCGATCAGAACCGGGTTGTTCTTGGACCGGCGGGACAGGATCTGCATGACCCGCTCGATCTCCTTCTCGCGCCCGATGACCGGGTCGAGCTTGTTGTCGCGGGCGGCCTGCGTGAGGTTGCGCCCGAACTGGTCGAGAATCTGGCTGCCCGCCGGACCGCTCGCCTGCTCGTTCGCGCCGACCTGCACCTGCTCCTTGCCCTGGTAACCAGAGAGGAGCTGGATGACCTGCTGGCGCACCCGGTTGAGGTCGGCGCCGAGCTTGACGAGCACCTGAGCGGCAACGCCTTCACCCTCGCGGATGAGGCCGAGCAGAATGTGCTCGGTTCCGATGTAGTTGTGGCCGAGCTGCAGTGCTTCGCGCAAGCTCAGTTCGAGAACCTTCTTGGCGCGCGGCGTGAATGGGATGTGCCCCGTCGGCTGCTGCTGGCCCTGGCCGATGATGTCCTGCACCTGCTCGCGCACGGCGTCGAGGGAAATACCCAGGCTCTCGAGGGCCTTGGCCGCAACTCCCTCGCCTTCGTGGATCAGGCCGAGCAGGATGTGCTCAGTACCGATGTAGTTGTGGTTGAGCATTTTGGCCTCTTCCTGGGCCAAAACGACGACGCGACGAGCTCGGTCGGTAAATCTCTCAAACATGTGATCGCTCCCTTGGCGCCAGGGCAGTTGTGGCGCCGATACATCGAGAGTAACGAGCGAACCCTGAAATGAGTGCCTCTGTTCGCCGCAGGCGTGACGGATGTCGTCGCGCACCGGCTCCGACCTCGTCACTTTCGGCCGATTTCGGCAGGTGTGGCGGGCGATCTCGGCCGCACGTGGCGACCTCGTCGGCCGAACAGGTGGTGTCCTCAGATGCGATCGCCATCGTCTGGGACGAGGCGCTGCGGCTCCGCCAGACGCAGGTCGTCGCCGCGCTGGAGGCGTCACCTCGTCGTCGCTTGTCACCAGGCTGGGCCTGCCTGGGTCGAGTGACGAACACATCGCGCCCTTAGAGGGCAACTTCGACTCCCGGGTCGGTGAGACGACGGAAAGCCGTGATCCCGTGATCCTGGGCACCGGCGGTCCGATGCCGGTCGGGCCCCTGCCCCGGGAAGTGCGGGCGCGCAAATCGACGGACGGCGTGTCGCAGACGCCTCGATTATGCCCTCGGCAGTGTCCGGCAACACGGATGCCACCGTCGTCGCCATCGCGGAACGTGCTACTGCCTCATCCCGGGTAGCCGTGCGACGGCGCACGCGCGGATACCCGACGAAGGATCGGTTGGCCTACTCGGGCTTGAGGATGACTTTGGTCCAACCGTCGGTGCGTTCGCCAAAGTTCTTGTAGGCATCCGCGGCCTTGCTGAGGGGGATCTCGTGGGAAACGATCCAGGATGGCTTGGCCTTGCCCGCGGCGATCAGGTCACGCAATTGCCGATTGTATTTCTTCACCGGGCATTGTCCGCTGCCTATGCTTTGACCCTTGAGCCACTGCAGGCCATAGTCAATGGAAAGTTTGCCCTGCTTGGCGTTATCGTCGACGCCGCCGGGATCTGCCGGAAGGAAGACACCGACGACGCCGATGCCCCCGGTGATGCGCACGGACTGGATCAGCCGATTCAGAGTCATGGCGGGATCTTCGGTGCCTTGCGGATCGTGGGCCTGATAACCCACGCATTCACATCCCCGGTCCGCGCCGATACCCTTGGTTTGGTCCAAAACGAACTCAACCGGGTCCGTCTTCGAGTCATCAATGGCGATCGCACCGATCTGCTCGGCGAGGGCCAGCCGGTCAGGGCGTCGGTCTACAACCCAAACTTTACTCGCGCCCTTGATCGTGGCGGACAGGGCGGCCATCAGTCCGACTGGACCCGCACCGTAAATCACGACCGTGTCACCGGGGATCACGCCGGCCATCTCGGTAGCGTGGTAACCGGTAGGGAAAATGTCCGACAGCATCACGTAATCGTTTTGCTTTTCTACCGCGTCTTCACCCAGGCGCAGACAGTTGTTATCGCCGTAGGGCACACGCAGCATTTGGGCCTGTCCGCCGGGATACGGACCCATGCCAGCGAAGCCGTAGGCGGCGCCCGCGCCGACCGGGTTCGGTTGAGTGGTCATGCAGTAGTTCGTGAAACCGCGTTCGCAATTCTTGCAAAACCCGCAGGAAATATTGAATGGCAGCACGACCCGATCGCCGACCTTGACGGCGTCGACGCCGTTTCCGATCTCGATGACCTCACCCATGTTTTCGTGACCAAAGGTGCGCCCGACCTCGAAATCGGTGCGTCCCTCGTACATGTGCAAATCGGAACCGCAAATATTCGTCGCTGTGATGCGAACAAGAACGTCAGTGGGGCGTTCGATCTTGGCATCCGGAACGTCTTCAACGTTGACCGCGTTGGGGCCTTTATAGACGACTGCTTTCATTTCTTTCACTCCCTAAATTTTGACCGTGAAAGACGGAAGATCCGCCCTCACTTTCGGAGGTGCATTTACGGTGAATGTCCGGGCAGGGTCTCAGGCTGCGCGGAAAATGTGCATAGTCCAGATCTATCACGATCACATATGACCCGCCACTACGTGGATGCGACCAAATTCGGGTTGCGCGTTGCCCCCTGTCAGCGCCAGGGGTGCCTCGTCGACACCCCGAGGTGGGAACGTCAGGCGCTATCGTGCCGGTTTGGTCATTCGGCGACGCGAGTCGCGTCAATTCTGGAGCGGTCTGCAGAGCTAATCGATTGCACGAACCGTCCAGGAGGCGCGCGTTGAGCCGGATGGCTCAAGGACGTTCAGGTTCATTCCAGAGTTGAACGCATCCGGTGGACAGGTCATTGGTTCGACGGCGAGTCCGATTCTGTCGATCGAAGGTACTGGTTGATCAGCCGTATGCACCTGAACCCACGGGCATTCGGGACCCCAGATCATTTCCACTCCACTGCCCGCGGTCGTCGTCAATCTAAGTGTCGCCGTGCCTTCATCGCCCCGGTCGAAGCCGGTGAATGCATGGTCGATGAAGGTGTCTTCGATAGTCCGCGGCGTGCGGAAGTCAAACACGGCAAGATCACCCGCATCGAGATCACAGAGGTGAAGGGGAATGAGGCGGTCAGGAGTCACGGTCAGGATTCGCTGGGCTGCGAGCTCCAGCGTCCAGTCGTTGACGCGGCCATCGCCGGCAACAAGGTACGGGTGCGGAGCGACGCCAAAAGGGGCGGCATTTGGACCGGCATTCACTGCCGTGACTGCCGTTCGAAGGCCACCGGCGTCAAGCGCAAAATCCACCTCCAGCGCCACCCGGTGGGGATATCCCGGCTGCGCTTCGACGGTTGCCGCGAGGACGAGCCGATCGGCCGCCTGCCTGACCACTGCGAAGTTCAACCAGGACGCGAGTCCGTGGAGAGCGTGGCCCCTCGACGGCTCGGTGATGCTGAGCTGTTGCTCGACGCCACCGAATGTGTACCTTCCATCCACGACTCGGTTCGGCCACGGTGCCAGGATGGCACCGCGGAAGAAAGGTCGCACCTGGTTGGCATCGAACGGCACGATGAGGTTCCGTCCGCGATATCGGAGCGATCGAACGCTCGCGCCGATGCTCGCGATCGCGGCGGTGTAGCCGTAAGCCTCGAGAACGAATTGGGTTCCCGACAGCGGAGTGAGTGACATGGGACACCATTCAGTGGAGATACAGGGAAGTTCACGCGCAATTGGGCTACTCGGGGATCAGGACCCGAGGAATGTCGGCGTCCCATTCGGCCTCCGCAACGTGAAGTGCGCGGTACGTGTAGTCCTTGTCCCATCCGTGGAAGACGAGATAGTCCTTACCATTCAGACCAAAGATCAGGTCTTGGCCACCAGGGCCGCGATATAACCCCCCGGACCCTTCGGTCGAGAGGATCGGACCCGTTTCCTTCGTCCACGGGCCATCGATTGAAGCAGCGGTTGCAGCACCGACCGCATATCGGTCGTCTCCGTAAGAATTCGCGGAGTAGAGCATCAGGAGTCCTGTACCTCGGACCACGATGGTGGGCGCCTCGATAAGGTTGCCCTCCCAATCCTCGGTTTGCTTCAGGATCCTGATGGGATCGCCCGTGATGCTGAGCCCGTCGGGAGAGAGCGTGGCCGCCTGGATCCAGGTATCGAGGTCGCAACAGTTTCCGTCATTTTTCCAGACGAGGTACAGGACGTCGTCGATGAGCACGGTGCTTGCATCGATCGCGCCGCCTTCGTCTTCTGGACAGATGATCATGGCGTCGCTCTGAACGATGAACGGTCCGGCCGGGTTGCTGGCAGTGGCTACACCGATGCACTGCAGCGTTGGCGCAAAATTCGTCGCCGTGAAGTACATGACGAATGAATCATCGGTGAGTCTCGTCACCTCCGGCGCCCAGGTCTTTCCCGGAATGATCCAGCTTGGGAGATCCGGCAACGCGTCCGGTAACACCTCCCAATCGAGGAGATCGGTGGAGGAGGCGACCTGCACGTTGCGGTTGTTGTCGTTCGTGGCATACGCGAAGTACGTGCCGTCGACCTCCACCAGGTCGGGGTCTGCAAAATTCGTGTTGAGTACCGCAGCATCTGCTGCGGCTGGCGCCGAAAGTGCCGAGTGCTCCGGAGCCGCCGTGCAGCCACTCACCGCGAAGGCGGTCATGGCTCCAGCCACACACGCTACCGCTGCGCGGCGAGCAGAGGTCCACACGTGCTACCCCTTCACTCCGGAGCGAGAGACGCCCTCGATGATGAAGCGCTGGAGGAAGATGAACAGCGCCAGCACGGGCACGCTCGCGACAACCGCGCCGGCCATCAAAAGGTCGTAGCGCACGGCATTTGCGGACTGAAGCGTGGACAGTCCAGCTGGCAGTGTTTGTATCTCCGGGCTGAACAAGACGTAGACGGGCCAGAGGAAGTCATTCCAGTTGCCGAGGAAGGCGAGCAGCGCGAGTGTCGCCAGTGCGGGTTTGGCGAGCGGTAGGACCACTTGCATGAAGATGACGAATCGGTTCGCCCCATCGAGCCGGGCGGCCTCCTCCAACTCGATCGGCAGGCCGACGAAGAACTGTCGCATGAAGAACACTCCGAATGCGGACGCCGCCGTGGGAATGATGATCGCGACGAGCGAGTTGAGCCACCCCAGTTCGCTCACGATGAGGTAGTTGGGAATCACCAGGATCACCGGCGGCACCAGCAATGTCGCGACGATGATGACGAAGACGAAATTCTTGCCGCGAAACTGCATTCGTGCGAGCGGATACGCCGCCAGTGACGCCGTGACGACGACGAGCGTCGCATTGAGGGCGGCTGCGACCATGCTGTTTGCGAACCATTGCAGCACCGGAGTCGCAGTCCCGGGAGCGAGGATAGACGCGAAAGCTTGCACGGAAATCGGATTGGGAATCCACGTCGGTGGAATAGCCGTTGCGTCAGCCCGGGTCTTGAAGCTGGTCACGATCATGAAGATGATCGGGCTGATGAACGCGATTGCGATCGCGCCGAGAATGACGACCCGAGTGATTATGCCACTCCGTCGACGTGCACTGCGTGCACGGGAACCGGCACTGATCCTGGTCGTGAGAGCGTTCACGAGCGCACCTCCTTCTTGAGCTTCTTGGGCTGTTTCTCGCGAAAGATGTAGAAGACAAAGGCACTGATCGCCATGAGGAATACGGTCAGTACATAACTCATCGCTGCGGCGCTGCCCATCTGAAAGTTGCGCAGACCCGCGTCGGCGATCTGATAGATGGCCGTGCGCGTTTCACGTCCGGGGCCGCCCTGAGTCATCAGATAGGACTGACCAAACATGTTGGCGGATGCCAGGAGGGTGATGATGGTGATGAACGAGAGGATGGGCTTGAGCCCGGGGATCGTCACGTGCAGGAACTGCATCCACGGTCCGGCCCCATCAACACGTGCGGCTTCGTAGAGTTCGATCGGGATGTCCTGAAGGCCGGCAAGGTAGATGACGGCGTTGAATCCGAGCGTCCACCAGACGGTCACTCCCACGAGCGCGACCCAAGCCGCGGGCGTCGTCGTTGTCCACGCGGTGTCATCCGGAAGTCCGAGGAGTCCCAAATAGTGGTTCACCAGCCCGATGTTGTTGTCGAGCAGGTATCGCCACAGCACCGAGATGACGGCGACGCCGAGTACGTAGGGGGCGAAGTAGATTGCTCGGAGAAAGTCACGTCCGGGAAACTTCTTGCTCATGAGTAGGGCGACGGCGAGCGGGACGATCAGGAGCAGTGGCACGCTGAGTACCGTGAAGATGCCGGTGGCCCGCATGGACCCCCAGAACGGACCGAAAACCGTCGATCCGGGTGAGAACAAGGCGACGTAGTTGTCGAGGCCGACAAAGGGTTTGTTCGGCAACGTGTAGTCCCAGGAATGAAGACTGATCCACACCCCTAGAACTGCGGGGAGGATGACGAAGCTGCTAAACAGAAGCAGGTAGGGGGCAAGGAACAGCCAGGGTGTGGCTATCCCCTGCTGCCGGGTGCCCGCTCGCATTCCACGATTTTTCTGCGACTCCGGGTCGGAAGCCGAGGGGCGGCGCGCCCTCCCCGTGGGGAGGACGCGTTCACCGACCTTCGTCGACATTGGTCAGTCCCCGAACGAGGCTTTGTTGTCGGCCATGAGTTTCGTCGCCGTTCCGGCGGCTTTTTTGAGCGCGTCACTCGGCGTCGTCGTTCCCTGAACCCCGTCGGCGACTGCGATTTCGAGGGTCTCGGCCTGCACCCCACCGATTCCGGGAATGGGCGGCAAGAAACGCATCGAATCGATCGTCGCCGCGATTGCTTCTTGCGGCAGGCCGTCGAGGGCGCCCGCATCGCGCACCGACTGACGGGCGGGGATCATGCCCGATCCTGCCCACTCGGCGGACTGCTCGCTCATCCAAGCGATGAACACCTTCGACGCGTTAACCTTGTTCTGGTCCGCGTTTGCCTGGCGGGGGAGGAAGAAGTTATGGGAGTTGGCCCAGACGGCATCTGTGTCACCAATTGTGGGGACCGGGGCGACCGCGTAAGGCAGACCGGACTCGGCGAGATCGTTGATCTGCCAGATGCCGTCCCAGGTGATCGAGGTTTCACCATTCTTGAAGGCGACGTACTGAGAGTCGATGGCGACGTCACTCGGGCTGTAACCGTCGTCCACGATGGAGCGCTGCCACTCCAGTGCCTTTACCCCGGCTGCTGAATCAAACGTTGCCCCGTCGTCACCATAGGGTTCACCGTCGTTCTGCCACAGCACGGAGAGGTTCATGAGGTGGCTCGGCCACCGCGTCGGCATCCAGAATGGAGTTTCATACCCAGCTGCTTTGAGCTTGTCGAGCGCATCCTGGAAGGAAGCCGCGTCGGTCGGGGCCTCTTCGATCCCAGCGGCGGCGAAATGTTCGGTGTTGTAGTACATGGCCAGGGAATGCACATCGAGCGGAATGCCGTATCGGGCGTCCTTGTAGACGCCGGCATTCCAGACTTCGTCGGTGAAGTCGTCTGACGTCAGACCCAAGTCCTCGGTGAGATCGTCGATCGGTACGATGACGTTTCGCGCGGCGTTCGACGCGAGCTGGTCCAGGTGCATCACGCCGACGTCGGGACCCTCGCCGGCGGTCACCGCTGCGGGCAGTCGCTGGTAGAAGTCTGTCCACTGCATCGTGTTCGAGACGACCTTGATGGTGTCATGCTGAGCATTGAAGTCGGACACCATCTTCTCCATGAACGGACCGTCCCCGCCGGTGAAGCCGTTCCAATAGGACAGCTCCACCTCAGGTCCGGTGTATTCACCGGTGAAAGGCTCACTCGCCGCCTGCCCGGTTCCGCCCGCAGAGCATCCGGCCAGTACCAGCATGAGTGCGGCACCGAGGGCAGTGGCCCCAATCATTCGCCGCCCCAGGAAGTCTTTCTGCTTCATGATCGTTCGTCCTCCTCATCGAAAACATCGCTCCGCGACCCATGCGCGAAGCGGGCCGCCCATTCCCCGCACCAATCGGAGCGGCAGACGAACGCCTTCCGTCAATGTACAGCGCTGGAAAGATATTTGTCTAGTCCGCGATGATTCGCGACAAAAGCCGTTTCCAGCGCCTGGCCACAGTCGCCTTAGGATGGACCGGACCGGACTGGACAGGACAAACATGGCAAGGGTTCGACTCATAGACGTCGCGGAGCTCGCGGGCGTGTCCATGAAGACCGTCTCAAACGTCGTTCACAACTATCCTCACGTGGCCCCGGCGCTCCGCGAGAAGGTGCAAGCGGCAATTGACCAGCTCGGCTACCGACCCAACCTTACGGCGCGGCGTCTGGCTACCGGAAGAACCGGAATGATCGCCCTGGCGATCCCCGAAATCGACCATCCGTACTTTTCGGAACTCTCCCGTCATATTGCCGAAGAAGCAACTCGTCGAGGATACCGAGTCATTATCGAGCAGACCTTGAGCGATCCCATCGCGGAACGGGCGGTACTCAGCGATCGAGAGGCTGGGCTGGTCGACGGCGTAATCTTTCACCCCGTCCGCATGGAATCGCTCGACATTGCGAAGCTCGATCCTGGCACTCCGCTGGTCTTGCTCGGCGAGGCGGCCATGCCTGTCATGACGGACCACGTGATGATCGACAACGTCTCGGCCGCTCTCGATGCCACGCGGCACCTCTTAGCGAGAGGATGTCGACGCGTCGCTTTTCTCGGTGTCATAGCGGCGGACATCACTGGTTCGACGAATCAGCGCCTTCTCGGCTACCAACAGGGTCTTCTGGAGGCTGGGGTCCAACTGGATCCTGAGTTGGTATTCACGGCGTTGGAATTCACGGCTGAAGCAGGCCTTCGTGCGGTTGCCGAGGCGATTGAGCGCGGGGTGCGTTTTGACGGCGTGGTCTGCCGCGACGACCGGTTTGCGATCGGAGCATTGAAAGCCCTCCATAATTCCGGGCGATCGGTACCCGCAGATGTGGCCGTGGTCGGTTGGGACAACACCTTCTTGGCCGCGTACACGTCCCCGACACTCACCTCCGTGGCGCCGAGGAAGACCGCTATCGCCGCGGCTGCTTTCAATCTCCTCGAGGAACGAATCGCTGGATACCGGGGGGTTGGCCGCCACAGGATCGTGGGGCATTCACTCGAAGTGCGCGAGAGCGCTCCATCCACTCCTCGCCGCCTCGACCAAAACTTGGACTTTACAGCGCTGTAATTTGTCGGCATGATTGCGGTATGTCGCGTTCTCTCCCGCTTTCTGCCAGTGCCCAGGGTGGCGTGTATCCCCGCCCGCAACTTGTCCGCCCGAATTGGCACGATCTCGCCGGCGAGTGGGCATTCGATCACGACGATCACGACATCGGCAGACGTGAGAAGTGGTTCGCAAACCCTGCACACCTTGGCCGGGTCATCACTGTTCCGTTTCCGCCTGAGTCGGAGATGTCGGGAATCGCCGAGCCGGGCTTCCATCCCGTTGTCTGGTATTCCCGCATCATCAGCCCCGAAGACGTGGCCGCGAGCGGCCTGTCCCACGCACGTGACCGAGTGGTGTTGCATTTTGGGGCGGTCGACTACCGCGCCTCTGTGTGGATCGATGGCCAGTTCATCGGGTCTCACGAGGGCGGCCAGACGCCGTTCTCCTTTGACATCACCGAAGCGCTGTCGCCCCAAGAGGACTGCGTGCTCGTGGTTCGTGCCGAGGACGACCCCCACGACGTAGCTCAGCCGCGGGGCAAACAGGATTGGCTCGAGGATGCGCACGTCATTTGGTACCACCGCACCACGGGGATCTGGCAACCGGTCTGGCTCGAGTCTGTGCCGGATCAGCGCATCACGGCACTGCGTTGGATTCCGAACGTGCCGGCTGGGGACGTCGCGATCGAGGTGGACCTGACACGGCGCCCGGCGGCGAGCGTTACTGTTCAGGTGGAACTGTCCATCGCGGGCGAAATTCTCGCCCGGCAGTCTTTCATGACCGTTGAGCCGCGATCACAGGCAACCATTCAAATTTCTCGGCAGGCGAACGGTCAGGCCTATGAAGCTCTCCTCTGGTCACCGGAAAACCCGCGACTGATTGACGCGCATGTCTCGATCATTGCTGACGACGGAAGCATTCTCGACGAGTCCTTCTCCTATTTCGGGCTTCGTAGCGTCGGTGTCGCGGGCGGCAGGTTCCTGCTCAATGACCGGCCGTACTTCGTACGATCGGTGCTGGAGCAGGGCTACTGGCCGCAGTCGCACCTCGCTGCGCCCTCGGCCGAAGCTCTGCGAGCCGAAGTGGAACTCATCAAGGCCCTGGGGTTCAACGCCGCGAGAATCCATGAAAAGGTCGAGGACCCCCGATTCCTCTATTGGGCGGACCGGCTCGGCTTGCTGATTTGGGGTGAAATGGGCAGCACCTACGAGTTCTCTTCGGAGGCAGTATCGAGAGTCACCCGCGAATGGACCGAAGTAGTGCGCCGCGACCGATCGCATCCGTCCATCGTCACCTGGGTTCCCCTCAACGAGAGTTGGGGTGTTCAACATATCGCACACGACGACGCCCAGTTGAGCTTCGCCCAGTCGCTCTACCACCTGACTCGAGCGCTCGATCCGAGCCGCCCGGTCATCTCCAATGACGGCTGGGAACACGCCATATCCGACATCCTCACAATCCACGACTATGCCGGCACGGCCGAGCAGCTCGATGCCAATTACAAGGACATCGACGCCATCCGATCCCTCGTTGCGGGTATGGGGCCGGCAGGCCGTCGCCTGCAGCTCATCCCCCGCGAGGTCGATGGCCAGTCGATCATGGTCACTGAATTCGGCGGGGTCAGCTTCGCGCCCGACGCCGCCGATGACTCGTGGGGCTACACGACAGCGACGAGCTATGAGGACTTCGAAAATCGTGTATCAGGCCTCGTCGGGAGCCTTCGGGACAACCCGATCCTCTCGGGCTTCTGTTACACCCAGCTGACGGACACGATGCAGGAGACCAACGGTCTGACCGACGCGAACCGGAAGCCCAAACTGCCGATCGCCGTGATCCGCAGCATTGTATCCGGGGAGATCGCGCCCCTTCCCCGGGCGGCGGGGGTCGCTGCGTCGAGCCTGCACTCGGCCACCGGCTGAGGACGACTGAGACCGGCTCCACGAACTCGGCCTCAGTGATTGCACGCAAGGTATTGAGATCGGGCGTGGCGTTGTGTCTCGGCTCGAGCTTCAGCGAGTCCGGCGACGGCCGCACAGTCAGCCGTGGCGATAATGTCCAGCAGGAACCCGGAGACGGCGCGTTCGGACCTCGCGAGAGAGAGCCTCCACGACCACCGCCGACCTGGGTGGATCGAGGTGCCGGGGCTCGGAGCCGAGCCGCACGCCGCTACTGCACCGCGGAGGTCAGCCGGGCGAGATTGTCGAGCACCGTGGAGCGCAGCGGCTGCTTCATCCATTCCTCCAGGGTGAGTTCACGGCTGTCCTCCCGGTAGCCGTCCTCCACCGCCCTCAACTGCTGCACGAAGGAGCGTCCGCGCACCATCATCGATACCTCGAAGTTGAGGCTGAACGATCGCATGTCCATGTTGCTCGACCCGATCACGGCCACCTCGTCGTCGATCGTGAAATGCTTGGCGTGCAGCACGTAGGGAGCCTTGTACAGGTAGATCTTCACGCCCGCCCGAAGCAGCTCCTCATAGTAGGACCGCTGCGCGTGGTAGACGAGGGCCTGGTCGCCGACCTCGGAAACGAACAGCTCCACCCGCAGCCCGCGCTGAGTGGCCGTCGTGATGGCGTACATGATCGACTCGTCCGGAACGAAGTACGGGCTCGTGATGATGATGCGCTCCTGGGCATAGTAGAGCAGCGCGAGGAACAGGCGCAGGTTGTTCTCGCCCTCGAACCCGGGTCCGCTCGGCACGATCTGGCAGTCGAGGGAGTGCGGCACGACCTCGGTCTGCACCGGCTGGATGTCCCGGGTGAGCAGGTCATCGGTCTCGCTGTACCAGTCGGTGATGAAAATCGCGTTGAGACCCGACACGATCGGCCCCTCGACCCGCGTCATCAGGTCTTTCCACTTCAGGCCGCGACGGATGTTTCCCGGCACGTTGTACGTGCGGTCGATGACGTTCTGCGACCCCATGTAACCGACCAGGCCGTCGATGACGAGAACCTTGCGGTGGTTGCGCAGGTCCGGCCGCTGCCACTTTCCCTTGAGCGGTTGCAGCGGCAACAGGAGCTCCCACTTCACGCCGGATTCCGTGAGCCGGCGCAGCGTCCGACGGTAGCCGGGCTTGCGCATCGACTGGATATGATCCATCAACACGCGCACGGTGACGCCCCGCTTGACGGCACTCTCGAGGGCGTCGAAGAACGATGCGGTGGTCGGATCCAGCGAGAGGATGTAGAACTCGACGTGCACGAATTTGCGGGCCATGTCGATGTCGGTCACCATCTCCGCGAACGTGCCCTCATAGTCGCCGAGTAGCCGCGCCTCATTTCCGCCGACCAGCGGCATCGACCCCAAGTTGCGGTTGAGTTCGACGACCGACTCGAGCCACTGTGGCCAGGGGTGGTCGCGACGCACCTGATCGATGCCCTCGGTGCTGTCGAGGATGAACTGGTTGATCTCCTCCTGCATCTCCAGCCGCTTTTTCGGCAGGGTCCGGTAGCCGATGAGTAGAAAAAGGAGGGCGCCGATGTACGGCAGGAAGAAGATCGTGAGCAGCCACGCCATGCCCGATGTCGGCCGACGGTTGCGAGGAACGACGACGATTGCTACCACGCGAATGGAGAAATCGACCACCAGGGCGATCACGAGGATGATGGTCGAGATGTCGATGCCGAACATTCGGTGCTAGGTAACCGGTTTATCGAGCCCGAGCTTGGCGCGCTCTTCCGCCTCGATCCGGGCGTAGACCTTACGCTCCGTGCGGTCTGCCCGCACGATGGAACGCATCACGATCCAAAAGATCAGCCCGACGGCGACGGTGGGCAGGAGCGCCCAGAAAGCGCTGACCCAGAAGTTGTCCATGATGTCTCCAACGATACGGGAAAACGGCGGGCAGGCGCGCGACGTTTACGTATTCAGCAGCCCTGCGATACCGGTGCCGATTGCGTAGATCCCGGTTCCTGCGACGCCGACCCAGATCGAGATTTCGAGCAGGGACGGACGACGACGGACGCGCGGGATCGGTTGGCCGGGCACCGGCTCGCCGGGCACAGGCTCGCGAGGCGGCTTCGACCTCATCGGATGATCATTTCACCAGCGGGAACAGGATGGTTTCCCGAATTCCCAGCCCGGACAGCGCCATCAGCAAACGGTCGATGCCCATGCCCATGCCGCCGGTGGGCGGCATCCCGTGTTCGAGGGCCCGCAGGAATTCCTCGTCGAGGCGCATGGCCTCGGGGTCGCCGCCGGCGGCGAGGCGCGCCTGTTCGACGAAGCGCTCACGCTGCACGACCGGGTCGACGAGCTCGGAGTAGCCGGTGGCCAGCTCGAAGCCGCGCACGTACAGGTCCCACTTCTCGACCACCCCGGCAACACTCCGGTGGCCGCGCACGAGCGGGCTGGTGTCGATCGGGAAGTCCATAACGAACGTGGGGCGGGTCAGGCCGCCTTTCACGAAGTGCTCCCACAGCTCCTCGACGTACTTGCCGTGGATGGGGTGGTCGATATCGAGCCCCTCCGTGTCGGCGAGCACCTTCAAGTCGGCGAGCGGGGTGGCCGGCGAGATCGCGTAGCCGACGGCCGCGGACAGGCTGTCGTACATGCCGATGCGGTCCCAGTCGCCGCCCAGGTCGAATTCGGTGCCGTCGGCCCAGGTCACCACGTGCGAGCCGGCGATGGCGAACGCGGCATCCTGAATCAGTTTCTGGGTGAGGTCGGCGATCGAGTTGTAGTCGCCGTAAGCCTCGTAGGCCTCCAGCATCGCGAACTCCGGCGAGTGGGTGGAGTCAGCGCCCTCGTTGCGGAAGTTGCGGTTGATCTCGTAAACCCGGTCGATGCCGCCGACCACGGCGCGCTTGAGGAACAGCTCCGGCGCGATCCGCAGGTAGAGGTCGGTGTCGAACGCGTTGCTGTGGGTCGTGAACGGGCGAGCGGATGCGCCACCGTGCATGACCTGCAACATCGGCGTCTCAATCTCGATGAAGCCCCGCTCCGTGAAGGTGCGGCGCAGGCTAGCGACGGTCTGCGAGCGCTGGATCACGCTGCGGCGGGCCTGCTCGCGAATGATCAAATCGAGGTACCGGCTGCGCACGCGGGTCTCCTCGCTGAGCGCGGTGTGCAGGTTCGGCAGTGGCAGCAGCGCCTTGGCGGCGACCTTCCACTCCGACGCCATGACGGAGAGCTCGCCGCGGCGGGAGGAGATGACCTCACCGGAGACGAAGAGGTGGTCGCCGAGGTCGACGAGGTCTTTCCAATCGGCGAGGGATTCCTCACCCACCGCCCCCAGGGAGATCATGGCCTGAATGCGGCTGCCGTCCCCGGACTGCAGGCTGGCGAAGCAGAGCTTGCCGGTGTTGCGCAGGTGCACGACGCGGCCGGCGAGGCCGACGGTAACGCCGGTGATGGCATCCGCTTCGAGGTCGCCGAACTGCGCGCGCACGGCGGGAATCGTGTCGGTGACGGGCACGGACACCGGATAGGCGCCGTCGGCGGGACTGGTCGCGGCGGCGTTCAACCGGTCACGCTTGGCCAGGCGCACGACCTTCTGCTCGTTGGACTCGGCCTCCGCCGCTGCGGCGGCCACGATTTCGGCCTCGGTCGGTGCTGGGTTCTGCTCGCTCATGCGGTTCTCCGTGGCAGGTGGCGGCCGGGCGATGCCCGGCGCTCCCGCGCGTGCTCATTGATGTGACGACGTGTTGATGAAAGGTTGGGCTGGTGACGCTCGGGCGGGTGCTGCGACCTAGGGAAGGTCCAGGGCCACGTTGTCGATCAGCCGGGTGCGACCGACCAGCGCGGCGACCAGCATGCGGGCCGGGCCGTGATGCTCACCCCCGACCGGAAGGAAGGTCTGGGGGTCGACGACAACGAGATAGTCCAGTTTAACCAGCGTCTGGGCGTCGATCCGCGCGTGGGCGGCCTGTAGAGCGGCGCCGACACCCTGGGCGGCGACGGATGCGCCGGCCTCGAGCCCCGCGGACAGCGCCCGGGCTGCGGCGCGCTGAGCCGGTTCGAGAGCGCGGTTGCGGCTGGAGAGGGCGAGGCCGCCGTCTTCGCGCACGATCGGGACGATCTCGATGCGGGTGCGGAAGTCGAGGTCGGCCAGCATCCGTTCAACGAGGAAGACCTGCTGCGCGTCCTTCTGCCCGAACACGGCCACGTCGGGGCCGACGATGTTGAACAGCTTCGCGACCACCGTCAGCATGCCGTCGAAATGCCCGGGGCGCGCAGCGCCCTCGAAGAGGCTGCCGACCGCGCCGGCGACAACCCGGGTGGAAGCGGTGCCGTCCGGGTACATCAGCTGGCTGGTTGGCGCGAATACGAACGGCACACCCTCCGCGGCGAGAGCCGCGACATCGGCCTCGAGCATGCGCGGGTAGCTGCCGAGGTCTTCCCCGACGCCGAACTGCAGCGGGTTGACGAAGATCGACACCACGACGATGTCGCCGAGGCTGCGGGCCCGGCGCACCAGGGCCAGGTGCCCGGCGTGCAGGGCCCCCATGGTCGGGACCAACACGACGCGGGGGGTGCCGCCGGCCTCGCCACGCTCGGCGCGCTCGCTCTCGATGCGGCTCTGCGCGTCGGTCAGGCGGCTCCGCAGTTCCTCGATGGTGCCGATGACTTCTGGTTTGGTGAGCACGTTCACTCGTCCTCCGGTGTGTTGCGGTTGTGTCATTCGTCGAAATCGTCCTGGGCGCGGGTGTCGAGCGACTCCAGTTCGTCGAGCTGGGAAAGGTCGAGGCGGTCGGGGCTGGTGCGGGCCAGCGCGTTCTCCATGGCGGAGCGCATCAGCGGCGCGATCACCGCTCCGGGATGCTCGATACCGATGCCGACCAGCAGCCCGGTGGCCTGCTCCACGATCGAGGTGGAGAACGCCGTGGCGGTGGCAACGGCCTCGGCATAGGCAGCCCGGTCGGCCTCC
Source organism: Cryobacterium sp. TMT2-18-2 (assembly GCF_004402245.1). Lineage (NCBI taxonomy): Bacteria > Bacillati > Actinomycetota > Actinomycetes > Micrococcales > Microbacteriaceae > Cryobacterium > Cryobacterium sp. TMT2-18-2. Next base: position 110,224 of record NZ_SOFU01000013.1, read on the forward strand.
GCGACGATCACGGGCTCGCCGCCCATCTCCACGACCAGCGCCTGCCCGATCGGCAGCACCGGTGTGGGCGCCGTCACCGCGAAGTAGCTGTCGGCGAGGCGGGCCAGGTCGATGCTGGTGCCGGTGAAGCTCATGGCCGGGTGGATGGCCAGCGGGATCGCGCCACCGGCCAGCGCCGGGGCCAGCACCGCGGTGCCGAACCGGGCCGAGGTGTGCAACACAAGCTGGCCGGCCTGCCAGGTTCCGGTGGCCGCGAGCCCGCTGATGAGGCTCTCGAGCTGGGCGTCGGGGACGGCGATGATGACCAGTTCGCTGCGCTCGACGATCTCGGGAACGGTGAGGATGGGCGCGCCCGGAAGAATCGCCTCGGCCCGGTCGCGGCTGGACTGCGAGATGGCGGAGATCCCGACGATCGCGTGGCCCGCGCCGGCGAGGGCGGCGCCGAGGATGGGGCCGACCCGGCCAGCACCGATGATGCCGATTCCGAGCCGTCCGGGACGCGGCGTCATTCGGTGACTCCGTTCGGTTTTTTCCAGGTGGGTTGGGCCGCGGTCGGCTGGCCGTGGATCGGCTCGCCCTGGATCGGCTGGCCCTGGATCGGCTGGTCCTGGATCGGCTGGTTCCAGTGGTGGCTGGTGTCGGACTGGGCCGACACGATGGCCCCGGAGGCGATCCGGTCGAAGAAAACCAGGGCCTCTGCGGCGGCCACCACTCCGAGGTAGGCGGACACCGGCCCGGCGACGGTGTGCAGCCGGGCGGAGGCGAGGCGCAGCATCCGGGTCACAGGGCCCTGCGAGATGGCTACGCTCTGCAACCGGGCCAGCGGCACCAACACCAGCTCCCGCGAGATCACGCCGCGCCGGAGCAGGGCGATGCCGCCCACGACGGTGTAGCCGGTGCGGCGCCACGAGAACGGATGCAGCCAGGCCGCCCGGCGCGGCGCGTTCGTGAAGCCGTCGTCACCGCCCTTCGAGCGGAGGCCCCGTTCGATCAGGGCCTGCTGCTCCGCCGAGTCGAACCCGGGCAGGATCAATTCGAGCACCCGGGCGACGTCGGCGAGCGTGCCCACCGGGAGGGTTGTGGTGTTGGCCTCGCCGGCGGCACCCTGGGTGCTGGAGTGACCGGCCGTGTTGATGCGCACCTGCCACCAGCCGAACGGGCGCCAGAGCAACGGCTGCGAGACACCGATCGCGTGGATCCGGCCCGGCGGCAGGGTCTCGTTGCTCGTGGTGAGCAGCCCGAAGCCGACCCGCACGCCGTCGGGGGTGCCGGCGATGCTGTAGCGCAGCGACTTGGTGACCCGGGTGAAATAGAAGCTGACGCTGCCGATCAGGGTAGGGATGAAGGCTACGAGCAGCCAGTCGCTGCCGCCGGCGGTCACGCTGACGATCAGGGCGATTCCGGAGAGCACGACGAAGACCGTGAAGCCGCTGAACACGACGGATCCGATCAGCCGCCCGGGCGGAATCCGCACCACCGATTCCGGCGGGGCGGCGTCGGGGTCCAGCTCGGGCGCGAAGAGGTCCCGGGCCCGGTCGGCGACGGCGGTCGCGGGAGAGTGGGGTGACGCGGGAGCGAGACCGGGACGGGAGGCCTGGGCCAGTGCGGCATCCGGGGCGGAAATGGGCTGCTGCCGCAGTCCGGACGCGAGGCGAAGGATGTCCCGTCGCAGCTGGTCCGCCAGGGTCGAACCCAGGTAGGCCAGTTGCACATTGGCGTCCTGACCGGCCACGCTGACTTCGAGCTTCGCGGCGCCGATCAGGCGAGGGATGAACGGGCGCACGATGTTGACGCCCTGGATTCTGTCGAGGCGGGCCCGGCGGTTGCTGCGGAAGAGCATCCCGCTGCGCACCTCGACAACCTCCCCGGTGACCCGGAACGTGTGCATGCGCCAGGACAGGTAGAAGACCACCAGGATCAGCACAAGCACGACCGCGACCGCGATCAGCGCCCAGCCGACGACGCCGCGCTCGAGGATCGCGTCAATCGGGTCCCCGCCGTATCTCGGCACCCCGAAGAAGACGTCGATCAGCCGCTCGCGGAGGTTGGCGATGATGAAGCCGAGAACGGCGACGATGAAGATGCCGCCGCGCAGCAGTGGGCTGGCCGGATGCAGCCGGTGCCATTCCCCGTCGGCGAGCGTGGTCACAGCCCGGCCCGGCGACTCTCGGCCAGCTCCACGAGCCGGTCGCGCAGGCTCTCCGCGTCAGCCTCGGCGAGCCCCGGGATGAGCACCCCCGACGAGGCCGCCGCGGTCACGAATTTGAGGTCGGCCAGACCCAGCCAGCGCGCGATCGGGCCGCGCGTGATATCGACCAGCTGCATCCGCCCGTAAGGAACGGACACGAACCGGGTGAACATGATGCCCCGGCGGAAGAGCAGGTCGTCGCGTCGCAGCTGATAGCCGATGGCCCGCACCCGGCGCGGTTCGAAGGCGACACTGGCCCCGGTGATCAACACGATCGCGCCGATCACGTAGAGCGCCCACTGCACGTCGAGGAGCAGCCACACCGCCGCGGCCATGGCCGTGAGCACCAGCCCGAAGACGATCGTGCCGACCGTCTCCACCACCACATAACGCGGGGAGACGCGCTTCCACTCCTCCACGTCGGGGAGGTCCAGTCCTACAGCCGCGTCAGGCACGCACTTCTCCCTGCTCTTGATCGTCGTCATCGGGGGGAAGCGTGCAGAAGTGCTCGGCCACCAGCCCCAGGGTCAGGAGGATCCCGGCGCCTACCGCCGTCCCGATTGCAGGCCATAACGATGTTACCGCCGGCACGACCGAGCGGGTCAGGATGTAGAGCACGATTCCCAGTCCGCCGCCGAGAAGCAGCGCCCCGCTCAGCGCCGACGCCTTCGCCAGCAGTGCCACCCGGATGGCCAGGAACGGGTTGACGTGTTTCCGCACCGAGCCGCGAATGGCCTGACGGATCGGCCAGGCCAGCGCCAGGACGCCGATCCCGATCGCGATCAGCGCGATCGGCAGGGTGGCCGGGGGCAGGAACATCGCCGAGCCGCCGGACGCGGCGGCCAGCTCGAGCAGGAACACGACGACCAGGCCGGCCAGACCCAGGGCGATCAGCGCCGACGGCTGCGTACGTTTCACCGGTTGCCGCCCGCGGACGGCAGTGCGGGGTACCGCTGCACGGTGGTGTTGATCGCGCCGAGCAGCGCGCGCACCGGGCCGCGGCCCGGCAGCACTGCGGCCGGGTCGAGGTCCAACCACGGGGCCAGCACGAAGTCGCGCTCGGCGGCCCGCTGGTGCGGGATGGTCAGGCGCTCGTCGTGCAGCGAGGCCGTTCCGAAGACGATGATGTCGATGTCGAGGGTGCGGTCGCCCCAACGTTCGACCCGCACCCGACCGTGGTCCTTCTCGATGGCGTTCACTGCGTCGAGCAGGGTGTGCGGGTGCCCGGTGTAACGGATGCCGACCACCAGGTTCAGATAGCGCGGTGCCTCGTCGTCGACGCCGCCGACCTTCACCGCGGCGGACTCGTAGACCGGGGAAACGCCGGTCAGCTCGAGCCCGGGCTCCCGCTCCAGCGCGTCGATCGCCGCGGTGAGGGTGGCCATGCGGTCGCCGAGATTGCTGCCCAGGGCGAGCAGCGCCGGGGTCCCGTCTGTCATGCGCGCGTCCGCAGGATCTGCACCGCGACATCCGTGAACGGTACGGCGATCGGTGCCTGTGGTTTGTGCACCGTCACCTGCACCGTGTCGGCGGCGTCGTGCGCCAGCACCGCGGCGGCGATGCGCTCGGCGACGGTTTCGATCAGGTCGACCGGGTTGTGCCGGGCAGCATCCGTCACCTCCACGGCGAGCTCGCCGTAGTGGATGGTCTGCGTCACATCGTCGCTCGCGGCGGCACGCCGCAGGTCGAGCCAAACCGTCACGTCGATGACGAAGTCCTGTCCGTTCTCCCGCTCGAAGTCGTAGACGCCGTGGTGCGCGTTGACCCGCAGGCCGGTGAGCGTGATGGAGTCGCTTCTCATTGTCCCATTCTGGCGGAATCCGCCAGTGCCAGCACATTCAGCGCCGTTCGCGTCGCCGCGACGTCGTGTACGCGCACCGCCCAGGCGCCGGCCTGCGCGGCCAGCACGCTGACCACGGCGGTCGGCAGATCGCGTTCCAGCACGCCCGCGTCGGCCGGGAGCACCCCGGCGAGGAACCGCTTGCGAGAGGCACCGACCATGACCGGGAACCCCAGGTCGGCGAAGACGTCCAGGTGGGCCAGCAAACGCCAGTTGTGCTCGGGCAGCTTCGAGAAGCCGAGCCCCGGGTCAAGAACGATCTTCTCCGGCGGCAGGCCAGCCGCGGTGAGCACGTCGACCCGCGCGACCAGCTCGGCCCGCACCTCGGCTACGACGTCGCCATAGACAGCGAGGTCGTCCATCGTCGGAGCGTGCGCCCGCCAGTGCATGGCGACGTAGGTCAGCCCGCTGCGTGCGGCGATGGATGCCATCAGCGGGTCCGCCAGGCCGCCGGAGACGTCGTTGATGATCTGCGCCCCGGCGGCGGCCGCGGCGGCCGCGGTGCTCGAATTGAGAGTGTCGACACTGATCGAGAGCCCCTGCCGGGCGAGTTCGCTGATCACCGGGAGCACCCGGGACTGCTCCTCGGCGGGCGCGACCCGGCCGGCGCCGGGGCGCGTGGACTCGCCGCCCACGTCGATCAGGTCGGCTCCCTGGGACTGCAGGTCGAGGGCGTGGATGATCGCGGCATCCGTCGACGCCCACCGGCCGCCGTCGCTGAAGGAATCCGGTGTGACGTTGAGCACCCCCATGATCAGGGTGCGCGGCCGGGTCACCGGCCGGAGCCGATCAGGGCCATGATCTCGGCGCGTTTCACGGGTTCGGCGAGGGACCCGCGGCTGGCCATCGTGACGGTCGAGCTGGCGGTCTGGCGCGAACCGCGTGCGGTCACGCAGCCGTGCACGGCGTCGAGCACGACCAGTACGCCGAGCGGTGCGAGCCCGATTTGGAGCGCCTCGGCGATCTCCTCGGTCAGGCGTTCCTGCATCTGGGGCCGGGCGGCGATCGTGTCGACGACGGCCGGCAGCTTGCCCAGACCCACGACCCGTTCGTTCGGCACGTAGGCAAGGTGGGCGATGCCGAGGAAGGGCAACAGGTGATGTTCGCAGACGGAGCGGAAGGCGATGTCGCGCAGGAGCACCAGTTCACCCGTGTGCGGGCCCACCGGGATCGTGTCGCGCAAGTGGTCGACCGGGTCCACCGCCATCCCGGCGAAGAACTCACCGTAGGACTCGGCCACTCGGCGAGGGGTCGCCCTGAGGCCCGGACGGGCGGGATCTTCGCCGATTGCGGCGAGGATCTCGGCGACCGCGGCTTCGATCCGCACCCTGTCCACTGCCACCCGGGGGCCTACGCGGTGGCGGGGCGAGGGGTACGGGCCGGAGTGCGGGCCGGAGTGCTCGCGGCGGTCTCGCCAGCGGCACTGCCATCGGCGACACCGCTCTCGATGAGGGCTTTGGGAGTCGGCATCGCGATGGGCGGCAGGTCGGAGACCGGACGCTTGTCACTGGACAGCCACTGCGGACGCGGGGGCAGCTTGACGACGCCCGTGAAGAGCGCGGCCAGCGCGTGCTGGTCGAGCGTCTCGTGCTCGAGCAGCTCGGCGGCCAGTTCGTCGAGGATGGCCCGGTTCGTGATCAGCACCTGGTAGGCCTCGTCATGCGCGTCTTCAAGCAGCTGGCGCACTTCGGCGTCGACGCTTTCGGCGACCCGCTCGGAGTAGTCCCGCTGGTGGCCCATGTCGCGGCCGAGGAAGACCTCACCGGAACCCTGCCCGAGCTTGAGCGGGCCGACGGCCGAACTCATGCCGAACTCGGTGACCATCTTGCGCGCGGTGGAAGTGGCCTTCTCAATGTCGTTCGAGGCGCCGGTGGTCGGGTCGTGGAAGATGATCTCCTCGGCCACCCGCCCGCCCATGGCGTAGGCGAGCTGGTCGAGCAGTTCGTTGCGGGTGACGGAGTAGCGGTCTTCGACCGGCATCACCATCGTGTAGCCGAGGGCGCGGCCACGGGGCAGGATCGTGATCTTGGTGACCGGGTCGGTGTTGCGCATCGCGGTCGCCACGAGCGCGTGGCCGCCCTCGTGGTACGCGGTGATCAGCTTCTCTTTGTCTCGCATGACACGGCTGCGGCGCTGCGGGCCGGCCATCACGCGGTCGACGGCCTCGTCGAGGGCGCGATTGTCGATCAGCTGCGCGTTGGAACGCGCGGTGAGCAGCGCGGCCTCGTTGAGAACGTTGGCCAGATCGGCGCCGGTGAAGCCGGGCGTCTTGCGCGCCAGCACCTCGAGGTCGACGCCGGGAGCCATCGGCTTGCCCTTGGAGTGCACCTCCAGGATGCGCTTACGACCGAGCATGTCGGGCGCGTCCACGCCGATTTGACGGTCGAAGCGGCCGGGGCGCAGCAGCGCCGGGTCGAGGATGTCGGGCCGGTTGGTGGCCGCGATGAGAATGACGTTCGCCTTGACGTCGAAGCCGTCCATCTCGACCAGCAGCTGGTTAAGGGTCTGCTCGCGCTCGTCGTGCCCGCCGCCCATACCGGCTCCGCGGTGACGGCCGACGGCGTCGATCTCATCGATGAAGATGATGGCCGGGGCGTTTTCCTTGGCCTGCTGGAACAGGTCGCGCACGCGGCTGGCGCCGACGCCGACGAACATTTCCACGAAGTCGGAGCCCGAGATCGCGTAGAACGGCACGCTGGCCTCGCCAGCGACGGCCCGGGCGAGGAGCGTCTTTCCGGTTCCGGGAGGGCCGTAGAGCAGAACGCCCTTGGGGATGCGTGCCCCGACGGCCTGGAACTTCGCCGGCTCCTTGAGGAACTCCTTGATCTCCTCGAGCTCCTCGATGGCCTCGTCGGCGCCCGCGACATCCGCGAACGTCACCTGGGGGCTCTCCTTGGATACCAGCTTGGCCTTCGACTTGCCGAACTGCATCACCTTGTTGCCGCCGCCCTGCATGCCGGCGAGCATGAACCAGAAGAACGCGCCGATCAGGAGCAGGGGCAGCATGATGCCGAGCAGCGACAGGAACCAGCTGGACTTCGGCACCTCGTCGGTGAAGCCGTCGGCCGGATTGGCAGTGGTGACGGCCGTGATGACCTCTTCGCCGCGCGGGGCGACGTAGTAGAACTGGACCTCGCTACCGAGGTCCTTATCCGCCTTGGTCAGGGTGAGATCGACGCGCTGCTCACCGTCGACGATCGTGGCCTCGGAGACCTTCCCGTCTTTCAGGAACTCCAGTCCCTGTTGGGTCGGAATCTCTTTGAATCCCGACATGGTAATGAGACTCGACCCTACCCACACAGCAACAATCGCCAGGAGAATGTAGAGGAGCGGCCCGCGCAGTAGCTTCTTGACGTTCATCGTGGTCACAGGCTACCGTGACCGCGCTGGACGAAGACCGTGTGTTCGCCCAAAGCGCTACCAGGCTCAGCTGTAAATGTGCGGAGCGAGAACGCCCACCGAGCGCAGGTTGCGGTAGCGTTCGTCGAAGTCGAGACCGTAGCCCACGACGAACTGGTTCGGGATGTCGAAACCGAGGTATTTCACGTCGATGTCGACGCGAGCGGCATCCGGCTTACGTAGCAGGGCGCAGATTTCAACGGATTCCGGACCGCGAGACTTCAGGTTGGACAGCAGCCACGAGAGCGTCAGACCGGAGTCGATGATGTCCTCGACGATGAGCACGTTGCGGCCGTGCAGGTCGGTGTCGAGGTCCTTCAGGATGCGCACGACGCCGCTGGACTGCGTGCCGGACCCGTAGGAGCTGACCGCCATCCAGTCCATCGTGATCGGGTGCACGAGTTCGCGCGCCAGATCGGCCATGACCATGACCGCTCCCTTGAGCACGCCGACCAGCAACAGATCTTTGCCGGCATAGTCCGCCTCGATCAGGCGGCACAGCTCTGCGAGCCGGGTGCGGATCTGCTCCTCCTCGATCAGAATCTCGGTGAGGTCGCCTTCAATGTCGCGGGGTTCCATGGGAGCGGGAGGGTCCTTTGCTCGGGGCGTGTCCAGGCGCGGTGAAAATCAGCCAACCGTCCTGCCGTATAACTCTAATGCCTGGCAGGTCTAGCGGCTTCTGCCCGTGCCAGTCGGTGACCAGGCGCAGCACGGCCAGCGTGTGCACGCGTTCCAGGGACACCCCGAACTCCCGTTCGACCGAGAACCGGATGATCCGCTGGCGCACCGCGGGCAGATTCGCCTCCAGCCGGCTCGCGTCCAGCCGGATTCCGGCGCCGTCGGCAGGGTCGCTGAGCGGTTCGCTCAGCTGCTCGCTGAGACCACGGGCCAGGTCGTCGAGCGCGCTCGAGTCCTCGCGCAGCTGCCCGGCCGTGCGCACGAGCGCTTCGGCCACGCCGGGCCCCAGCTCCCGCTCGAGTACGGGCAGCACGGTCTGGCGTACCCGCACCCGCTGGAAGCGGGGGTCGTCGTTGTGCGGGTCCTGCCAGGGGTGCAGGCCGGCATCCACGCAGAATTGCCGGGTCCGGGCGCGACGGATGCCCAGCAGCGGCCGCAGAATCGGCCCGCCGACCGGCTTCATTCCCTGCAGGCTTGTGGGGCCCGATCCCCGGGCAAGGCCGAGTAGCACGGTCTCGGCCTGATCGTCGAGAGTGTGCCCGAGGAGGATGTGGCTCGCGCCGGTCTCCCGCCGCGCCTGGTCGAAGGCCGCGTACCGAGCGGTGCGGGCGGAGGCCTCCGGACCGCCGGCATCCGTGCCGTGGTCGACCGTGACCCGAAGAACGAGAACCGGGTCGAGGCCGAGTTCCCGCGCCTGCCCCGCCGCGGCCGCCGCGACGCCGGCCGAACCGTCCTGCAGTGCGTGGTCGACGATGACCGCCCCGGCGCGCAGGCCCGCGCGCGGCGCCTCGAAAGCCGTGGCTGCGGCCAGGGCGAGCGAGTCGGCTCCCCCGCTGAGGCCGACCAGCACCAGGCCGCCGCCGCGGGCCGGCCCGGCCTCGATGAGCAGGGTGCGAACATGGCGGCGCACATCGGCGATCGCCGGGGTGAGCCTCGGGCGGCGTGGGGACTCCATCCAGTAACGTTATCGACAGACTGTGAACAAGGGAGAGACCAGGCCATGGCCGCATACGACGCAGTAATCGAAATCCCTCGCGGGAGCCGCAACAAATACGAAGTCGATCACGAGACCGGGCGGGTGTACCTGGACCGGGTTCTCTACACGAGCTTCGTGTACCCGACCGACTACGGCTTCTTCGAGAACACCCTGGGACTCGACGGCGACCCGGTCGACGTCCTGGTCCTGATCGAGTTTCCGCTGTTCCCAGGGGTCGGCCTGTCGGTTCGCCCGGTCGGCGTGTTCAATATGACGGATGATGGCGGCTCAGACGCGAAGGTCATCGCGGTTCCCGCCGGCGACCCGCGCTGGGACTATATCCAGGACGTCACCGACATCCCGGAGTACACCCGCAAGGAGATCGAGCACTTTTTCGAGCACTACAAAGACCTCGAACCCGGCAAATGGGTCAAGACCGAGGGCTGGGGCGACGCCGCGGAGGCCGACCAGATCGTGCGCGACGGCCTCACGAAACTGGCGGAAGAGGGCCACTAAGACGCGTCACCTGTAGTCCGGTGAGGGTTTTCGGCAGACTCGACCCGTGCCCCGTGGTGCCGTGCGGGCGGGCGGGCGTGAGTGCGGGCCGCCGGGACTCGTCCCGGGCCTAGATCACGCGCAGACCGGAGATCATCCCGCCGATGTCCCGCCACACCATGCCCTCAATTGGCAGGGATGTCGATGAAGGCAGGTGTGGTGGTGGCCAAGCCCGCACGGCTCACGAGATACACACACCCCACTCTCGATCCTAGATAGACCGCGGACCTGTTACTGGTCACGGGTGTTGGCGAAGGTAGCAAGCAGCTCCCCGATGCGATGATCGCGATCCAGAGGGTGCCGAAGCGGCATCGCCGTGTTGAGCCGGTAGGTGTTGCGGCGACCTTCGCGTTCGCGGTCCAGGTAGCCAGCTTCCTCCAGCTCGGTGACGATTCGTTGCGCCGCTCGCTCGGTGATGCCGACCTGAACGGCGACGTCGCGTAGCCGTACGTTCGGGTTATCCGCCACGCACAACAACACGTGGGCGTGATTGGTCAAAAACGTCCAGGTCGACATCTCTCGATTATCTCCCACCCGACGAGCCTCTTGACACACTCAAATCCCGACACTCAACATGTGCTATGTTTTTCCGGTTTTGTAAGGCGTGCTTTTGAGAGGCGCCGATGGTTGATTGGCTTGTAGTGGGTGGTGTGACCCTGACGCCGTGGATCGCGGGGCTGAGCGCTGCGCTCCTCGGCTGGCCGGGGGTGAGCGGGGACAGGGTGGCCCGCCTTGCAGCGACTGTGGTCGGGTTCGGGTTCCTTGTGACTGTCGCGGTCGCTATCGCATCCGTTGCCGCACCACACCAAAGTGCGCAGGTGGTGTTCGGGTCTACCTCCGTGCACCTGGATGCCCTGGCGTTGATTTTGTCGATGCTGGTGCTGGGACTCAGCGCACTGATCCAGGTCTTCGCGATTCGATACCTGCGCGGTGACCTTCGACAGGTCTGGTTTGTCGTCGCCGCCAATCTGCTCACCGGGTTCACCGTGTTGATGGTGTGCGCCGGGTCGGTGGCCCTGTTCACCGTGGCCTGGATCGGAGCCGGGGCGGCCCTCGTTGTTCTCCTGACGACCTATCGGCCGATTGCGCAGGCCCGGGACGGCGTCCGGCGCACCGGATCCCGGTTCCTGATCGCCGATGCTGCCTTCCTGGTTCCTGTCGCCATCCTGCTGGTCACCGCCGGAGGCGACATTCCCCTGGATCATCTTGGTGTGGTCACGGAGTCGTTACCGGTGCCGCTCCAACTGAGCTGTGCTGCGCTGCTCGTGGTCTCGGCGTTAGCCCGCTCAAGCCAGATTCCGTTCCAGGGCTGGTTACCGTTCACGCTGGCGGCCCCCACTCCGGTGTGGTCAACGCCGGCGCCATCCTGCTGATCCGATTCGCCCCGGCCATCGCGCCGCACCAGAGCGTCATGATCGGGGTGTTCGTGGCCGGCGCCGTGACGCTGGTCTACGCATCGGCGGTCCGCCTGGTCCGGCCGGATGTGAAGGGCCGGTTGGTGTTCTCAACGATGGCGCAGATGGGGTTCATGATCATGGCCTGCGGTTTGGGAGTGTTCGCGGCAGCAATCTTCCACCTGGTCGCCCACTCCCTATTCAAATCCACCCTCTCCCTCGGGGCCGGCATGGGTGTGCGCCACCACGCCGTCGACCGGGACCTCCCACCCCGACAGATCCAGTCGCCCTTCGCACTCGCCGCAGCCATGACGCTGTCGGTGCTGGTGCCGTTGGCGGCGTTGACTGCAGCCGAATGGGTGTTCTCCCCCACCGTGTCACCGTGTCAACGGCCAGTGCCGCTCTGCTCGTGTTCGTTGCCGTGACCGCCAGCGTCACTTTGGGCACAGCCTTGAGCACCGACTTCACGCTTCGAACGCTTCTCACCGGTGCCGCGTCAATAGTGGTGCTGGCCTTCGGATACGTGGTCCTCCTGCAGATGTTTACAGCGGCATTGGATCCCGTGACAACCATCAACGCCGCCCCCGCCTGGCTATGGCCCTGCCCGCCTTCGGCCTCATCGCGGTCCAACTGCTCTCCCGTAACCCACACCGGCTACTCCACCTCGGTGATCTCATTTACACCAGGACCGTGACGACCACCCTCCCCCGCCAGCCCGCTGTCCCCCGCCCGCCAGTGACCTCAGGAGTATTGTCATGAATTTGATTCTGCGCGTCCAGGTGGCCACGGCGGCCCATGACATCGTGCCGTCCTGGCCTGTGGAGTCTTTCATCGCCGTGAATCCTCTCGCGGGCCACGAACCCCGCCCATTCGAGACCGCCACCACCACCCCGGGCGTGACGCTCACCCGATCCCGCGACGCCTACCTCAACGACGCCGACCGCGGCCGCATCGTCACTGCCGACCTCGAAGCCGCCCTCGCCCACCGTGTTCCCGAACTCGCCGAACAGCTCACGATCGCGGGGAAGAGCGTGTCCGTGGTGGGCGTGGCGGTCCGGGACATGAAGATCGCGCAGTGGAATTCTCCCGTCGCAACGCGGCCATCGGCACCCTGGCTGGACGAGTACCTGGCCACCTGGGTGTCGTCCTACCTGAACCCGGACCCGCTCTGGGCGATGCCCCACAGGCAGCACGGTTTCTACCAGGTGTGGCGAACTCTGGCCCGCCGGGACCCGTCACTCCACCGAACGGCCCGCACGGAGACACTTCGAACCGAGCTCCAATTCCTACCGGGCTGGGTCGGTCATATCAAGTGGAGGGCCGAGAAGATCGGTGACATCGACCTGCTCTCCTACCTGGGCGTGAGATTGACCCTCCAAGCCGTCCTCGACGTGACACCCCTCCCGGCGCCGCGCGGGCCCGTCTTTGCCGAGGAGGCGCAGACGACCCTTGTGCACCGGGCCGAACACATTGCCCGATCGATCGGTGGCAGTCGAGTCAACCGAGAAGAGATCTCGGCAGTGAGACAACGCCAACGAGTTGATCGACGCCGTCCAGGAACTTCTCAGCGCATCCAGTGGCGTCATGTTCGTTTCCGACACCTACGTCTCCCGGCCCGACTACTTTCAATGACTCTTCCCCGCACGACCTACACCGGACGCCCGATTTCCTTCGCCACGATGTACGGCAAAGCATTGCTCGCCCACGACGCGTTCCAGAACGCCCTTGGCGCGACAGTCACCGCGGCGGAGGGCCTCGACACCGACCAGTTCGGAACGTTCGCCGGCGACATCCCCCGACCCCTCAGCCCGCGCGACGCTGCCCGTGCGAAAGCCCGACTCGGCATGCAGATCGCCGGAACCACCCTCGGCCTCGCCTCCGAAGGCACCTTCACCTCCGAATTCGGGCTCCTCATGCTGCGTCAGCACCTCGCCAGTTGTCGGAAGACGACACATCGTCAGCGCCGGCGAAGCCATCACGTTCGCGTCTGCTATCGGCTTCCCGGACCAAGGCGTGATCCTGCACGGCACACAGAAGAACGACACGGTCACCCACAAAGACATCACCTAATTCGAGATCCTCGGCGACACCGCTGATGCCCTTCTGAAACAGCACCAATCCGTTGTGATACGTCCGGACTACCGCGCCCACAAGGCACCATCCCGCGCCGCAGCCATCCGGGCACTGTGAGAAAAAATGGCCCAGCGTCTCTCAACCGAGTGTCCGGCCTGCCGGGCGCCCGGGTTTGGCCACGTCCACGTCGAACACGGCCTGCCCTGCACCTTCTGCGGATCGGCAACCCAGGCCATCGCAGCCGATATCCACGGCTGCGGCCGGTGCACTCACCAGATCCGGACACCACGAAATCACGCACTGGCAGCCCCAGAATGGTGCGATGACAAACCCGCCCTCACCTACCGGGACGGAGCTGTCCTGAGCGCGATCGTGGTGTGGTGACACGAATTCGCAGACACGCCCGAGATGCCCACGCACCAGACAACCCGGTGATCGTTTCGCCGGTCAGCCGGGTCGGCCCACGTAGGGAGCCACGTCGCCGGCAGACCAGATGCCATGGATGCGCACGGGCGAGGACGGGTTCGGGGCCTCGAGGATCTTGCCGCCGCCCACGTAGATAGCCACATGGTAGTAGTCGCCGCCCCCACCCCAGAATACGAGGTCGCCGCGCTGAGCTTGACTGAAGGGAACCAGACGACCCTCGTTGGCCATGGTGCGGTACTGGTTCGTGGCCGAGTGCGAGCCAATGTAAATGCCCGCCGCCGCGTAGGCGGCCTTGGTCAGCCCCGAGCAGTCCCAGACGTTCGGCCCGGAGCCGCCGAGCACGTAGCGGTCGCCGAGCTGCTGGGTGGCGAATGACAGCGCCGTGTCGACCGCTCCGGCTATCGGGGCCGGGGCCGCGGGGGCCGGAGCCGCAGGGGCCGCGGGGGCCGGAGCCGCAGGAGCTGCCGGGGCAGCTGGGGCCGGAGCCGCAGGGGCTGCCGGGGCTGCCGGCTGGGCCGCCTGGGCCGGGGTGACCGGCCGTGACGCGGGCTGCTGTGCTGCGGGCTGGGGCGCGGGCTGCCGGGGCGTGCTCTTGCCGCCCGCGGCCTTCTGGGCGTCGGCTGCGGTCTTTTGGGCGGCCGCCGCCTGCGACCGGGCGAGGGCCTCCGTCGCCGCCTCGGCATCCTGACCGGCTCGGTAGGCGCGTTCGGCCTCGGCCGTGGTGTCCTTCAACAGGGCCAGCTGCGCGAACAGCTCGGTGGAGCGCCGTTGCTCGGTCTCGTAGGCCGTCGCGGCGGCCTGCGCGGCCACATTCGCCGCCTCGTACCTGGCCAGCGATTCCGCGCTGAGCCGGGTGCGTTCCTCGGCAGCGGATGCCGCCTGCTCCCCGAGCGACTCGGAGGTGTTCTTATCCTGCAGCGCTTCGCGGTAGATCGTGTCCGACTGCTCACTCAGCTTGCTCGCGGTGCCGAGCCGCCCAAGCAACTCATCGGAGTTGTCGCCGTTGAGAAACAGGCTCAGCGACAGATCCTGGGAGCCGGTCTTCGCCAGGTGGGCTGCGATCAGGCCAGCCCGCAGCTTCGAGGTCGCGGCACGGGCCTCCGCCGTCTGGGCCTGCTTCGCCAGGCTCGCTTCACGGGCCGTGGCCGCTTCGAGGTCGTCCAGCGCGACCCGGTAGGCCTCCGCCGCGATCAGCGAGGCTTTGGTGGCCGCCGTCGCCGAAACCTGCAGGCCCTGGAGAAGCTCGGTGATCGATTCGATCTCGGCCTGCTTGGTTGCTTCGCTGAGCTTGGCCTTCGCCACCTCGTCCCAGCTGGGGTAGCCGGGCTCGGCGAACGCCGCCGGCGCCGCGACGCCCACGGATGCCGAGACCGCTCCTAGGGCGACCGCCGCGAACAGACGGGAGGGCTTCTTGCGCCACCCCCGTCGGTCGGTGTCCCTAGCCAAGGGACGCGCCCCGGTCCGACATGAACGGAACCGGGTTGATCTGGCTGCCGTTGGTGCGCACCTCGAAGTGGAGGTGGCAGCCGCTGGCCGCACCGGTCTCCCCAACGCTGGCAATGTTCTCCCCCGCGGAGACGCTCTCGCCGTTGGAGACGAAGATGCCGCCCGAGCGAATATGGGCATACCCGGTGGAGATGCCGTTCGCGTGCTGGATCAAAATGAAGTTGCCGTAGGTTCCGTAGAGACCGGCGTAGACGACGGTGCCGCTGCTGGCCGCGTAGATTCCCGAACCGCAGCCGGCGCCGAGGTCCGTGCCGCTGTGGAAGCCCTTGCTGCAGCCGTCGTTGCCGCAGATCTGCGCACGCGGGCCGTAGCCGTCCGTGATTCGCCCGCCGGAGGGGACCGCCCAGCCACCGCCGCCGACGGAGCCGCCGGAGCCGCCGGAGCTGCTGGACGAGCCTCCCCCGTTGCTCGGCCTCGCGGCCGCTGCAGCCGCGGCCGCTGCGGCCGCCCGCGCGCTGGCCGCAGCGCGCTCGACGCGCACCCGTTCCGCTTCGATGGCGGCCAGTCGCGCCCGCTCGACCACGCCGGCCTCGTAGCCGGCCGACGTGGTTGCCTGCGCATCCTGCATGAACGCCAGCTGGGCGTCGAGTTCGACTCTCTTCGCCTCCGATTCGGCCAGGGCTTTGGCGGCCGCCTGCGCGGCGGCCTGCGCGGCGACGAGCGCTTCCTCCGCCGCGATGCGGAGCTTCTCGCGCTCTGCTTGGGCGACCTTGGCCTGGTCACCCAGAGACTCGGCCACGTTGGTGGCGGTCTGCGCCTGCTCGTAGACGCTGCTGCTGCGTTCGACGAGCTTACTCATGCTGCCGAGCTTGGACAGGAGCGCATCGGCGTCTTCGCCGCGCCCCTCGCCGTCGAGAAAGAGGTTCACGCTCAGGTCGGTGCCGCCGGTGCGGTAGAGCTGGGCGGCAAGTTGGCCGGCCTGGCGAGTCGCGGTCGCCGCCACCGCGGAGCTTGCAGCGGACTGCGCCTCGAGGTCGGCGGCGCGCCGGCTGGCCTCGTCGAACTTCTCTTGCGCCGCCTGCAGTTCCGCTCCGCGGGCCTCGGACTCGGCTTGGGTCTGCGCCACCTGGGTCTGCAGGTCGGCGATCAGGCCCTGGATCTGGCTGACCTGCGCCGAGGCGGCGGCCGTGTTGGACTTGGCGTTCTGCACGTCCTGCCACGTTGGATAGTCGATGGCCTGGGCCGGGCTGGCCGGACCGATGAGGGAGATAAAGAGGGAGAGGGCAGCGACGAAACCGGTCGCCAGGCTGACACGGTAGCGGCGACTGCGCCTGCTGCCCGCGGATCCGTCACCCCCCTTTCCCGCTCGTGCTTCCCGGCTGAAGAGAACTGCCGTGCGCTTCATTACTCCCCGATCGGGCTCGTTACACACATCTGCTACTGCTTGAGAACGGCTCAGAGTAACAACTACAGGGCAAAATCACCCCCCTTGAATCTAGCGGCCCGTCAAGCGAAACCGGGGAAATTCACGGGCTCAATGCCTGCGACACCCCCGGGAGGAACACTTTTTGCTCTCGATTTGAGATTCCCGGGCGGTAGACCGTATGCTTATGCGTCGGAAGCCATGAGGTCTATGGCGTCTCGGCCCCATCGTTTAGCGGCCTAGGACGGCGCCCTTTCACGGCGTTAACACGGGTTCGAATCCCGTTGGGGCTACGCATCCTGCCGGTCTGGGATGTGCAAGAATAAGAAAGTACGAAAACAGCTAGACAAAGTTCCACTCTCGTTAGTTCTTCTTACGAGGCCCTGTAGCGCAGTTGGTTAGCGCGCCGCCCTGTCACGGCGGAGGTCGCCGGTTCAAGTCCGGTCAGGGTCGCACAGGCAACAAGCCCTTTCGGAAGAGAGGGTTTTTTTCCTTGGAGCGGCTTTTCGAAGCCACTTCTGGCCCTGTAGCTCAGTTGGTAGAGCGTTCGACTGAAAATCGAAAGGTCACCGGATCGACGCCGGTCGGGGCCACTGAAGGTCACTCCCAGGCTTCTACTGGGGTGGCCTTCTTTTTTTGCCTCGCAGCCCGGTCCGTAGGCCGATCGGGGAAGACTCCGGCTCGCAGCGCGTTCATTTCCCGAACCAGGCTGTCCCCCGAAGAGGTCCTAGTAGCTCGCGTCCGAACGGGGGTACATTCCGTGCTGTGACACGCTGAGAAAACGTCAGATTGTTCGCAGATGTCGTGCGAGGATTCCCGGCAGCGGCGCACGCGGCACCCACCGCGGCAGCACTTCTCCGACCTGTAATCCGAACTGCAGGGAATCACCGTGAATACGCTTCTGCTTCGTCGATTCCTCCGCCCCCTCGCGGAGCACCCGACCCTTTTCCTGCCGCCCGAGGGGCCGTGATGGGAGTCGCGGCGTCGGCCGAGATCGATCCGAGCGCCGTCATCGGCCCCGGTTGCACGATCCACCCGCTGGTGCAGGTGCGCGAATACGCGCGGTTGGGCCCCGAGTGCGTTCTCGCCCGCGGCGCCTATATCGGACCCGGCGTCGTGGTTGGGCGGCACTGTACGATCCAGGACTACGCCGTCATCTACGAGCCGACCCTCCTGGAAAACGGGGTCTTCGTGGGCGCCGCGGCGGTCTTCACCAATGACACGCATCCTCGAGCCGTGACTCCCGACGGGACGATCCGCGTCATCGACGACCGCGATCTCGTGGGGGTGACCGTGCGTGCCGGCGCTTCGATCGGCGCCCGCGCGGTTTGCATCGCCCCGCTGACGATCGGACGATGGGCCATGGTGGCAGCCGGCGCGGTCGTTACCGAGGATGTCCCGGACTACGCCCTCGTGGTCGGAGTGCCTGCCCGGCGCACCGGCTGGGTCGGGCGCAGCGGCCTGCCCCTGCGGGCCGAGGGCGACGGCCGGTTCGTGTGTCCGGTCACCGGCGAGGAGTACACCGAACTCGACGGCATACTCAGGCGAAACTGACCAGCCCGCTCTACAGCACCGCGTCGGCCGGAGCGAACGTGTCGCAGCTACCGGCGCCTTCGTCGAAGCCGGTCTGGAACCACCGCTGGCGCTGTTCGCTGGAGCCGTGGGTCATGCCTCCGGGTTGACCTGGCCTTGCATGGACTCCTGGATGCGGTCGACGCCGATCGCGGATGCCGCACTGAGCGCATCGTGAATCTGTGCCGGGGTGATGGGCTTCAGGAAGGGCACTCCGCCGGTGTCGCGGGTGTCGGAGGCGGACCCGGCCCAGGCGCTGGCGAAACAATCGGCCTGAAGTTCGACGCGCACCGCGCTGGAGCCGGCCCCGGTCTGTCCATCCTGGGAGGCCGCGAGGGTTCCTTCGAGATTCTGGATGTGGTGGCCCCATTCGTGCGCCACGACGTACATTTCGGCGAGCGGGCCGCCCGACGAGCCGAAGCGGGTGCGCCGGTCGCCGAAGAACGCGGTGTCGATGTAGATGGTCGCATCCGGCGGGCAGTAGAACGGCCCGGTGGCGCTGGTGGCACCGCCGCACCCGGTTCCGACACTGTCGGTGAACAGCGCAACCGGCGGTTGCTGGTATTCGGCTCCGCGGGCGGGCAGTTCCTCAGCCCAGAATACGTCGAGGGACGCCGCGGCGCCCTTGATCCGGCACTCGACGTCTTCGTTCGCCTGGGCGCCGGTCGTGCACTCAGCCAGGTTCGACACGCTGTCGCTGTCGACGGGCTGCGTGCCGCCGCCGGCCAGGCCGCTCAGGTCGACACCCAGGAGCTGTGAGAGCAGAAAGAGGGCGATCGCACCCACGCCGCCGCCCACTGCGATGCCCGTGGTGCGGCCCCTTTGCTGACCCGGCCGCCGCCGATGTTCGCGTTGTCGTTGAATGTCATGAGAAAAAGCTACCCGTCGAAGTGGTCCGCTGCCGCGATGATGGCGTCCGGGTTATGAAGCTCGCTAATGCAACAGCAGGTGCCTTGTGCACGATGTGCCCGCCCGCCAAAATTAGTGAGCTCCGCCCGCCCCGTTACTTTCTTCGTAGCCCTTGATCGCGTAGTTATGTGAGGGTGTTGGCCTGTCAGGCCCGGCATGGTTCTTGCCCCCAGTCGCCCATGATCCGGGGGGTGTTGTCACCGGGCCTGACTGGCATCAGGTGATCGCTGATAGGGGCTGGACCGGGACTCGTCTCAGGCCGTTCGTAACGTGGATGCCGAGACTTGATGCCGCGGTTCAGGCCGGCTTGTGGAACCTGAGACGGAGGATTCATGATCGAGAACTACGACAGCGTTGACGTCTTCATCGGCGTGGACGTCGGTAAGGGAGAACACCACGCGGTCGCCCTCGACCGGGCCGGCAAGCAACTCTTCGACAAGGCACTGCCCAATGACGAAGCGAAGCTCCGCGAGCTGATCGGGCAGCTGAAACGACACGGCCAGGTCTTGTTCGTCGTCGATCAGCCCGCGACCATCGGCGCCCTGCCGATCGCCGTCGCCCAGGCCGAAGACGTGCTCGTGGGCTACCTGCCGGGGCTGGCAATGAGGCGCATCGCGGACCTGCACGCGGGCGAAGCCAAGACCGACGCCCGCGGTGCCGCGATCATCGCCCAAGCCGCGAGGAGCCTCCCGCATGCTTTGCGGTCACTGCAGCTGGCCGATGAGCAGGTCGCTGAGCTCTCCATGCTCTGCGGCTTCGACGATGACGTCGTCGGCCAGATCACGGCCACCAGCAACCGCATCCGAGGCCTGCTCACCCAGATCCACCCTGCGTTGGAGCGGGTCCTGGGCCCCAAGCTTGCCGAACAGCTCGCCGCCCTCCGCCGGCAACGGGACGAGATCGCCGTCGAAGTCGAGCGGCTTGTGGAGGCTCACTCTCTTCACCCCGTCCTGATCAGCATGCCCGGAGTCGGGATCAGGACCGCAGCCAGACTCCTCACCGAAGTCTCCGGCAAGGACTCCGCGACCGCCGGCCACCTCGCCGCCTACGCTGGCCTGGCCCCCGTGACTAGGCGCTCCGGCAGCTCCATCCGCGGTGAGCACCCGTCCAGACGCGGGAACAAGATCCTCAAACGGGCGCTGTTCCTCTCGGCTTTCGCCGCCCTCCGCGACCCGGTCTCACGGGCCTACTACGACCGCAAGATTGACCAAGGCAAGCGCCACAACCAAGCCCTGATAGCCCTCGCCCGACGACGCTGCGACGTCCTCTACGCCATGCTGCGCGACGGCACCCTCTATCAAACCGACCATCAACTCGCGGCTTGACAAGAACATAGGGGCACCCCCCCCATTCGGGGTCCGAGCCGACTTGGGCGTTCGGGGGTATGGTCACCTCGCAAGCAGTTGAAGATTCATCACTTGTTTGTTTGTTCGGGTTGTCTCGTTCCCTAGACAGGCTTCCCGGGCGAATCCCCTCCCGCTCTGTACACCCGAAATGCAGAGGATTCACGTGAAGACGTTCGCGACGTGTCGACCTATTCGTCGACCCATATTCACCGGCCCCACCCAGGCCGAGTACCGAGCGCTCCACCGCGTCTTGCTGGCGGGGTGAGCAGACGGTGACGCACCCACAACCGCGCCTGCCCCTCGCCGGGCGCCTCCCCATCACCCAGCCTAAGCTTGCCCTGGTTCCGGCACCGGCTCTCGAGAACCCGGTCAGCGTCGACGCGAAGTCGTCCGGCCTGGTCTGGGCCAGACAGTTTCGGACGAAACTTCTGATGAGCGACGTGGGCATCGTTATGACCGCCGTCGCGACGGCCCTGCTCGTGAGATTCGGCGGAGAGGGTGCCCAGGCATCCGTCGGCGGATATCAGGCAGACTACTGGCTCGTCGCGCTGCTCATCGCGCTCAGCTGGATCGCGACCCTGGGGGCATTCCACACCCGGAACTCGCGCGTCATCGGCATCGGCGCCACCGAGTACAAGCAGGTGATCAACGCGAGCGCGCTCACTTTCGGGCTGCTTGCCATCGGCTTCCTGGCGTTTCAGGTCGATGTCGCGCGCGGCTTCTTCGTGCTCGCACTCCCCGTCGGTATGTGCGGCCTGGTCCTGGAACGCTGGCTGTGGCGACGGTGGCTGCTGCGCCAAAGGGCCTTCGGCCATTACCTTGCCCGAGTCATCGTGGTTGGGAATCGCGCCGATGTCGAATATGTGGTCGGCCAGATCGAGAACGCCGGCGCCACCTACTACGTGGTGGGGGTCGCACTCGCAAATGGCTCGAAGTCCCCGGTTAAGGTCCGAAACCGGACCATCCCGGTGGTTTCCGACCTGGCCCATGTCGGGGCCGCAGCCACGAATTTCGCCATCGACACGGTGATCGTCGCAGGCGCTCCCAGCGGAGGGAGCGAGTATATCCGCACCCTGGGCTGGGAGCTGGAGGGGACATCCGCCGAGCTGGTACTGTCCAACCAGCTCACGGACGTCGCCGGTCCCCGCATCCATTTCCGGCCGGTCGAGGGGCTGCCCTTGATCCACGTGGAGATCCCCCAATTCGAGGGCGCAAAGCACGTACTCAAGCGCATCCTCGATATCGGCGTGTCCGGGATCTCACTTCTTATCTTCTGGCCGCTCCTGGTGGCCATCGCGATCGTAGTGAAGCTCGACTCGCCTGGGCCCATCCTCTTCCACCAGGAGCGGTGCGGGCGCAATGAGCGTACTTTCCAAATGGTCAAGTTCCGTTCCATGGTGCAGACGGCGGAAGACGACCTGGCCGGCCTGCTCGACCAGAACGAGGCCTCCGGGGTGCTGTTCAAGATTCAGAACGACCCACGGATCACCAAGTGCGGGCGACTCCTGCGCAAATATTCGCTCGACGAACTTCCCCAGCTGTGGAACATTTTCGTCGGTGAGATGAGCCTGGTCGGGCCGCGCCCGCCGCTGCCCGAGGAAGTCAAATCCTATGACACTCACGTTCGGCGTCGCCTCTACATCAAGCCTGGCCTGACCGGCATGTGGCAGATCAACGGTCGGTCGAACCTGAGCTGGGAAGACAGCGTGCGCCTCGACCTGTATTACGTCGAGAACTGGTCGCTAACCGGCGACCTCTACATAATCTGGCGCACATTTCGCATGGTCATGCGGGCAGAAGGAGCGTACTGATGGCGAACGAAAGCGTCTCGATTAATGAAGGAAGCGCCTTAGCAAAAACGGTCGGCTACGCTGGCGGAGCTTTCGACCTCTTCCACATTGGCCATCTCAACATCCTCAAGCACGCGAGGAGCCAGTGCGATCATCTGATCGCCGGGGTAGCAACCAATGAGATGCTCCTCGTGACCAAGGGTTCGCTACCCGTGGTGCCGTTGGCTGAGAGGCTTGAGATCGTTCGTCATATCGACTTCGTCGATGAAGCGATAGCTGAAACGGACGAAGACAAGTTGGATACCTGGCGCATGCTTCGTTTCGACGTTTATTTCAAGGGCGACGATTGGAAGGGCACGGAGAAGGGTCGCCGACTTGAGCGCCGATTCGCCGAGGTGGGCGTAGAAATCATCTACTTTCCGTATACCGTTTCGACCTCGAGCACGGCCCTCCGCCTTGCACTGAAGGCCCTGTCCTCCAACGCGCCGAGCAACCAACCGGTTCATGACTTCAGCAACAGCGAGCGATAGGACGACCATGGTTCCGAAAAGGGCACTCATCACCGGGGTGACTGGCCAGGATGGTTCGTATCTGGCCGAGTTTCTCCTGTCCAAAGGCTACGAGGTTCACGGCCTCAAGCGCCGGTCGTCGCAGCTCAACACACAGCGAATCGACCACATCTATCAGGACCCGCACGAGCAAACCGCGCGTTTCTTCCTCCATTTCGGGGATCTTTCCGACTCATCAAACCTCACCCGGATTATCCAGGACGTGCAGCCGGACGAGATCTACAATTTGGGTGCACAGTCCCATGTGGCGGTGAGCTTCGAAATGCCCGAATATACCGCTGACATCGATGCTCTGGGCACCCTGCGCCTACTGGAGGCGGTGAGATTGCTGGGGATGACGGACAGGGTCCGGTTCTACCAAGCCTCGACATCTGAATTGTACGGACTGGTCAGGGAGACACCTCAGAGCGAGATCACGCCCTTCTATCCCCGTTCTCCGTACGCGGTCGCCAAGCTGTATGCCTATTGGATGACCGTGAATTACCGAGAGTCCTACGGGATGTACGCCTGCAACGGGATTCTTTTCAATCACGAATCCCCACGCCGCGGTGAGACGTTCGTGACGAGGAAAATCACCCGGGCCATCGCCAACATCGCGCAAGGTCTCGAGTCCTGCCTGTTCCTCGGAAACCTGAACTCTCTTCGTGACTGGGGCCACGCACGCGACTACGTTCGGCTGCAATGGATGATGCTCCAGCAGGGTTCACCGGAGGACTTCGTGATTGCCACGGGAGTCCAGTATTCTGTGCGCGAATTCGTCGAATGGTCGGCGAGCGAGCTCGGTATCACCCTGAGATTCGAGGGTGAGGGACTGAACGAGATCGGCATCGTCGACAGCGTCGTCGGCGACATCTCGCCTGCCGTTCACCCCGGTGACGTCATCGTGCGAGTCGATCCTCGTTACTTCAGGCCAGCCGAAGTCGACACCCTGCTCGGCGACTCGACACGCGCGCGGCTCAAGCTCGGCTGGCTGCCGGAGATCAGCGTGCGGGAGATGTGCGCGGAAATGGTCGCCTCCGACCTGATGATCGCGCAGAAGGCCGCCCTCCTGAAAAGTCTTGGTTTTCCCTCCCTCGTTTCCTTGGAAAGCTGGTGAACCGCAACACCGGCGCTGCTGTCTATGTCGCGGGGCACAACGGAATGGTGGGCTCGGCGATCGTGCGCCGACTCACGTCGTTGGGTTACGTCAACATCGTGACCGCCAGTCATTCGGAACTCGACCTTGTCGACCAGCGAGCCGTTCGGGCCTTCTTCGCGGGCAATCGCATCGATCAGGCCTATCTCGCTGCCGCGAGAGTCGGCGGGATTGAAGCCAACAACTCCTCGCCGGCGGATTTTATCTACGACAACCTCCTGATAGAGGCCAACATTATCAAGTCAGCACACGACTTCGGCGTTCCGAGGCTCCTCTTCCTCGGCTCGTCCTGCATCTATCCCAAGTTCGCCAACCAGCCGATGGCCGAAGATGCGCTCCTGACCGGCGCACTCGAAGCAACCAACGAACCGTATGCCATCGCCAAGATCGCCGGAATCAAACTGTGCGAGAGCTTCAATCGCCAGTACGGGCGGGACTACCGAAGCGTGATGCCCACAAATCTCTATGGTCCCGGGGACAACTATCACGCATCCTTCAGCCATGTCATCCCCGGTTTACTCAGGCGGTTCCACGACGCACGAGAAGGCGGGGAGGATAAGGTCGTCATCTGGGGCAGCGGCAGCCCGCGACGGGAATTCCTTCATGTAGACGATATGGCGGCGGCCAGCGTGCACATCATGGAACTGGACCGGGAGGTGTACCAGACCAGTACTACGCCGATGCTGTCGCACGTCAACGTCGGGACCGGCTCTGACTGCAGCATCAGCGACCTGGCATCGGCGATCGCGAAAGTCACCCGCTTCACCGGCCGTCTGACCTTCGACACCAGCAAGCCCGATGGCGCTCCTCGGAAGTTGATGGACGTCACTCGCATCCAGGCGCTCGGATGGAAGCCGACGATCGACCTCGAAGACGGCTTGGAAGACGCTTACGCCTGGTTTGTTTCCCATCAAGCAGATTTACGCGGGCGGTGAGCGGGCAGATGAAGGTCACCATCATTGGACTCAACTATTCCCCCGAGCCAACCGGCATCGCCGTCTACACCGCTGGGCTCTCGGAAGCACTGACCGCGACCGGTCACCCGGTCACGGTGATCACCGGCAATCCGCATTACCCGCAATGGCGGATCTACGACGGCTACGGCGGCCACAAGCGCGGAGACGGGCGCGAGCATGAGCACGAAAGAATTAGAGGCGTCAACGTCACCAGGGTCCCTCACGGTGTGCCGTCTAAACCGCGTCTGTGGAACCGCCTGGGCTTGGAACTCAGCTTCGGGATTCGGGCAGTATTCAGCAAGTGGGACAAGCCCGACGTAGCCGTGCTGGTTACACCTGCCTTATTCTCCGTGGGCGCGGCAATGCTGCGCGCGCGCCTGGTCCATACCAAAACCTGTATTTGGGTGCAGGACATTTATAGCCTCGGAGTGTCCGAAAGCGGAACAGGGGGCCACCTGGCCACTTGGCTGCTCCGTGGGATCGAGCGGTCCATCCTCCGCAGTGCAAATACAGTCGTCGTGATCCACGAGCGGTTCAAGCGCTATCTGGTTGAGGAGATGGCCATCGACGCCGACTCCGTCGAGGTCGTTCGCAATTGGTGCCACACCGGCTACCCGAACGGTGACCGTCGGGAAGAAGTGCGCACCACACGCGGCTGGAAATCGGATGATATCGTCGTTCTCCACGCGGGGAACATGGGTGCCAAACAGGCCCTCGAGAACGTTGTCCACGCTTCGAAGATCGCAGAGCAGCGGGGATCGAAAGTGAGATTCGTTCTCCTCGGCGACGGAAACAAGCGTCATCAACTCGAAGCCATGGGCGTAAACCGCCGTCTTGAATTCATCGATCCCCTACCCGAAGAAGCGTTCCAGGCGACCCTCTCAGCCGCGGACATCCTGCTCGTCAATGAGCGGCCTGGCTTGACGGAAATGTGCGTACCGAGCAAACTCACGACGTACTTCAACACCGGGTTACCTGTCATCGCGGCAACTGATGAATTCAGTGTCACCGCCGATGAGCTGGCGTTGGCCGGCGGCGGAATCAGAATCAACGCCGCGGTCCCCGGCGACCTTGTGGACGCAGCGGAGATGCTCGGTCGTGATGCAGAGTCTTCAGCCGCCTACGGAGCGGCCGGGCGGCGGTTCTCTGCCGGCTTCCTTTCCTCAGACGCTACAATCAGCCGGTTTCGGCGAATTCTCGAGCAGGGAGCATGTGACAGCGGTGTCGAGAGAGGTCGGTTGGCACGTCCGTTTCTGACCGGGGCGACGGATGCTGTCGAACCGAAATGAAGCGGAAATGGACAGCCCAGAACGAATGGTCATCAACTGACGAGGATTGACCTGAATTCGACCGGCGGTCCGTCCTGGTAGTTCTTGCACAGCCAGAAATAGCCTCCCCGGTAGCTCGCATCATCGATGTCCATCGACCAGCCCTCACCGTCAAGTCGCAAAATGCGAATACTGTTTGCGAGGACTTCGATCTGGAGACGCACCCATTCCGAAGCCCGGGGTGGGGCAGTCAGCACCGCTTTCAACCGCGTGCCCTCGGTCGTCCCCGCGACCCGGCTGAACAATTCAAGGGAGCCATTCGCCCGAAGAATCATGTGGTACCCGGGCACATCGCTAGCCGCCCTGACTCGGTAGGGCCGGTCGTCTGCGGCACCAAAGGCGATCCCGGCGTGCTGCTCCGCCCTCGGGAGCGACTCCGGCCAACGGAGCTCACACGTGATCCGATACGAGCCGGGACTCACCGGGCACATTGAGCCCATTAGGTAGCTCTGCACGTCCCGGTGGCCCAGTGCCACGGATGCGGCACCCGCATCGATCAGGGGCTGCACCTGGGTGCCCTCGTCAATGGTCCAGGGCAGGTCGCCGGCGGCCCGCAGCCCGGTTCCGAAGGAGTCACTTTGACTCCCCGCGGTCGTCCCGGTCACGTAGGGCAGATTGGAGCACATCATCCCGGCCACGCCCAGGTCGCTCATCCGGTCACGCATCGAGCGATAGTGCACCTCCCACGCAATAACCGGTTTTCCGAAGCCCACCAACATGGCCACCTGCGCATCCGTCGCCCGGTGTGAGACCCCGAGCAGATCGAAACGCGGTGCAAGTTCATCTGCACGCTCGAAAAGTTCCGGAGTGAAGTATCCCCAGGTTGTGTAACCGTGCTTGTCGGCCAGTGTGTATTGGGTTGCACCTGCCCATTGTTTCCAGACGAAATGGTCCGTGGAGTGCGAGTAGCTGTCCATGACCTTGAGCAGGGCTTCCGTGTTGGTGCCTTGCTTGTCTTCGAGAAAGATCACGTGCGTTGTGGCGAAGGCATCCAATACGTCCGCGAGCAACGGCAGCGGCTCCTTTTCAGCCGCTGGGCCGAGCCAGGCTCTCGCGTCGCTGCGAAGTTGCGACAGTTCCTCCCAGGTGACTTCCGCGATCGAGCGGTCGACACCCGTCATCCGCTTGGTCGTCAGATCGTGATGGCACACGAAGACGCCATCGGAGGTGGCGCTGACCGAGACTTCGATCGCTTCGGCCCCACTGGCGATCGAGCGGCTGTACGAATCGAAGCTGTGCTCAACCCAGTTGTCTCCGGAGCCACGGTGAGCTACATAGAACGGTGTCGTTCCGAGGAGATCTCCGATCGCATATCGTGCCGCAGCAGCCGGGGGAACGGAGACCGCGGGCGCGGGCGTTGGCACTGGTGCGGCTTGGCAAGCCGACAGCAGCAGCGTCGAGGCGCCGGCCAGGAGGAGCTGTCTGCGGTTCATCGACGGCAGGAACGGAGCACGGCTGGTGTCAGCCGTGCTCCGCCCCTCGGTACCGCTGGACATTCAGCCCGCTGTGTAGGTCAGGGTGAGCAGTGGGCGATAGGTGGCGCTGGTGCTGTTGGTCGACCACAGCCGGAGGTTGTCCAGGCCGGCACTGACCAGCGCGACGGACACCGTTGAACCAGTGAGAGCTCTCAGCTGCGCCGCATCGAGCGGGACCGAGTAAGCCGTGTTCGTCGCCGATGCGCCGGTGAGGCTCCCCAGGTCCGGTCCCAGACCGGTGGGTCGGTTGTTCCAGTTCACCGTGCCCTCCGTCCAATTCCCACTCAGCAGCTTGAACATCTGGGCGTCCACCGAGGCGGCGGTCGAGTCGGTCGAGGTTCGAACCCGCAGGGTCGCCCCGCTGAGCACAGTGCCCACCGGCGCCGCCGGGATTGCGAACTTCAGGTACGACTCGATCAGCGACGTGCCCGCCCCCCGGGACGACAACTGGCTATTGGACCCGAAGTTGGTCGTGGGAAGCACCTGGTACGTCGTCGAGTCTTCGCTGGCACCGGTCGTAAGGACCACCGGTCCCACAGGGGCGGCCTGAACCGTCGCCTCCACGGCACCAGAGGCAGCACTCACATTGCCGGCGGCATCACGCGCCACCACCTTGTAGAAGTAAACCCCCGCAGCCAGACCGGGATCCGAATACGACGCACCCGAGACATCCGCGATCTTGCTTGACGCATCAGCGACGAACTCGGCCGTAGTCCCTCGGTACACCGAGTAACCCGTCACCGTGACGTTGTCTGTCGACGCCGTCCAGGCCAACGAAACCGCACTCCCCGACACCGACGCCGTCAGACCAGTCGGAACGCTTGGTGCGACAGTGTCGGGGGTCGCCACCGTCGCGGGAACCGACGCGGAAGCCGGACTGGCGTTGCCTCTGGCGTCGTAGGCGATCACGACGTAATGATACGTACCGTCGGCGAGCCCCGGATCCGTATAGGACGAAGCTGTCACGTCGGCGATCTTGTTGGTGGCGTCAGCGACGAAGCCGGATGCAGACCCGCGGTGCACCGCGTAGCCAGTGACGCCGACATTGTCTGTTGACGGAATCCAGGCCAACGCGACGGAGCCGTTTGAGACGGTTGACGTCAGGCCGGAGGGAGCGCTCGGCGCCATGACGTCGGGAGCGGTGTTGGAGCCCAGCTCATAGTGAGCCGCGACGGCCGCCGCGCTCAGGGCCGACGGATAGACCGCCATTTCGTCGAGCGTGCCCGCAAAGTAGGGACTCGCGGGCTGCGAGGGCCAGCTGTTGAGGTTGCCACCACCGGCACGCCAGTAGCCGTCAAACGCCTGGTTGAAGTTGGTAGGGTTCGAGCCGACCTCTGTGCCATCCAGGTAGAGCTTCATCCCATCGGGTCCCTGCGTGCCCACTACGTGATGCCAGGCGTTGTTGTTGAATCCCGCCGGTGATTCGATGAGTTGGAAGCCCCCGACGTACACGCCGAAGATGATGCTCCCGGAATTGGTCATGTAGATCTGCTTGTCGTAATTCGAACCCTGCCCGGTTGCGACGTTCTCAAAGCCGACGATCTTCCCGCCGGATGTCGTGTCCGTCTTGAACCAAGCTTCCGTGGAGAACTGGGCAACCGATGAGCGTGCGGTCTTGGTCGCAATGCCGCCGTCCTGAGTTCCGCTGGTCTGCACGGCAGTCCCGACCTTGATCGCCTTCGGCTGCTGCAGCTGGACTGCAGCGCCGTAATCTCCTTCGCTCTGGGCGTCGGACGATGAGTCTTTCGCCGTGCTTCCAGAGGTTTCGTCGAGGCGCCAGTACACATCAGGCTCGTCCGTGTAGATCCTGGCTCCGTACGCGTCTGTCGGGGTCGGCGGAACGGCGAGGGTTCCCCCAGCGAGAGTGTAGTGCTGGGCGATCTGCGCGGCGCTCAGGGCGGATGCATAGACCGCGGTGTCGTCTATCTGGCCGCCGAAGAAAGCGCTAGACGGCTGGCTGGGCCAGCCATTCAGGTTGTCGCCACCGACATGCCAGTTACCGCTGTATTGCTGGCTGGTGCTGGTGGCGTTCTGGCCCACCCGGACGCCGTCCACGAACAACTTCATCCCGGACCCGCTCTGGGTCGCCACGATGTGGTGCCACTTATCATCATTGTACGACGAGGCCGTCTTGATCGTTTCGGTGCGACCGATGTAGACACCGAAGGTCAGGCGACCCTGGTTATCCATGTAGATGTGTTTATCGTAATTCCCGCTCAGGTTCGTGTTGCCAGTCCCGGTGCTCGGCCGACCATCCCCAAATCCGATGATCTTCCCCCCTTGGGTGGATGTCGTCTTGATCCAGGTTTCGATCGAGTAAGTGGTGGGTGCCGGTTTCTGCTGGTCGCTCCAGATGTAGCCATCAGTCCCATTGAACGTAGCGGAGGTGTTGGTGTCACCGACGATCGCGCCAGGCGCCCGGTAGGTGACGCCGTTCTTGTATAGGCCGTTCAGGCCGGTGACCGTCGCACCGGACTTGTCCTGTGCCCAGGGACCGGAAACCTCATCCAGACGCCAATACAGCCTGGCTCCGTCCTGGATCACCTGAGTGGGATAGTCAACCCCCTTGGTGACGGCGCGGGCTGCTACTGACGCCGACAGCGGACTGGTGTTGACCCCGTCATTCGCCGTCACCCGGTAGGTGTAATTCGTGCCCGCGGCGACATTCGTGTCAACGACGGTCACCTGGGGACGGGTCCACCACAGCGAGTTGGCTGGTCCGGTCCAGATTGGGGTCGCTCCGCCGTTCCGGTAGACGTTGTACGTCAAGGCACTGTCGTCAGGGTCGACCACGGTGCGGAAGCGAATCTGATTGGCACCCGAAGTGAGCGCCTCGGCTGCAACGACCGGGGTGGGCGGCGCACCGACGTCATCCGGACCGAAGCGTGTGAGTCCCTGTTGGACTACGCCGTTGATGACAGTGAACTCACCGCCGTACCAGAGGTACTTCTTTCCCGTTGTGGCGCCGGTGGCAATGGTGAGAGCACGCGGGCCGATTCCTTCGCCCGTACCGTCATTGGAAGTCGGGAACCATCCCAGCAAAGCCGCGTCCGAGGTGTTCTGTGCCATCAAAAACATCCGTCTCCCGTCAGGAAAGGCGTTGTTCGATGAGCAGTCGTGCGCGTGACTCGCGGAATACAGGGTGCCCTGGTATTCGAGCACCGCCTGCGTTGCGCCCAGGCAGTTGTCCCGCCAGGTCTGGTCGAGTGTGCTCCAATTGACGGCGAAGCGACCGTCGAAGACTCCGCCCCCCGTTCCTTCGTTGCCCCCGTAGAACGCCGTGCCGTCCGACCACAGGGTCTTGGTCACCGAGGTACGCGGGATGAAGCCGAGGGGGTAATTACGCACGTTTGCGCCGGTGGTCGCATCGACGACCGCGATGGAGTGGGAATCCTGGTCATTGACCGTGAAAAAGTCCCCACCGATGGCTACCCTGCTGCGGTCGGGAGAGACGGCCACGGCCCGCCCGACAGTGTCAGCCGCCGGGGCCCAGGGCAGAAGCGCGCCCGACGTCGCGTCCACCGCTGCAAAGCGCTTGCGCGCCTGGCCGCCGACGGTCTGGAACTCCCCAGCCAGGTACAGGGTGGACGAGGTGGCAGCCATGCCGCGGACGAGGGAAGACACCCCCGCCACCCGGAACGGCTTGACGGTGCAGGCGACCGGGTCGATCGCGGCTACCCGCGCGGCGTTCACCCCGCCGACGGAGGAGAAATTGCCCCCGATGTAGATGGTGTTGCCGTCGGGTGAGGCAACCACCGACCGCACGGTCGGCGTGGCCCCATTAAGGGTCATGGCGAACTGACAGCTGTCAGGGGCTCCTGTCTCCGCGTTGAAAATTGCAAGCGTTCCCTGGTTCCTCGGCACTCCCGCACCGCCGCTGGGCGGCCTGATCTGAGAAAATGTTCCGCCCGCCACGACTTTTCCGTGCACCGTTCCGACTCCGTAGACAACGCCGTTCGTCTGCCAGGTCGACAGGTTGTCCGCACTGAAGGCGACGCCGCCGGAGAGCGCCGACGCCGGTTGTGGCACGGGACTTGCTATGACGAGTCCGGCCACGACAGCCACGGTCGTGAAAATTGCGGCAAGCTTACGCATAGCTACCTATCCCTCGGGTGAACAGCCTCATCGCCGAAAAGCTCTGATGACCGCGAATGAACTATGGAATCCAGCCTCACGCGGCCTTGGAGCGCTTTGGGTAAGAAAGCATTGCTCACGTTTGGCGAAAAGTGGGATCGGCGGAAACGTACGCCCTGTGCGCCACACCCGCAATGCCCCGGAGGAGTGACGTCCGACGAGGGGCTAACATGTGCCGAGGACGGGGCACGCTGCCCACGCTCAATCAATCCGAGGATGGCCCGTGATGACACAGTTTCGTGAAGCTCACGCACAGCTTGCGAGTGCGCAGAAGGCACAGACCGGGGTGTCGCTGTACACGCGATACGTCAATCGACCGTTGGGGCGCGTGCTGGCCTCGGTGTGTTTTGGGCTCAGGATGACGCCCAATCAGGTGACCGGGCTGTCGGCCCTTGCGACCGGGGCGGGTCTTGTTCTCCTGGTCAGCGGAGAACCAAGCCCGATCCGAGCCGTCGGCGTTGCGGTCCTCCTCGTTCTCGGCTTTGCGCTGGATTCGGCAGACGGTCAGGTCGCGCGCCTGACCGGCCGCGGTTCCCCCGCTGGCGAGTGGCTCGACCACGTCGTGGACGCCGGCAAGATCGTCGCCGTCCACGCAGCGATCCTCATCACGGCGTACCGCTTCTGGTCCACGGAGCCGATCTGGTATCTCGTGCCCCTCGCATTCCAGGTCGTGTCCGTTGTCACCTTCGTGGGTGGCCTGCTGACTGAGCTGCTCCTGCGCCGTTCAGCCAACGCAACCTCCACGACCTCGGCCATCGGCGAGGGCGGGGCTCGTCGCCCCTCGAGAGCCAGGGCCATTGCTCTGCTGCCGGCCGACTACGGGATCCTCTCGCTCAGCTTCATCCTCACTGGCTGGCCCGGTGCTTTCGTGGTGGTCTACAGCCTTCTCTTGGCCGCCAACGCGCTGATCATGGCGTTACTGCTCGGCAAATGGTTCCGGGCACTGTCTGCCCGCGGCTAAAGCGCGTCTTCCACCGTTTCTCCCGTAGCCGGGATGAAGACCCGACTGGTTCCCGTGGTCGAACGCTCGAACCACTCACCGTCGATCGGCCCGCGGAGCGCGGCCGGAACACCCGCCCATAGTCCGGGCAACCCGCCCGATCTCGCACGGGCGAGCACCGATCCTCCCGCCAGGACCGACCGATCCGGCAAGATAGCGCCGCCGAAGAGCAGACAGCGCGCTCCGACGAAACTCCGGGCTCCAATTCGCACCGGATATGCCGCCTGAGCATTTCGTCGAACGTCGATGCTGTGCGTCACAATCTTGGTTTCGTGCCCGGCGACACTGGAGTACTCGCCGATCACTATGGAGCCGGAGCAATCGAACTGATGCCGGCTCGTAATTTTTGAATGAGGCCCCATTTCCAGTGCCGCGCCGTCCGGGTAGAGCCGCTTGTACACGGGGTGGGATGAAAAAACGTTCAAGCGGCCGATGGTTGCGTGATCACCGATTGACACCCGGCGCATGTTTTTGAGCAGGTTCCATCGGCCTATCCGGCTGTTCGCTCCCATCGAGACCTGTGTGACCCGAAGGACGAGACAGGATCGCGCCATTGCGGTCGGATGAATGTCGTGGCCGATCGAGCGAAGGAGCCGGTTCTTAGCCGTGCTCGCCGGCAGCGCCCAAGCCAGCGCCCTCATCGCGTCTTTGATCTGACTCAAGAGCCGCTCACCCCGATTTCCGGAACCATTGTCACGTCGAGCGCATCCTCGCTGCGCTGGGCGATTGCGCGGCGCATGCCCATGAGTTCAAGCAGAAGCCTGAGCGAAAGCCCAGCGAAGATACCACAGAGCGCCCCCTCTGCCCCCCAGGACACGGCTCCGATCGCGACGCAGGGTAGACCGACCAGAGTTCCGATGGCCGTCGCCCTGGTCACCACATCGAGTCTGCGCAATGCCGCCAGGCAGGCCTTGCTGACGACCGCCTCGATCAGGCTCACTCCGGTGATCAGCGCCATCAGTATCAAGGTGACAAAGGACGGTTTGATCTGGCCGCCGCCGAGCCAACGCACCAGTTCCGGGGCTACGGCCAGCATGAGACCGGCGAGCGCAACCGCGAACACCACGGCGGCGACCAGCCCCGTCCTGACTCGGCGGACGAGGTCCTGCCTTCGAGCTTTGGGCACCCAGCCCTGGAGGATCGTGACGAATGGGCCGAGTCCCACGATCACCTGGCGCTGCACCTTCTCGACAACGGCGTAAACCGGCTGCGCGCCCGGGGCGATCAACGACACAATGACAATCGGGGTCGAGGTATACAGCGAGGAAAGCACGGTCGAGGTGACACCCAGCCGCTGCGAAGAAAGCACCATCCCTATCCGCCTGCGCGGAAGCGACCGGAGTCGACGGAGTCTCCACGGTTGCAGGATCCATATGGTGGAGGCCACGAATGCCGTCACCATACCGATCAGCTGCCAGAGCACACCCACGAGAGCACTCGACCCGTGAGTCATGTAGAAAATGCCGATGCCGGTCCCGAGAACCCGCGGGACGGTTTCGAAAACCAAGAGTCGGTACGGTTGCATGAGACCGACGAACCACCAGTTCGCGGTCAGTCCCACGGTCGCCGTGGACAGGGCACCGACTCCGGCGAAGATGGCGTAGTCGCGACCGACACCCCAGGCCACCAAAAAAACAAGAAGGCCGACGGGCACAATGATCAGCAGCTTGCAGATAACCGACTCCGCATATGCGGTGAGTCGCATGTTCGCGTCTGCCCTCGCCACGGAGGCCGGCCCGGAGAGACCCCAGCCGTAAGCCACGATCACCGCACCCACGCCGCCGATGGACTGGCCTGCCGCAATCATTCCCCACGCTGCCGCGCCGCTTGCCATGACCATTGAGGGGATGACCGCAAGCGAGACGACAGCCAGGAGCACCATCGAAATCGAGTATCCGACGATGGTGTTCATGCTGGCGCGAACGCGCCTCAGCCGTCTACCCCTCGGCGCACCTGCCTTCATCGGACCCTCATCTCGCCTGCCCACGCTCAGTTCGACGGGGTTGCATGCGAACAAGCTAGCAGCACATGGTTCAACGGGATATCTAGCCGCTGATCGGTTGTCTGCGTACACTGACCGTCATGTCAGTCAGCGACGCGAGACCACCGATGGCCCAACCGTCAGGTCTCCCTCGCCGGAACCTGGCCGGATTCTCCGGCGCAGGCTACGAACGGGGGCGGAATTCGCTCTGGCAGATCGCCTGGCTTCTCCTCTCCGGACTCGTTGTTGTCCGGTGGTGGTGCCCGCCCCGTCTCCGCGTGGCGCTCCTTCGGCTTTTCGGCGCCACGATCGGTGACAATGTTTTGATCCGCCATCGCGTGCGCATCCACTGGCCATGGAAACTGGTCGTCGGTGACAACTCGTGGATCGGTGAAGAGGTCTGGATTCTGAATCTCGAGCCGGTGATCATTGGCAGTGACGTGTGCATTTCCCAGGGTGTCATGCTGTGCACGGGCAGCCATGACCGCACCTCGCAGACATTCGAATTCGACAATGCGCCGATTATCGTGGAAGACGGCGCCTGGATCGCGGCCAGGGCAACAGTTCTCCGTGGAAGCCGGATCGGCCATGACAGCGTTATCGGCGCGACGGCTCTCGTCTCCGGGACCGTGCCCGCCCGGGCACTTCTGCGAGCTCCGCGCGCGGAACGACCAGCACTCTCACAGGACCGGGACCAGACCTGAATGCGTGTGCTCTCCATCGTGACGCTCGTCAGTCCCAACGGTGAGTATGGAGGTCCCGTTCGCGTCGCGTTGAACCAGGCCAAAGCCCTCCGTGAAGCAGGCCACGACGTAGTGGTAGCCGGCGGCGCCCGCGGATTCGGCGAAGCGGCCCCCCATGAATTCGACGGGGTGCCGCTCCGTCTGTTCCCCGCCCGAACGATCATCCCAGGTATCGGTTTCGCCGGCCTGTGCGCACCCGCCCTGCAGCACTGGCTCAAGCAGGCCGCGCGCTCGTTCGACGTTGTGCACATTCATGCCGCCCGTGACCTCGTCACGCTCCCTGCGGCGCGCTGGTTGCGCAAGGCCGGGATACCGTACGTGGTGCAGACTCACGGAATGATCGACCCTTCAGACAGTCCATTGGCGATTCCTCTGGACGCGTTCGTCACCCGACCGGCTCTGAGGGGGGCGAAGGTGGTGTTCTACCTCACCGACCAGGAACGGAATGATCTCAGTGCCGTTGCGGGCACGGCGCTCAATCTGAAGCATCTCGCCAATGGCGTACCGGCGCCGGGGAGCGCGAACGGTCCCGCTGAGGGCACGGAAGTTCTCTACCTAGCCCGACTCGCCCGCCGGAAACGCCCGCAGCTCTTCGTGAAAATGGCGCTCGCACTCGCTGATGAATTCCCGACGGTGTCGTTTACCCTGGTCGGTCCCGATGAGGGAGAGGGGCCAGCGGTACAGCGCCTCATCGACGCGGCCGGTCGTAAAGGCGTACTGTCCTGGGAGGGACCCCTGGCCCCGGGTGCAACCAACGAACGGTTGTCGCGGGCCGCCGTATACGTTCTGCCTTCCATCGATGAACCGTATCCGATGTCAGTTCTCGAAGCCATGTCACTCGGCGTGCCAGTGGTCATCACGGATAGCTGCGGACTCGCTCCGGCGGTCACTGAGATCGGATGCGGAATTGTGGTGGATGACTCTCTCGAGGCTCTCGTCGGCGCCGTTGCAACGGTTCTACGCGACGACGTTCTGACTCACAGCATGGGCCGCGCCGGCGCGCTGGCTAGCCGGAACCGGTTCGGGATGCAGGCGATCGCTGAAGCTCTGGCCACTTCGTACCGCTGAGCGAGTCGCTTCCGGGGGGCCTGCCCGGCTGTCGGACGAAAAGCAGACACGCCAACGCGACCGCCACCACTCCCGTCGCCTGCAGCAGCGAACCGCGCAAGAGAATTGTCATATAGACCGGAAAGATCGCGCCGACAATGGCCCAATAGCCCGCGGCATTGAACGCGGGGAGAAGTCGACTGTCCATGACACGCAGGGAGTAGCCCAGCAGGAGAAAACCCACGATGAGTACGCTGATACCTCCATTGACCAGTAATTCCGCCCAGAGTGGGGCAGAGAGGTTCTGAAAGCTGTAGCCGCGATATTGGGCAAGCAGAATTCCCGTGTCCACAGGCTTGTCCGACCAGACGCCTCGGGGCACCCAGAAGAGAACACTGCCGAGCGCCTGGCGCCCCGGTTCAATCAGCCCGTCAAGGCCGTACGAGAATGCATTGGCGACTTGCCAGAATGCGTCATAGTCAGGGTTCCCCTCGTACTCCCCGAAGAAACCGTTGCGCACCAAGTTGACTTCCGGGCGCCGGAAGGCATCCGCCAGAGGGAACAGAAAAATCAATCCGACGAGTGCTGCAGTCAGGGTCGCTCGAACACGCGCGACGGTGAGCAGGGCTCCCGCGAAAACGGCGAGGGCGAAGAGGACAGTGCCCAGGCTGTAGCGTGCACTGCTGACCGGATTCACGACGGTGAGAAGGAGTGCAATCCCGACAACGATCAGGCCGCGATAGGCCATCGACAGCGGCCCCGTCGTCCTCCGCCTCAGCTGCACGAGCGCACCGATGCCCACCAACAACGGATAGATAGCACCGGCGTACATGATCGAGCGCACCGCGGGGTCCGTCCACGCCGCTGAACGCGCGGCAAAGGCTTGATCCCTGCTACCGAAAAGCGATCCCGCACCGACCCTGGAGATGAAATACAAGCTGAGTACGATGCCCGCGCCGACGAGCACCAGGGTCGGCCAGGTTCGCACCTGGGTCACCACCCGAACGGGGGCACTCCCCCGTTCTCGAATCCCGGTCGTCAGCTTGCTGCGCTCATGCCCGTAGGCACCCAATCGCCCGATTTCATAGCAGGCGACGCCGAGACAGACCAAGGCGGCCGTAGGGAGCTCGAGCGACTCGTCGATACCTTGCGTCGTCCGCGAGATGAGACCACTTCGGATCTGGACGGTTGGAGCAATCCCCATGAAGACGTAGACGAACATCCAGAAGAAGAAGTCGAACAGCATCGGACGGCCGACAACGATGATGAGGGCGAGTCGCAGACCCGCCCACACGACGAGGATCAGAGTCAGAATCCACGCCTGTCCTCTGCCGACGTCTGGCACCTGTACCAGGAGAGCCAGCGGTACGACAGCGGCAAGGATTGCACCGAGAACGGTGACCCCGAGGACGGTGCGAAAAGTCGTTGCCGACCCCGACGTCCCGACGGTTGCGCCGGGTCCAGGTTCCGTCACGAAAGCGCAGTTTTCACACGGACTGCAATTGCGGCATGACCTGCTTCGTTCACACTGACACCGTCACTTGCGACCATCGATGGATCGAGAACATTCGGTTCGAGCAGACTAACGTACGTGGCGCCGACGCGCGCCGCGGCGGCGCGAACCTCACTGTCCAATTCGGCCGCCCGACTATCGTCCATACCGTTGAGCGCCGCCGGGCCGACTACGACCAGAGTAGCATCGGGCACTCCGACGCGCAGGGCGGCAAGTGCGGCATTGATGGTTGCCACTGCTTCAGGCAGATCCACATTCGTGCCGGCCCGCTCCGCCGCCACCACGACGACGGAGGGATTCAGGCCGACGGTCTTGGCCACCAAGTCCTGGTAGCTCGGACACGGCGAGGGCCCACAGGTTCCGGGTGTGACTCCAAACGCGATGACACCTTCTTTTGTCGCGAGATTGACCTCTTGCCAGCCCTTGTCTGCAGCGAGCCCAGTCGACCAACGGGTGGCCTGGCCGCTGACTCCGGCACCCGAGGTCGATGCCCCACCGAGGAACACGGCCGTAGGAGCACGTGGAACGGCGGTGATGGTGGGGTATGGGTCTTTCGGCGCTCCTGCGTCTTCCGTGCCGACCGGTTGCAGCGCGAGGAGTGCAAGCCCGATGGCACCCACGAAAAGCACGGCGACGACGAGAAATTTCCACCACCGAGGCCGCATGAGACGTCGGGCTATCATGTGCTCATAGTGGCACGCATATGCCCCCCCTACGTGGGTCGCTGTGATAACGAGGTTCTTGATAGAGTCTCAGTATTGGCTGGTCAATCCGGTGCCGCTCGACACGGTGAAGGGCGAACGCGTGGATCAACGTGGATTCTGGAACCTCTTGCGATCTCGATGGGTTGCGCTCGTCACATTCACCATTCTTGGCGTCATCGCCGCTTCGGTCTACGTGCTGACCACCGAGCCTGAGTACTCCGCGGAAGCAGAGTTATTCGTTTCGGCAATCGGTAGCGATAACACCAGTGACCTCGCGCAGGGCAGCAATTATGCACAACAGCAGGCCCGCAATTACAGCATCATGGCGACCCGCCAGATCGTCTTGGACCCTGTGATAACCGCGCTTGGATTGAAAACCACTGTCGGTGAACTTGGTGATCGGGTATCTGCCTCGGTGCCACTGAACACGTCTCTCATTTCGATCGCTGTCACGGATACCTCGCCGGACCGCGCCGCCGCCACTGCCGACGCGGTGGCGACGAGTCTGGTCAATACGGTGATCCGTCTGGTCCCGAAAAGGAGCGACGGCACTACACCACTACGCCTCGAGTCCGTGCAGAGTGCGACGACACCCACCGCGCCTTCCGCCCCCAGCCCGTCGATCGCACTGGCATCCGGATTGCTGGGCGGCTTCGTTGCCGGGCTCGGCTTCATTCTCCTGCGGGAGCTGACGAGCGCAAAAGTGAGAACCGCGGAACAGCTCAGGCAGTTTGGTCTGACACTTCTCGGGACGATTGTGTACGACCGCGGGAGTGTCAACAACCCGCTGGTCCCGCAACGAGGCTTCAGCCCCATTCGGGCCGAGGAATTCAAGCAGGTCAGAACGAACCTGCATTTCCTCCAGGCGAATGAGCGCCACAAGGTGTTCGTCGTCACCTCGTCCATTCCCGGCGAAGGAAAATCCGTCACGGCGGCGAACCTCGCCATCACACTCGCGGCCTCCGGCAGCCTGGTGTGTCTGGTCGAAGCGGACCTGCGGAGACCGTCCCTGGCCGACTATTTCGACCTCGAGGGATCGGTCGGTCTTTCGACTATTCTGGCCCACGACGCCGACGTGGATGATGTCCTCCAATCCTGGGGGCCGGACGGCCTCCAGATCCTGTTGTCAGGGCAGGTTCCCCCGAACCCGAGCGAACTGCTTTCCTCCACACACGCCCAACAGGTTTTCGCCTCGCTGCGCGACCGGTTCAACGTCGTCGTCATCGACTGCCCGCCTCTCCTGCCTGTGACTGACGCAGCTATCCTCGGAAGGTATTTCGGCGGGGCAGTTCTCGTCGTCGGGTCGGGAAAGGTCGAAACGCGGGAACTCCGGAAAGCCGTCGAGAGCCTCAAAACGGCAGGGACTCCGGTGCTCGGCGCGATCCTGAACCTGGCACCCGCTCGGCTTCTCGGTCGAAATCGAGGCAGGTATTACATGCCGCACACGGCGGCGGAGCAGGAGCCGTCACGTCAGGAACAATCCGTCCGCAGCCACGAGGAAGAAGTCGCACTCCGCAAACGGTAGCGATGTCACACGATCTACTCGACGCAAAAGGGTGCTGCCGACCCGCAGGCAGTTCGGCAGCACCCGGCTATGTTCCGATGATCCTGGTTACTGGGTCCTGCTGCTTGCGGCGTAATACTGCAGATCCTGCACGACAGGGCGCGCAACGACTGTGTGAGGAGAGGTGACCGCGGCGATCTGCGCCCCGTTCCGGTCTGCACTCGCACCGACCGTGCCCAGCGCCAGCGGGAACGTCCTGCTTGATTCTCCTGCCGGCGCCTCGAACGATGTCTTTTTTCCTCCGATTGAGACCGTGACCGTCGCCGGTGCCGTGAGGAATGTGAGCACTCCGACGGTATCCCGAGGCTTCATGGCTGTTCCGCTCAACGTGGGCGACATGAGCTGCTGCGGCGTGGTCGGCGTCGCTGCATAGGGCTGAATCCGGTGCGTCAAGTAGATCGAGTCGTTGACGATAGCCGGCGCCGAGCCCTTCTTGAACTGGCTCAGGTAGTACGCGTTGATATCAAGGAAGGCCTCGCCGTGCGCTGCCGAAGGAGCAAACGACGTGCCCTCGGAGTAGTCGTTCCACGTGACCAGTTGCACCAATTCAGAACCGTTCGACAGCGCCCGTTTCCAGGACGCCTTCAGGGTTTCCGTATTGCCGGCTTCGTCGTAGAGGTAGCTTCGGGGCCGGACGTCCTGGACGGCAACGGGAGACATCCACTTCACGCCGAGTGCTCGTGCCTTCGCCGCGTAGTCGGGACCGTTCTCGATGGTCACCGGCGTCCGGGTTCCCCAGTTGCTCAACGAATAACTGATCGGTGCAAAACTCTTCAGGTTCTCGTCACTGGCATTAAGGAATACGGCGATGAACGCCGTCTTGATTCCATACTGCGAAGCCAACG
The DNA here is from genome assembly GCF_004402245.1 of Cryobacterium sp. TMT2-18-2. Classification (NCBI taxonomy): domain Bacteria; kingdom Bacillati; phylum Actinomycetota; class Actinomycetes; order Micrococcales; family Microbacteriaceae; genus Cryobacterium; species Cryobacterium sp. TMT2-18-2. The sequence goes on from NZ_SOFU01000013.1 coordinate 151,233, forward strand.
TCGACTTCAGCTGCCCCCACCAGACCGCGTTCTGACGCTCGGCGGCGAAGGAGGAGAGAACGAATTCGCCTGTACTCAGACGATAGGTGGCCGGGGACTTGTATAATTCGGCAAGTTTCGCCGCGATGGTCGCGATGCTGGCCTTTCCGGCGCTGGCCGTCATATCCAGGTTCGGGACAATGGTGAAGTTTCTGCCGGACTGCTCCGCGCCCTGCACCAAATCGAGTGTTCGCTCCCAGTTGAGGCCGGACAGACTCATGATGTCGACGGTGAAGCCATCGATACCGGCATCTGCCGCGTCGGTGACTTCCTCTTTCATATCAGTGAGTTTCCAATCCCCCGAGCGCGGAGCGCGAGCCTCAGGGCGGTCGCGCAGCAATCCGCCGTAGTTGGCGTGGATGCCTCCCTCGCCCTGCGAGGTGAGGTAGTTGATCGCGTAGTAATCGGATGCGGGTGCCTTGTTCTCGATGGAGATGGGGTACGGCGGAAAGTAGTGTGCAAAGACCTTTTTGCCGGTGGTGTTCGGCCCGGGAACCGCGAATGACAGGTTGTCGGATCCGGTGGCCGAGCCGGTGGCCGAGCCGGTCGCCGAGCCGGTCGCCGCGCCGGTCGCCGAGCCGGTTGCCGCGAGGACGAGCTTCAGCGTGGGGCGCGCCTCCCCTTTGCCTACGAACGAGGTGCTGACAAACTTCTGGGCGAAGCGCACCTCGAACGCAGTCGACCCGGACAACGCTGTACCGTTCAGACCCGAGAGCGGCACAGAAATTGTCTGTCCGGTCAGAGCCCGAACCGATGCCCCACTCAGTTCCGTGTCGATGTGGGCCGGGCGGTTCGACTCAGTCAGAGACGACGCGCTCCAGTCCGAGGAGACCGGATAGACCTGCACGCCAGGTGCGGTAGAGGTGGTGCTGGCGACTTTCAAGTCCAATGTCGCCGACACGACGCTCATGCCCGTGTACTGTGCCGTGTCGAATTTGAGGAAGGTCTTGTCAGCCAGCGACGTGGCGCTGACGTACGGCGTGGCGTTCTGGGGTGTGCTGGGTTCGCGGATAGTGGTCCAGGTGGCCTCCCCCGCTTTCACTGCGATCGGGGCAGCGGCGACAGCCTGGGGAGAGGTCACCGCCGACGCGGGCAACGGAACGAAAGCCGATAGGGCCAGCACTGTCGCCGCAAGGACGGCCGTGAGTTGCCATAGCTTGGCGAGACGTGGCTTGCCATTGGGGTGCCGGTTCAGGAATTTGATCGGGGTTTTTTGGGCAGCGTAAAGAGCAGACATACAACATCTCAAGATTGTGCGCGATCGAGAGCGCGAGGGATGTGACCCCCGAAGAGGGGCCACCTGAGCAATATTCGAATGCTATCGAAGGGTAGTGCGATTACCAAATAAAACGAGAGTGTCAAGGGCCTGGACAGACCACCGGCAGGGATTATTTCGACGGGAGCGAGCACATATTCAGGACCGCCGTCCGACCGGTCTGGGCCTGCTGTCGCCGGGATTCTCCCGGCCGGCCTCAGGCCGCGAAGCGGTCCGTGGCCTCGATGATCGCGTCCAGGTTGCCGGGCTCGTCGAAGGAGTGACCGGCATCCGGGATCAGCCTGAAATCGGCCTCCGGCCAGTTCTGGTGCAGCTCCCAGGCTGTGAAGGCGGGGGTGCACATGTCATAGCGGCCCTGCACGATGACGCCGGGGATGTCCTTCAGCCGGTCCGCGTCGCGGATCAGCTGATTCGGCTCGAACCAGCCCGAGTTGGTGAAGTAGTGGTTCTCGATCCGGGCGAAGGCCACCGCGAACGCCGGCTCGGTGAAACGCGCGATCGTGTCGGGTTGCTGCAGCAGCGTGATGGTCGAGGATTCCCAGGTGGACCAGGCCACGCCGGCCCGCTCGCGCACGTACTGGTCGGGGTCGTGCAGCAGGCGCTTGTAGGCCTTGATCAGGTGGCCGCGCTCCTCCAACGGAACCGGGGCGATGAAGCTCTCCCAGAGGTCCGGGTAGATCGCCGCGGCGCCGCCCTCGTAGAACCAGTCGAGTTCCATCGGGCGCAGCGTGAAAATGCCCCGCAACACGAGTTCGGTGACCCGGTCCGGGTGTGTCTCGGCGTACGCGAGGCTGAGGGTGCTGCCCCAGGACCCGCCGCAGACCAGCCAGCGATCGATGTCGAGGTGCTCACGCAGTTTCTCGAGGTCGGACACGAGGTGCCAGGTGGTGTTGGTGGTGAGGTCGGCGTCCGCCGCGCTCGCGTGCGGCGTGCTCTGACCGCAGCCACGCTGGTCAAAAAGGATGATGCGGTACTTTTTCGGGTCGAACACGCGGCGCTGCTTCGGGCTCGATCCGCCGCCCGGCCCGCCGTGCAGGTAGACGGCCGGCTTGCCGTCGGAGTTGCCGGATGTCTCCCAGTAGATGGTCTGCCCGTCACCGACCTCGAGAAGTCCGGTTTCGTAGGGTTCGATCTCGGGGTAGAAGGTGCGCATACCCCCGAGCCTATTCGCCGGGTGCGCCGGCGCGGAATCGGGCCGGTCACGGAGTGACGAGGCCGAGCCTGTGGGCGAGGATGACGACCTGCACTCGGTCACGCAGCTCAAGCTTGGCAAGGATGCGTCCGACGTGGCTCTTGACGGTGGACTCGGATAGGAAGAAACGTTCGGCGAGTTCCGGGTTCGACAGACCCTCCGCGACCGCGAGGAAGACCTCGTGCTCCCGCTCGGTGAGCAGGCCGAGTCGGCCGGCGTCGGCATCCGCTCCGGTGACGTCGGTCTCCCGCTCTGCCCCCGGAAGCTTTGCTCCGAACAGGTCCAGCATGCGCCGGGTCACCCGCGCCGAAACGGAGGCGTCGCCCGAGGCCACGGCCCGGATAGCCGCGGTGAGTTCAGCGGGCTGGGCGTCTTTCAGCAGGAACCCGCGCGCGCCCGCGCGGAGGCCACCGAAGGCGTACTCGTCGAGGTCGAAAGTGGTGAGAATGATGATCCGGCTGTCGGGGCACGCGGCGGTGATCCGCCGTGTGGCCTCGATACCGTCGATTCCGGGCATCCGCACATCCATCAGAATGACGTCGGGATGCAGGCCGGCGGCGAGTGCGATCGCCGCGGCGCCGTCGCCGGCCTCGGCCACCACGGTGAAATCGTCCTCGGCCTCGAGCACCATCCGGAAGCCCGTGCGCAGCAGCGCCTGGTCGTCGACGAGCAAGATCCGGATCGGCGTCATGCCCGTTCCCCCGTCTCGTCGACCGTCATCGTCGCGCGCACCTGCCAGCCGCCGCCGGGACTGCTCCCGGCCACGAGGGTGCCATCGTAGAGCGCAACGCGCTCACGCAGCCCTATGATTCCCCGCCCGGCAGTCGACGACGGCACTGTGGCCGACGCGTTCCGGCCGTCGTCGGCGATGACCACCTCGAGCCGACCCGGCACCCGGGTCAGTCGCACGGTCACCGCGCTCGGATGCGCCGAATACCGCAGCGCGTTGGTCAGCGATTCCTGCACGATCCGGTAGACCGTCAACTGCAGACTCTGGCTCCCGGGAATGCGCCCGGTGAGTTCCAGCCGGGCGGGCAGCCCGGCGGCGCGGAACGATTCGACCAGGTCGACGAGCTGGTCGGCGCCGGGTTGGGGCCGGAGGGGGACATCCGTCCCCTCGGGGTCGCCCTGCTCCTGAGGACCCTCACTCAGCACGCCGAGCAGCCGGCGCATCTCGGACATCGAGCCACGGCCGGTCCGGGCCACCTCGCGCAGCGCAGCGCGCGAACGTTCCGGGTCTTTGACGAGCAGCGCGTCGGCCCCGTCGGCGAGCGCGACCATGACCGAGAGGCTGTGCGCGATGATGTCGTGCATTTCCCGGGCGATGCGCCCGCGTTCGGTGATGCGGGCGAGCTGGGCCTGCTGGTCGCGCTCCCGAGCCAGCTGTGCGGCCAGTTCGACCAGCGCGGCCACGTAACGCTTGCGATCGCCGACCGTGACGCCGATCAGGGTGGCCGCGAGCATGAGGACCGCGGATTGGGAGGCGACCGCGAGCCAGGATGCGTAGCTGCTCGCGCCCAGAAAAGCACCCAGGGCGCCGATGCCGATCGCCACGGCGAGGCCGAACCATGCGCTTCGCACGCCACGGTAGACCGCGGCGGTGTAAAGCGCGATCAGCACGGGCAGGGTGTCGCCCTGGCCGGGGAAAGCGGCGACCAGTCCGGTGCAGGTCACCCCGAGCACGAGAAGCGGGGCGTGCCGTCGGACCAGCAGTGCGGCCGTGATGACCATCACCACGGCGGCGGTGATGAGGGCCTGCGGCGGCAGTCCGGGCCCGGCCTGCCGTGTCAGGTCGATCAGGAAGCCGACGGCCATCGGCACGAAATAGGCGCCCGCGACCAGCGCGTCGCTGAGCCACGGATGCCGCGCCCAGAACCGTCCGGCCACCCCCGGCGGTGTCGGCAGACGCAGTTCACCCTCGGTCGGCACAAGCTGCCGACCGAGGGTGAGATGTGATTCGGTCATTCAGAGGACTCTACGCGTCCCTCCGCTTCAACACCGCAGCGGCAGCGACCAGGCTGACCGCGAGCCAGCCGAGGACCACCAGCAGGTTGACCCACCACTCGATCGGCACCGGGCTGAACGACATCAACCCGAACATGTTGATGCCCGCGTTCGACACCAGATACGGCAGCACCGTGGCGGCCCACGGGGCAGCGATCACCTGGAACACCATCGGCAGCAGCAGCACGATGCCGAGCACGACCGCGATGCCGCCGGCCCCGCTGCGCACGATGGTGCCGATGCCGAGGGCGAAGACCGCGATCAGGGCCAGGTAGAGCGCCCCGCCGAGCACCGGCAGGAACACGGCTGGATCCGCGATGCTGACGCCCAAGCCCTGCCGGGAAAGCACCAGCGACGCCACCAGATAGGAACCGAGGTTGGCGGCCAGCCCAACCACGAAGGTCATGACGAACAGCACGGCGGCCTTCGCCGCGAGGGCGGGCAGCCGGCGCGGCACCGCGGTCAACGTGGACCGAATCATGCCGGTGGAGTATTCGCCGCTGATGGTCAGCGCACCGAGGACGGCCACGATGAGTTGGCCGAAGAACACCCCGAATGTCGCGGTCTGGGCGATGAAAGTCGCCTGGTCCGCCGCGGGGATCATCGAGGCGTCCGCACCCTGCAGGTCGAGAGTGGAGGACATGACCGCCGCGAGGGCGAGCGAGACCACTACGAGCAGGGCGTACGACCAGGCCGTCGAGCGCACGCTGCGCAGCTTGATCCACTCCGACCGCAGCAACCCCGTCGCGCTCAGGCCGTGCACAGCGGATGCGGCGCCGGGCACGGTGCCGTCCGCGGCCGGGGAGGAGGAAGCAGCGGGCGCGGGCGTCTTGGTCGCGGTTGTCTCGGTCATCGTCCGGCCTCCTGCAGTTGCGCGGAGCCGCTGGCGCGGTACTCCACCTCGTCTTGGGTCAGGGCCAGGTAAGCCTCCTCGAGTGACGCGCTCACGCCGGTCAGCTCGTGCAGCACGATACCCGCGGCGGCGGCCTGTTCGCCGATGTCACCGGCCGAAATGCCGGCTACCTCGAGCAGGTCCTGCTCTCCGGTAGTGACGGTGACGTCGGGCTGGGCGAGCAGGGCCGCGAGCTGGGCGGACTGAGGGGTGCGCACGCGCACCCGGTGCGTGCCGGCCATGCCGATAATCTCGGAGACCGGGGCATTCGCGATCAGCTTTCCCCGGCCCAGCATGATCAGGTGGTCGGCCGTGAGAGCCATTTCGCTCATCATGTGCGAGGACAGCAGCACGGTGCGGCCCTCCACGGCGAGGTGCCGCATCAGCTGGCGCACCCACTGCACGCCCTCGGGGTCGAGCCCGTTGACGGGCTCGTCGAGAATCAGCACCGCAGGGTCGCCGAGCAGCGCCGCTGCGATACCGAGGCGCTGGCCCATGCCGAGGGAGAAGCGGCCGACGCGCGTGCGGGCGACGGCTCCAATCCCGGTGAGCTCGATCACCTCGTCGACCCGGGCGGCCGGGATGCCGTGGGTGACCGCCAGGGCCAGCAGGTGGTTGCGGGCCGTGCGGCCGGTGTGCACGGCCCTCGCGTCGAGCAGCACGCCCACCTCGCACAGCGGCGCTCGGTGCTCGCTGTAATGCTTGCCGTTGACCGTGACCGATCCGGCGGTCGGCCGGTCGAGTCCGACGATCATGCGCATGATGGTGCTCTTGCCGGCGCCGTTCGGACCCAGCAGGCCGGTCACCTTGCCGGGCTGCACGGTGAAGTCGATCGCGTCGACCGCGGTCTTGCCGCCGTGCCGTTTGGTCAGGGACTGTGCCTGAATCATCCGTCTCCTCGTTGTACATCGGTGGGGCCGGTCTCACCGTGTGAGATCGGCACGACATCGACGCTACGGGGGGACGGATGCTGCACGCATCGGCCCGGCGGACGCTTGTGCGCCCGCCGGCCTCGTACCTGGGTACGACACGACGGTGCCCGTTCCGGTAGAGAGCGGCCGGCGGAACGGGCACTCTTCACCGGATCGGGGCTACCTCTTGGCGGGAGCCTTCTCGGCGCGGGGAGCGGTGCCGTTGGCACGCTGGGTTTGGTAGTAGTCCCTGGCCTCGTTCTGGCGCTCCTGCTCGGCACCGCTGGCGATTGCCGACCGGAGGTGGTCCTGGCTGTAGCCGAAGGCGTCGACCAGGTCGACGGAGTGGGGACGGAGCCGGGCGATGATGCGGTCGATGTAGGCCGTGACCGACTGTGCCCGCTTGGCCGACAGGCGCCCGTGGATCAGGTACCAGGCCAGGTGCTTCTCTACCAGCCCGAGGCCGAACAGGTCGCGCAGCCAGGTCAGGACCTGCTTCGTGCCGGCGTCTTCGGCGGTCTCGACCGCCCGGGTGAACGCCTCCCACTGCAGCAGCTCGCCGTGCGAACGGGCCGCCTCGATCAGCTGGTCCTGGTTGGCGTTGAAGAGGGCCGCGGCTTCCTTCGGTGCCAGCTTGCCGGCCGAGCGGAGCTTGCCCGCTATCTCGGCGATCATGGTTTCGACCCGGTTGGTGAGCAGCTCCCGCTGCACCGCGGTGTCGCGGAGGTGGCCCACGGAGCGAGCGGTGGAGCCGAAGTCGGAGACCGCCTGGCCCAGGGTGCGGAGCCCGGTACCGTGGTAGGCGCGGCCGGCAGCTTGCTGCACGACGTAGCGGGCGAGCACGCCCGGGCCGGCGGACGCGAACTTGCGGCTGTAGTCGGTGAGCAGACGCTTCGCGACGAGTTGCAGGAGCACGTTGTTGTCGCCCTCGAAGGTGGCGAAGACGTCCAGGTCGGCGCGCAGGCCGACCAGCCGGTTCTCGGCCAGGAATCCGGCGCCGCCGCAGGCTTCGCGGGCCTCCTGCAGGGTGTCGAGAGCGTGCCAGGTCGAGAGCGGCTTGAGGGCGGCGGCAAGGGTTTCGAGGTCCTGCCGGTCGGCATCCGTGTCGGCCTGGCCACTGAAGACCTGATCGAACTTGACCAGGAACTCGTCGTGGGCGAACGTGTGCGCGTAGGTCGTGGCCAGGCGCGGCAGCAGACGGCGCTGGTGGCGCTGGTAGTCGAGGATGACCTCCTCGTCGGTGTCGCTACCGGCGTTGAACTGGCGGCGCTGGCTGCCGTAGGTGATGGCGATCGTGAGGGCCATCGCCGAAGCCTGGGTGGCGGCGCCGTCGAGCGAGACGCGGCCCTGCACGAGGGTGCCGAGCATGGTGAAAAAGCGGCGGCCGGGGCTGGAGATCGGGCTGGTGTAGGTCCCGTCCTGGGCGACGTCGCCATAGCGGTTGAGCAGGTTTTCGCGGGGGATGCGCACCCCGTCGAAGTGGAGCCGCCCGTTGTCGATGCCGTTGAGGCCGCCCTTGAGTCCGTCGTCCTCGCCACCGATGCCGGGGAGGAAATCCCCGGACTCGTCGCGGATCGGCACCCAGAATGCGTGCACTCCATGGTTGACGCCCGCGGTGATCAGCTGCGCGAAGAGAACGGCGGCGATGCCGTCCTTCGCGGCGTTTCCGAGGTAGTCCTTCCACGCCGCGCGGAACGGGGTGTCGATAACGAATTCCTGCGTGGCAGGGTCGTAGGTCGAAGTCGTGCCAATGGCCGCGACATCCGAGCCGTGGCCGGTTTCGGTCATCGCGAAGACGCCCGGGACCTGCATGGTCATGATGCCCGGCAGGTAGGCGTCGTGGTGCTTCTTGGTGCCGAGGTGCAGCACGGCCGCGCCGAACAGACCCCACTGCACGCCCGCCTTGATCTGCAGGCTGGGGTCGGCGGTGACGAGTTCCTCGAACCCGGCGATGTTTCCGCCGTGGTCGTCGGCGCCGCCCAGGTGCGTCGGGAACGCGCGGTGCACGTGCCCGTTCTCGGCCAGGATCAGGAGCTGGCCCAGCACGCGTTCGCGATGCTCGGCCATGGATTGGCCCTCGATGCGCTGCAGTTCGGGCTTGGCCGTGAGCTCGCGGGCCAGCAGGCGCACGTCGGCCCAGGTGCCGAGCAGCTGTCGGTGCAGCGACTCGATGTTGACCGTGGGTGCACCGGCCTGGCCGGCGATCATGACCGGGCCGGTGTCGACGCCGGGCGCCACGGGGGGCGTGACGGCGACGGTCGTGGCCAGGGTCGCGTCCGTCTTCTTGTCCGTCTTGGCGGGGGTAGTGCTGTTGGAGCGCTGAGCAGTGTCAACCATCATTGGTCCTTCGTCTTCGCGCGAACTCGAAATTTTCTTACACGCTAGGCGGCTCTCACGAAGCGGGGAAATAGTGCGTGACGGGCCTACAACGAAGCATGCTCCGCCCGGCATTCGTCTTGTAGGTTTCCTCAGCGCTAAAGGGTCTGACGGCACGGTTACCCACAAACGGGGCACCACCTCTGCCGGAGCGAGGGCCCGGCCGCTCCTGACGGCACAGGTCGTCGGGGTGCGGGCGGTGACGTGGAAGAGGTGCCAGTGGCGAGGGCCGAATGCGGACTGGCCGGGGCGGTCGTCTTCGACGAGGCCGACGACGTGCAGCCCGGCCAGGAGCGCCTCGACCTGGCCGCGGTCATGGAAGTTCATGTCTGCGCGGCCGGCCCATTCATCGTGGGGGCCGAAGAATTCTCCGGCAAACCAGGCGCCGGGCGTCAGCGCCGCGCGGATGCCCGCCCACAGGTCGGGGAACACCGCGGGGTCGCAGAAGGGCAGGGAAAACCCCGCATAGACGAGGTCTGCGGCGGGCAGCTCGGGGAGGTCCTCGAAGCGGGACCGGTGAAAGACCAAGCGGGACTGCTCTGCGGCGCGCAGGCCCGTCCGGACCCTGACCTCGGAGCCCGGGTCGGCGTCGAACGCGTGTACGGTCCAGCCGGCGGCGAGCAGGTGCCGGGTCTCGGTGCCCGCACCGCAGCCCAAGTCGATCGCAGTGCCGGGTGGGGCGGGTGACGCGTCGGCACGGAGGTCGAGGGCACGGAGCAGCACCGCACGCGGAGGGCGACCGGCCTGAGCGTTGAAGTACTCGGTCCAGTCCATTACCTAGTTCTACCCGGTTTCGCGGGATGCTGCGGGTTGGGGCAGGGACGGGAGGCGTCAGGTTCCGGCGGACACGACCTCGAGGAGGGCGGCACCGTAGGCGTCGAGCTTCTTGGCACCGACGCCGGAGATGCCGTCGAGGTCGGCCAGGGTGGCCGGCTTCGTCGCGGCGATCGCCAGCAGGGTTGCGTCGCCGAAGATAATGTAGGCCGGCACGCCCTGCTCTTTGGACTGGGCGGAGCGCCAGACCCGCAGCGCCTCGAACAGGGTCTCCTGCTCGGGGCTGAGATCGGCCGCGGCCGCCTTCGCGGCACTTTTGCGGGCCCCGGCCGCGGGGCGGGCGGCCCGTTCGGGCTCGGTGCGGAGCTCCACTGTGCGGCGACCAGCGAGGACCTCCGCGGCGGCATCCGTCAGCACCAGGGTACCGTATTCGCCGGAGGTGGCCAGGAAACCCTGGGCGAGGAGCTGCCTCACGACGCCGCGCCACTGCTGGTCGCTGAGGTCGGCGCCGATGCCCCAGGTGGCCAGCCGGTCGTGGCCGTGCTGAGTGGTGCGCGGGGTCACCTTGCCGCGCAGGATGTCGATAAGCTGCCCGGCGCCGAAGCGCTGATTACGCTCGCGCAGCAGGCGCACCACGGTGGAGAGCAGTTTCTGTGCGGGGACGGTGCCGTCCCAGCCGACGGGGGGTTCAAGGCAGGTGTCGCAGTTGCCGCACGGCTCGCTGGACTGGCCGAAGTAGCGCAGCAGGTTGACCCGGCGGCAGCTGACGGTCTCGCAGAGCGCGAGCATGGCGTCGAGGTGGGCGGAGAGCTTGCGCCGGTGGCCGAGGTCGCCAGGCGACTCGTCGATCATGCGGCGCTGCTGCACGACGTCTTGCAGGCCATAGGTGAGCCAGCCGGTGGAGGGCAGGCCGTCGCGGCCCGCGCGGCCGGTCTCCTGGTAGTAGCCCTCGACGGACTTGGGCAGGTCGATGTGGGCGACGAAACGCACGTCCGGTTTGTCGATGCCCATGCCGAACGCGATCGTGGCGACGATGATGACGCCCTCCTCACGGAGGAACCGGGACTGGGTGCGGGCGCGCACCCCCTGGTCGAGGCCCGCGTGGTAGGGCAGCGCGTTGAGCCCATTCTGGCGCAGGAAGTCGGCGGTCGCCTCGACGGTCTTGCGACTGAGGGCATAGACAATGCCGGCATCCGTGGGGTGCTCGGCCTTGATGAAGGCCAGAAGCTGCTTGCGCGGCTCGGCCTTGCCGACGATGCGGTATTGGATGTTGGGTCGGTCGAAGCTGGCGACGAAGTGCCGGGCAGCGCCCATCTGTAGCCGGGTGGTGATCTCTTTATGGGTGGCGTCGGTGGCCGTGGCGGTGAGAGCGATGCGCGGAACGTCGGGCCAGCGGTCGGCCAGGTCGGACAGGGCCAGGTAGTCGGGCCGGAAGTCGTGCCCCCACTGCGACACGCAGTGGGCCTCGTCGATGGCGAAGAGGGCGATGGTGCCGCGGTCGAGGAAACGCTTGGTGGCCTCGGAGGAGAGTCGCTCGGGGGCGACGTAAAGCAGGTCGAGGTTGCCGGCGAGATAGTCGCGCTCGACCGTGCCCCGCGCAGCGGAGTCCTGGCTGGAATTGAGGAACGCGGCGCGCGCGCCCACGGCGGTGAGCGCGTCGACCTGGTCTTGCATGAGGGCGATCAGCGGCGAGATGACGATGCCGGTGCCCTCCCGCACGAGCGAGGGGATCTGATAGCACAGGCTCTTACCGCCCCCGGTGGGCATCAGCACGACGGCGTCGTTGCCGTTGATGACCTGGTCGATGATGGCGGCCTGCTCGCCGCGGAAGGAGTCGTAGCCGAAGACCGTGCGCAGGGCCTCGCCGGCCGTCGCGAACTTCGCGGTGGCGCGGCGGGGCGGGGTGGCGGGTACGCGAAGGGCGGATGCGCCGGCACCGGCGCGGCCTGCCGGGCCCGGCCGGTCCGGGGCAGGTTCCCACTCCCTGGCTCCGCCGGCATAGCCGTCGGGCGGTGGCGGGGCGTCGAATTCGTCGGGTGGTTCGAACTCGTCAGGATTCCACGGTATTTCGGCGTTCCAACTCACCCGGCAACTCTACCTTCGCCTTCCGATGGTGCGGGTCTGCTACGCGGGCTGGTCGGGCCGCTCGGGCTGATTCGGTGGGCGAGGCGCGCGTCGGCGGATGGCGAGGAGGGTTCCCGCCACGGCGACGAGGACGGCACCGAGGGCGGCGGCGAACCAGACGGCGACGAGGGGGGCTTCGGCGGGGGCGATGGCGCGTGTGTCCGTGGAATCCGGGGGAGCAGCATCCGCCGCGGCGTCCGCGGTCTCGGCACAGACCGGCTTGGCCGGGGACCCTTCAGCCAATGCCTGGTCGGCGGCCGGTTGCCAGGTGAAGGTGAAGTCGCCGGACACCGGATGCCCGTCGATCGAGACCCCCTGCCAGGTCACCGTGTACTTGCCCGGCTGGCCCAGCTGGGCCTCGGTCTCGACGGTTGGACCGAGCAGGCTGATACAGCCGTCACCGTAGTAGAGAGGCGTGGCCACACCGGAGGGCCCGCTGATGAGCATCCCGCTGCCCGCTCCCCCGCCTCCGAGGTCAAGCAGGGCATCGTTCGTCGTCACTGTGAACAGCGAAGGCTGTTCAGTCACGACGGCGCCCGCGGCCGGGGAGGACCCGCCCACGGAGTTGTGGGCCGATGCCGGGGCGGCGGACCACCCCAGAACCGCGGCGCCCAGCGCGAGCGCTGCCCACTGCCGTGCCCTGTTTCCTCGTTTCACAGCGACCTGTCTCCCCGCCTCACACAGTTGTGGGTTTCAGGATACCGGCCACTCGCTAAACTCATTTTCTATGCTTACCGCGGTCCTCGGCCTCACCGGCGCACTCATCTTCGGGAGTGCCGACTTCCTTGGTGGGCTCGCCGCCAAGCGCATGAGTTCCCTGCTCGTGACGGCCGTCGCCGCGGCATCCGGGCTCGTGGCCCTGCTGCTCGCCCTACCGTTTGTGGTAGGGGTCTGGTCGCCGTCGGCCGTTCTGTGGGGCGGATTGTCCGGAGTCAGCGGCGCAATCGCGATCTCGCTGCTCTACGCCTGCCTCGCGATCGGGCCGATGAGCATCCTCTCGCCGCTCACGGCCGTGGTGTCGGCGGTCGTGCCGATGACGGTGGGGCTGGCCGGCGGCGACCGCCTCGCCCCGATCGGCTACTGGGCGCTCGGCCTGGCGCTCGTGGCGGTGCTGCTCGTGGGTTTCGTTCCCGAGCGCGGCGCCGTGCGGCCGAGCCTGCTCGGCGTGCTGATGGCCCTCGGCTCCGGCACGATGATCGGCGCCTTCATGGTGATGATCGACCTGACCCCCGCGGACAGCGGGCTCGTGCCGCTGGTGATGAACCGCGCGGTGAATGCGGCGATCATGTTCTCGGTGGTCGGGCTGCTCGCCCTGGTCGCGTTGCGGCGGCGACGTTCACTGGTGACGACCGCGCCGATGACGGGTTCGTTCAGACCGGTGACGGATGCCGCGCCGCAGCCCCGCTCGACGCTCACCATCGGGCTGCGGCTGGCCGTGGCCTGCGGCGTGATCGACGTCGTGGCCAATGTGTTGCTGCTGCTCGGCATGCGCGCCGGGGACCTCAGCGTGATGAGCGTACTCACGGCAATGTACCCGGCCGGCACGATCCTGCTCGCCGCCGTGGTGCTCCGGGAACGGATCGCACCGGTGCAGTGGTTGGGCCTCGCGCTCGCCCTCGGCGCGGCCGGAATGCTCGCGCTGGCCTGACGGACCGGGCGGCGACGGACATCCTGTCACCGCCGACACCGTCACCCACTCGTTACGAACGACTGCCTCGGGACCCTTGCCGCGCGCAGCGATGCCACGGTACTGTCAGGCCCACACCTGAATTAGTGAACGACTGGTCGGTCACTAATTATCTGTTCCTCTGAAGGAGATTCCAATGAAGAAGTCTCGTCTGCGTTTCATCGCGCCGATTGCCGTTATCACAGCCCTTGCGCTGGCCGGATGCAGCACCTCGAACCTGGGGGGAACGGCCAAGGACGACCCTGCAGCGGAGGCCGGCCCGATCAAGATCGGCGCGGTTCTCGACGTCACCGGCGTCGGCGCCAGCCTCGGCGTGCCGGAGCAGAACACGCTCACAATGCTGGCCAAGCAGCTCAACGACGACGGCGGCATCGACGGCCGCGACGTCGAACTCACCATCATCGACAACCAGTCGACCGAGGACGGCGCGGCCAAGGCCACGAGCAAGCTGATCGAGAGCGACAAGGTCGACATCATCATCGGTGCCTCACGCACCGGGCCCAGCCTGGCCATGCGCCCCATCGCGGAAGCCGCGAAGATCCCGATGATCTCCGTCGCGGCCAACGTGGCCATCGTCGAGGGCTCGGAGTGGGTCTTCAAGACCGCGCAGAACGACGTGGTCGTGCTCGAGCGCATCCTCGACGACGCCGAGGCGAAGGGATACACCAAGCTGGCCCTCGTGCGCGACGCGAGCGGTTTCGGCGAAGGGGTCGCGGAGTACATCACGGACCTCGGCGCCGAGCGCGGCATCACCCTGGTCATGACGGAGGCCTTCGAGCCGAGCGCGACCGACTTCACCCCGCAGATGACCAACGTGCGCGGCTCGGACTCCGACGCCGTCATCATCTGGGGCATCAACCCCTCGGCCGGCCTGGCCCAGAAGGCCTATGTGCAACTCAGCGTGAACAAGCCGGTCTACCACTCGCACGGCATCTCGAACCAGGCGTTCTTCGACGCCGCCGGTGACGCCGCTAACGGAGTCATCGCCCCGATGGGCCGCCTGCTCGTCGCCGACCAGCTGGCGGCGGACAACACCCAGCGCGAGGTCATCGAGCAGTTCCAGGCGGACTACAACGCGGCCTACGGCGAGCAGCCGTCCGGTTTCGCGGGCCACGCGTTTGACGCCTGGCACATCGCCGTCAACGCGATCGAGGCCGCCGGCACCGACGCGGATGCCCTGCGCGACGAACTCGAGAGCGCCCAGTGGACCGGGATCTCCGGAGTCTTCCAGATGACCGCTAAGAACCACTCCGGCCTCGACGCCTCCGCCCTCATCCTGGCTGAGGCCGAGGATGGTCGTTGGAACCTCGTCAAGGACTGATCGTGCTTACTGATTTCCTGCAGTTGACGGTGGCAGGGCTTTCACAGGGCTCTGTTTACGCCCTGCTCGCCGTCGGCCTGATCGCCGTCTACACGGTCCGCCACGTCATCAACATCGCCCAGGGTGAGTTCGCGATGCTGGCAGGACTCGGGAGTGCCTGGCTCGCCGCGGCCGGGATGCCGCTCCTTCTCGCGGTCCTGGTCGCCATCCTCTCGGTGACCCTGGTGGCCATTGCGATGGAACGGCTGATCATCGCGCGGGTGAAGAAGCTGACCCCACTCACATCCATCATCCTGACCCTTGGCGTCTCGACTCTGCTGCAGGCGATCATGCTCCTGGCCTGGGGGCCCGAGGCCAAGGGGGTGCCCCTGTTCCCGGGGACCAACATCCTGATCGGCGGGGTGAGCATCCGTTCTCAGGAGTTCTGGATGATCGGCGCCCTCGTCGTGGTCGGCGGCGGAATCGTACTCTTCTACGAGAAGTCGCGCTGGGGCAAGGCCCTGCGGGCGTGTGCGGAGCAGCCCGTTGCGGCGCGCATCGTGGGGATCTCACCGGTCACCGCGTCAGTCCTGGCCTTCGCGATTGCGGGTTTCGTCGGGGGTGTCGCCGGCGTGGTGGCTTCCCCGATCTACCTCTCGCTCTGGTCGGGCGGCGTGCTGCTCGGCCTCAAGGGCTTCGTCGCCGCCGTCCTCGGCGGCTTCGTCTCCTTTCGTGCCGCGATCGTCGGGGCTCTCCTGCTCGGCGTGATCGAGGCCTACGTGGCCGGGTACGTCTCGTCCGGCCTGAGGGACGGCGCCGCCTTCCTCATCCTCATCCTTGTGCTCGTCGTCCGTCCCCAGGGCCTCGTTCTCAAGCCCACAGCGGTCAGGGTGTAGCGAAATGACACATGCAACCACACCTAGCCTCGCCGGGACGCGCCCCCTCCGCGCGCGTTTCTGGGCGAACAACAAGAGCACGCTGATCGGCTGCGGCGTGCTCGTCGCGCTGATGATCGTGGTCCCCTTCACGGCCAGTTCCTCGGTCATGAACATCGTCGTGTTCGCCATGATCTTCGCCCTGCCGGCCATCGGGCTCAACCTGCTGATGGGTCTGGCCGGGCAGGTCAGCCTCGGGCAGGCCGCGTTCTTCGCGATCGGTGCGTACACCCACGCGATCCTGCTGACCAAGCTCGATCTGCCCGGCCCGGTCGCGGCCACCGTCGGTGTTCTCGCCGCGATGCTGGTCGCCCTGCTCGTAGGCCTTCCGCTGATGCGCCTGCGCGGCCACTACCTCGCGCTAGCGACGCTGGGGCTCGGCTTCATCGTGATGATCGGCGTGCGCGAATGGGATGTCACCGGACGAACCACGGGCATCTACGGCATCTCGCGACCCACGGTGCTCGGGATCCCGATCGACAACAGCGGCTTCTTCCTCTGGTTCGTGACGCCGTTCGTGGTGATCGGGCTCATCCTGGCCCTCAACCTCACCCACAGCCGTGCCGGTCGCGCCCTCTCGGCCGTCAACGACTCCGAACTCGCCGCCGAGAGCCTCGGCGTCAACACCTATGCGCTGCGGCTGAAAGTCTTCGTGCTCTCCGCCGGATTCGCGGGTCTCGGCGGCGTGTTCTACGCCTACCAGGTCGCAATCGTGAGCCCCGCCACCGCCGAATTCCACCTGTCGGTCTCGATCCTGCTGATGGTCGTCATCGGAGGCCTGGGATCGGTCTGGGGCGCCGTCGCGGGCGCCTTCCTCGTGCAATTCCTCGGCGAGGGCATGCGCGACGTCATCCCGGCCATCTTCCCCGGCGCCACCGGAGAGGTGCAGTTGCTCGGTTACGGTATCGTCCTGATCCTGGTGATCCTGCTCCTGCCCGGCGGCCTCCACCAGGCGGCGACCACGCTGTGGCAGAAGTTGCCGTTCGGCGGAAAGCGCCCACCCGGCGACGCGCATGCGCACGTACCGGAGGATGCCACGACGATCCCGCAGCTCCCGGCGGTCAGCACCCCTGTCGCGGCCGGTGAGCCGATCCTCGTCCTCGAGGGACTGAGCAAACGATATGGCGGCGTCGTCGCCGTCAACGATGTGAACCTCACCGTGCCGGCCGGCAGCATCCTGGGTCTGATCGGCCCCAACGGTGCCGGCAAGACGACCTGCTTCAACATGATCTCCGGAGCACTGACCCCAAGCGAAGGCACCGTCACGTTCCTCGGCCAGGTCATCTCCGGCCGCAAGCCGCACGTCGCCGCCGCGCACGGGCTGACCCGCACGTTCCAGAACCTGCAGGTTTTCACCTCGACGGATGTCGTCGGCAACGTGTACATGGGCAGGTACCGCAAGGGAAGCGCGGGCGTCCTCCGCGGAATGCTAGGGCTGCAGTCGGGTGAGCAGAGCACCCACCGCGCCGCGTCCTTCGAGATCCTGCAGTCGATGAAACTCTCGGATGCCGCGGACGACTCGGCCTCAGATCTGTCGTTCGGCAAGCAGCGAATCATGGAGGTCTGCCGGGCTCTGGCCGCCGAGCCGGCCCTGATCCTCCTCGACGAGCCGATGGCCGGCCTATCCGGCGCGGAGCGCGAGGTGATGGCCGAGCTGCTGCGCCGGCTGCGGACCGCCGGGCTCACGATCGTGCTCGTCGAGCACGATGTGGCGCAGGTGATGTCCCTCGCCGACCATGTCGCGGTGCTCGACGACGGTGTGCTCATCGCGCACGGCGACCCGGAGTCGGTGCGCAACGACCCCGCCGTGGTGGTTGCCTACCTGGGCACGGACCTCGACGAGGCCGAAGCGGAACTGAACGAATTGGAGGAGCACGCATGACGCTGATCGTTTCCGGACTCGACGCCGGCTATGGCAAGCTCGCGGTGCTGCACGAGGTCAGCTTCGAGGTGGCGCGCGGGGAGATCGTGGCCGTGGTGGGCTCAAACGGTGCCGGTAAGACGACCCTGCTGCGAGCCGTCAGTGGTCTCATCCGGCCCACCGGGGGCAGCGTGACCCTCGAGGGTCGCACGATCACCGGGAAGCCCACGGAGAAGATGGCCGGATTCGGCCTGACCCATGTGCCCGAGAACCGGCTGTGCTTCCCGACCCTCTCGGTGCGGGACAACCTCATGCTGGGTGCCTGGACGAAGAAGGGCCACGGCGACGTCGACTCGATCCTCGAGCTCTTCCCCCGGCTGCGTACCCGGATGGGTCAGGCCGCCGGAACCCTCTCGGGTGGCGAGCAGCAGATGGTGGCCATCGGGCGCGGCCTGATGGCGGACCCGACGGCGATCATGTTGGACGAGCCGTCCATCGGCCTCGCGCCGAAGGTGGTCGCGGAGATCATGGACGTGCTCTCCCGGCTCTGCGTCGAGAAGCAGCTCGCGGTTCTCCTCGTGGAACAGAATGTGCGCGCCTCGTTCAAGATCGCGCACCGGGCAGTGGTCATGCACCGCGGACGGGTGGCCCTCACGGGAACCCCGGCCGAACTCGTGGAACTCCCCGAGGTGCACAACGCCTACCTGGGTGGCGCGGCCGTCTAGCGGCATCCGTCGCCCGCGCCAAGGGCGGCGCGCGGGTGCTGCGGGCGGACAGGGACGGGACCGGTCAGTCGCGGCCGGTCAGTCGCGGCCGGTCAGTCGCGGCCGGTGAACGCGGGCTTGCGCTTTTGCTGGAAGGCGGCGAAGCCCTCCCGGTAATCAGCGGTGTCGCAGAGGGCCGCCTGCGCCCGGTTCTCGGCGGCGACGCTCTGCCAGAGGCCGAGCCGGTCGTCCCGGAGGGCGCGCACGAGCTCCTTGCTGGCGAGGAACGCCTGAGTTGCCCCCTGTGCGGCCCGTTGGGCGGCCGTCGACGTGGCAGCCGTCACCTCGTCGGCCGGGAAGACCTGGCTGAACAGGCCGGAGGCCACGGCCTCCGCGCCCGACATGAGCCGGCCGGAGTAGATCAGGTCGAGAGTGCGGTGCGCGCCGAGCCGGTCGACGAACAGGGCATGGCCGCCGGAATCCAGCGTGGCACCGAGGTTCGCGAACGGGGACCCGATCTTCGCGGTGTCAGCCACGTAGACGACATCCGTGGCGATCAGCAGGCCGAGGCCTACCCCGAGGCAGGCCCCGGTCGCGGCGGCGAAGGTGGGCGCCGGGAAGGCGCTCATGCGCTGCAGCAACGGCGTGACGAGTCCCCCCAGGAAACCCATCACATCGTCGTCGCTCGGGTCGACGCCCGCGATGTCACGGCCCGCGCAGAATGCGCGGCCCTCGCCGCGCAGCACGAGGGCGCGCACGCCGGCCGCCTCCGCGGTCTCGTATGAGGCCGCGAGCTCGGCGAGGCCTGCCTCGTCGAGCGCGTTCAGCTTGTCGGGGGCGTTCAGGACGACGTAGGCCACGTCGTCCCGGATGGACAGCTCGATCACGGGAACCGCTTTCTGCGCTTGCGCGCCATACCTGATGGGCGAGTGGCGCTACACGTCGTAGTCGACGACGACCCGGTCGGTCGTTGGGTGCGACTGGCAGGTGAGCACGTAGCCGCGGGCCAGTTCGTCCGGTTCGAGGGCGTAGTTCTCGGTCATCGTGACGTCACCGCTGACGAGCTTGGCGCGGCAGGTGCCGCACACTCCCCCGGCGCAGGCAAACGGAACGTCCGGCCGCACACGCAGGGCTGCGTTCAGGATGCTCTCCTTCGCGTTGACGGGCGTGGTCACCGTGGCGCTCTCGCCGTCGAGCGTGAACTCGATCTCGAAGGTCTTGTCGCCGATTTCGACGACCACCGGCCGCCCGGTGTCGCCGGCCGCGTGTGTCGGCTCCCCCGTCGTGAACAGTTCGAACCGGATGTGGCCCGGCTCGACGTCCACGCTCTCCAGCGTGTCGCGGCACAACTGCACCAGTTCGAACGGCCCGCAGAGGAACCACTCGTCGACGGCGGCGGGACGGATGATGCTGGCCAGCATCAGGCGCAGCTTCTCCTCGTCGATCCGGCCGGAGAGCAGGGCGGAGGAGCGGGACTGGCGCGAGAGAACGTGGTGCAGTGCCAGCCGGGCCGGGTACCGGTCTTTCAGGTCGGCGAGTTCGTCGAGAAACATCACGTCGAGCGCGGTGCGGTTCGTGTAGACGAGCGTGAAGCGGGAGGTCTCCGAGCGTTCGAGCACGGTGTGCGCGAGCGACATCAGCGGCGTGATCCCGCTGCCGGCGGCGATTCCGACGATGTGCTTGTCGTCCAGAGTATCCAGCGCAGTGGTGAACGTACCCTGTGGGCTCATCACGTCAAGGCGGGCCCCGGCCCGGAGTTCGGTGTTCGCCCAGCTGGAGAAGACCCCGCCGAGGTCGCGCTTGATCGCGACGCTGACCGAGCCGAGCGCGTGCGGACGACAGATCGAGTAGCTGCGGCGCAACTCCCGGCCGCCGATCGTGGCGCGCAACGCCAGGTGCTGCCCGGGGTCGTAGTCGAACTCCCCCTGCAATTCCTCGGGAACCAGGAAGGTCACCTCGACGCTGTCCTGGGTGAGCTGACGCACCTCGCCGACGGCGAGGGTGTGGAACCGGGCGCGGCGCTTCGTAGGCTCGGCGGCAAGGTCGAGAACGGCTGAATCGGTACTGCCCAGATTGAGTGCGGCCATGGTTACAACACCTTGAAGTAGTCGAACGGTTCGAGGCAGTCCCGGCACTCGTAGAGCGCCTTGCACGACGTCGAACCGAAGCGGGCGAGTTCCCGCGTATTCAGTGAGGAGCAGCGCGGGCACTTGACCGCGAGTTGGAGTCGGACGGCGCCGGTCGGGCGCACGCCGGAGTGGCCGGTCGGGGCGGCGATGCCATAACTGACCAGCTTCGCCTTGCCCTCCTCGCTCATCCAGTCGGTGGTCCAGGCCGGGGCGAGCACGAGTTCCACGGTGACGTTCTGGTAGTGGGCATCGGTGAGGGCCGCCCGGACGTCGTCGCGCATGGCCTCCATCGCGGGGCATCCGCTGTAGGTCGGCGTAAGGATGACGTGGGTTCCGTCGGCCGAAACGGCGACCGACCGGAGCACTCCCAGGTCTTCAATCGTGAGTACGGGGACCTCCGGATCGCAGACCTCGGCGGCGATGTCCCAGGCCTTCTGCGACGCCGCGTCGCCCGGACGCGGACGGGCGAGGGAGGCCGCGGTCACCATTTCGCGCCGGGGTGCGCCCGCGCCAGCACCTGCATCTCGGCGAGCAACGGCCCGAGGTTCTCGGAGTGGTCGCCGCGGCGCCCGCCCCCGGAGGAGATGAAGCCGCGGGGAACCTCGAGCTCGGCTTCGGCGAGCACGGGGAACATGGCGCCCAGGACTGAGGCCTGGAGGGAGGACGGCCGCACGGCGACGCCCTCCAGCCGGTCGATCGACGGCTCGTCGACGAAGAGCTCCTCCACGAACGGCCATAGGTCGGAGAGACCGGTGATCATGCGCCGGCGGGATTCCTCGGTACCCTGAGCGAGACGCAGCACCCACTGGATGGAATGGTCGCGGTGGTAGTCGACCTCCTTGACGGCCTTAGCCGCGATCGCGGCGAGCGTCGCATCCGTCGACCGCGTCAGCGCACTGTAGAGCTCGAACAGGTAGTGTGCCGCGATGAACTGCCGGGCGATCGTGTGCGCGAAGTCGCCGTTGGGCTGCTCGAACAGGTGCGCCGAGCGCCACTGGGGTTCGTCACGCCAGTACGCCAGGTCGTCCTCGGTTCGGCCGGATTCGGCCCCGGCGTAGTGCAGCAGGGAACGGGCGTGCCCGATCAGGTCGAGGGCGATGTTTCCGAGGGCGATGTCCTCTTCCAGCTCCGGGGCGCGGGAGATCCACCAGCCCAGGTTCTGGGCCAGCACGAGCGAGTCGTCGCCGAGCCAAAGCGCGTATTCCGCCACGTCGTGCGAGGCGACGGATGCCGCTTCGACCAGTTCCGCGGAGAGCTGGACCGTGTCGACGTCGACGTGGCCGTGGCCGTCCTGTTCGATGGTGTCGCTCACAGGTGCTTCACCCCTTCGCTCTTCGTGTAATAGCTCGCGTGGCGGTAGTTCTTGCCGGCGGGCGATTCGAAGAAGGCACCCTTCGCATCCGGATCGCTCGTGGTGATCGCGTCGGCAGGCACGACCCAGATCGAGACGCCCTCATTGCGGCGGGTATAGAGGTCACGCGCGTTGCGCACCGCGAGGGTGGCGTCGGGAGCGTGCAGGGAACCCACGTGGGTGTGGCTGATTCCGCGGCTGGAGCGCACGAAAACCTCCCAAAGGGGCCAGATCTCCTTCTCGGATGCACCGGGAGCGCTCATTATGCGACCGCCTTCACGGCCTGCTTGGCGGCGTACGCGGCAGCAGCCTCACGCACCCACTGACCCTCGTCGTGCGCATCGCGGCGGCGCTGGAGACGCCTGGCGTTCGCCGGTCCGCGGCCCGCGAGCACCTCGTGGAATTCGGTCCAGTCGATTTCGCCCATGTCGTACGCGCCCTTGTCTTCGTTCCAGCGCAGGTCCGGGTCCGGCAGCGTCACACCGAGCACCTCGGCCTGCGGCACGAGCATTCCGACGAAGCGCTGGCGCAGGTCGTCGTTGGAGAACCGCTTGATGTTCCAGGCCATCGACTGCGCCGAGTTGGGCGAGTCGTCATCGGGCGGCCCGAACATCTGCAGGGCCGGCCAGTACCAGCGGTTGACCGATTCCTGGGCCATCTCGCGCTGGGCGGTCGTGCCGTTCATCAGCTCGAGCAGGATCTCGAAGCCCTGCCGCTGGTGGAAGGACTCCTCCTTGCAGATGCGCACCATGGCGCGCCCGTACGGACCGTAGGACGCGCGGCAGAGCGGCACCTGGTTGCAGATCGCGGCGCCGTCGACGAGCCAGCCGATGGCGCCCATGTCGGCCCAGGTGGGGCTCGGGTAGTTGAAGATCGACGAGTAGCGCGCCTTGCCGGCGATGAGCTGCTCCGTCATCAGGTCACGGCTGATGCCGAGGGTCTGCGCGGCCGAATAGAGGTAGAGGCCGTGGCCGGCCTCGTCCTGCACCTTGGCCAGCAGGATCGCCTTGCGCTTCAGGCTGGGCGCCCGGGTGATCCAATTGCCCTCCGGCTGCATCCCGATGATCTCGGAGTGCGCGTGCTGGGAAATCTGGCGGATGAGGGTCTTGCGGTAGCCGTCCGGCATCCAATCACGCGGCTCGATTCGCGAATCGGCGGCAATCAGGTCGTTGAACTGCTGCTCCTCGGCCGACACCGTGGCGGCGCTGTCCGGAGCGATAGCGTAGGGAACTGGCGGGATTGTCATCGTTGACTCCTGGGTTTGGCGAACTTTTACCAACCGATCGTTCAGTTAGTATATGGTTTCCCTACGACCCCCACAACCATGCGTTGCGGCCCGCGGAACTCAATGAGGAGAACCACATGACGGAAGTTTTACCGCCCTCCAACGGGGCAATGATGGAGAACGACCGGGCATCGGCCGCACTCGGCATGGTCGTGCACGCCTCAGAGCCCGGCCGCGCGGTCGTCTCCATGCTCCTGCGGGACGACATGATGAACGGCTTCGACGTGACGCACGGCGGGATCGTCTTCGCTCTGGCCGACACCGCGTTTGCGATCGCCTGCAACGACGACCACCACGTCACGCTCGCGTCGGGCGCCGACATCACCTTTCTGAAGCCCACCGCCGCCGGGCAGACCCTCACCGCGACCGCCGTGCTGCGCACCAAGAGCGGTCGCTCCGGACTGTATGACGTGCGCGTTGCCAACGAGCACAGTGTGCCGGTGGCGGAGTTCCGTGGGCGCAGCCGCACCACCAACTTTCCCGTGCCCGGTTCCGTCGCTCCCCTACTTTAGATCCGTATTCCACCAGGAGGCCCCATGTCAACGATGACCAAGACCCGCTTGCACGCCCCGGCCCAGGATGAACTCGATCCCGAGGAGCGGATGTCCCGTGACGAACTGCAGGCGTTACAGCTGACCCGGCTGCAGAAGACCGTACGGCTCGCCTACCAGAACGTACCTCTCTATACCCGCAAGTTCGACGAGGCGGGAGTGCACCCGGACGACATCCGTACCCTGGACGATGTGGCCCTGCTGCCCTTCACGACCAAGGACGACCTGCGCGTCTCCTACCCGTTCGGCATGTTCGCGGTGCCGATGGACCAGGTCGCGCGCATCCACACCTCCTCAGGGACCACCGGGCTGCCGACCGTCGTCGGTTACACGAAGAATGACCTCAGGATGTGGGCGGGCCTGGTGGCGCGCAGCCTTCGCGCCTCCGGCGTGCGGCCCGGCATGCGCGTGCACAACGCGTACGGTTACGGCCTCTTCACCGGCGGCCTCGGCGCGCACGCGGGCATCGAAGCGCTGGGCGCCACCGCCATCCCGATGTCCGGCGGCCAGACCAACAAGCAGGTCAAGATGATCCAGGACTTCGAACCGGACGTCATCATGGCCACGCCCAGCTACCTGCTGACGATCACGGATGCGATGGTTGCGGCCGGCATGGACCCTCGCTCGTCCAGCCTGAAAGCGGGCGTGCTCGGCGCAGAGCCGTGGACCAATCAGATGCGGCTCGAGCTGGAAGACCGCCTCGACTTCGACGCGCTCGATATCTACGGGCTCAGCGAGGTGATGGGCCCGGGCGTGGGCAACGAGTGCATCGAGACGAAGGACGGGCCGCACCTCTGGGAGGACAACTTCCTGCCCGAGATCATCGACGGCGACAGCGGACTCGTGCTGCCTGACGGCACCCAGGGTGAGCTCGTGTTCACGTCACTGACCAAGGAAGCGTTCCCGGTCATCCGTTACCGAACCCGCGACCTGACCCGCCTGCTGCCCGGCTCGGCCCGCCCCGGCATGCGCCGGATGGAGAAGATCACCGGTCGCAACGACGACATGATCATCCTGCGCGGCGTCAACCTGTTCCCGACCCAGATCGAGGAGATCGTGCTCAGCATCCCGAGCCTCTCCCCGCACTTCGTGATCGAGCTGACCCGGCCGAATCGGATGGACGAACTGACCGTTCGGATCGAACGGCACGAGCACGCCAGCGATGCGGCCTCCGACATCGCCTCAGCGCTGCTGATCCATAAGATCAAGGACCTGATCGGGTCCAGCGTCAACGTGTTGATCGTCGAACCCGGTACGCTCGAGCGCAGCACCGGCAAGCACAAGCGTGTCTACGACCTGCGCTGAGTCTGCCGCACAACCCGCGCAGCCACGGGCCGGTCGCTCCTCCGGGAACCCGGCCCGTGACAGACTTCTCGATTATGTCTGAACCAGCCCTGGCCAAACGTGGCCGCCCCGGATACGACCAGCCCGCCATCCTCGAGGTGGCGGTCGCCGCCTTCAACGAGTTCGGTTACGACGCCACCTCGATGGGCGTGCTCGCGACCCGCCTCGGCCTGTCGAAATCGGCGATCTACCACCACTTCACCTCGAAGGAGGAGCTGCTGGAACAGGCTCTCGGCGAGGCCCTCGACGGACTCGAAGGGGTGCTGCTCAAGCAGAGCGCCCAGTGCGGCCCGGCCATCGACCGGCTCGCCGCGGTGCTGCGCGGAGCCGTGGAGGTGCTCACCTCCCGGCTGCCCTACGTGACGCTGCTGCTGCGGGTGCGCGGCAACACGGATGTCGAGCGCGCCGCGCTCGCCCGCCGCCGCGCATTCGACCGGGCCGTGTCCGCCCTCGTGGTGGAGGCCCGCGACGAGGGTTCCCTGCGCGGCGACATCGACCCTCGGATCGTGACCCGGCTGCTGTTCGGCATGGTGAACTCGATCGTGGAGTGGTACCGGCCGGAGGGGCCGGAAGATGCCGGGCAACTCGCCAACGATGTGCTCGCGGTGGCGCTCGACGGGCTGCGGGTGGCGCCGGGCTCGCGGGTCTCGGCGCGCCCGACCACCGGATAGAGGAGAAAAGTGAACGAGAACTGGAAGATCACGCTCGGCGAACTTGACGAGAAGATGGGCGTGACCATTGTCGAGCAGTCCGCGGAGCGGGTCGTCGCGACGATGCCGGTGGAGGGCAACCGGCAGTCCTTCGGGCTGCTGCACGGCGGGGCATCCGTCGCCTTCGCCGAAGCACTCGGCTCGTGGGCTGCCGTGATTCATGCGGGCCCGGGGCGAAGCGCGGTGGGCCTCGACATCAACGCGACCCACCACCTCGCGGCGCGGTCGGGAATCGTGACCGGGGTGGCGACGGCCATCCGGCTCGGGCGTACGATCGCCTGCCACGAGATCGTGATCAGCGACGACCAGGGCCGTCGGCTGTGCACTGCACGCATCACGAACCTGATCGTCGACGCGCCCGACCGACCGCCGTTCGTGCCCCGGGCGCAAGACGGCGCGAGACCGGTGGACTAATCTCACTTACATGAACGCATCGGACCCTGACCAGGAGCCCCGGCCCAACCCCGGGAGCGACGCCCGCTGGACGTTCCTGACCAACCACGCCCACGTGCTCGTCACGATCGCGCGGGATCCACAGTGCCGGATGCGCGAGGTGGCCTCCCGGGTGGGCGTCACCGAGCGCGGCGCCCAGAAGATCATCGCCGATCTCGTGGCGAGCGGGTACATCACGAGAACCCGGGTCGGGCGGCGCAACAGCTACCAGATCGCCCCCGGGCGACCATTCCGGCATCCGGTGTCCGAAGGCCACGAACTCGACGAGCTGCTCGCCGTGCTCGTGCCGGTCCCACCCCCCACGTTGGACACCTGAACGGCAGTTCGCTAATCTGGGAGTGTTCTGATCGTTTCTGCGTCATTCATCCCCCAGTTCGGAGAGTCCGCCGTGAGCACCGAAGGCACCACCCCCGCAGGTACACCGGAAACCGCCGAGGCATCCACGCCGGCGCCGTCGCCGGCCGGTGGCATCGTCGTCGGCCACGACGGCTCGGCCTTCGCAGACCACGCGCTCACCACGGCGTTCGAGCTCGCCGCACCGTTGCACGCCCCGGTCGTGATCGTGCGCGCCTGGTCAATCGACACCGCACCCAGGCCCGCGAACTGGGAGTTCGGCTACGTGTCGACGTTCGCCGAATACTCGGAGGCGGTTCGGGCCGCACTGATCGAGGACACCGCTGTGCTGGTGCATGCCTTCCCGCACGTGAGCGTCGACTACCGGGCCGTGCATGCGGGGCCTGCCCGCAGCCTGATCGAGGTGTCGCGTGAGGCACGGATGCTCGTGGTCGGTTCCCGCGGGCGCGGCAACCTGGCTGGACTGTTGTTGGGCTCGGTCAGCGACCAGTGCACCCGGCTCTCGGTCTGCCCGGTGCTGGTGACGCGCAAACGGCCGAATCGCTGACCCAGACGGATGCCCACCACCTCTCCCGCAGCGGCGGCCACCGAGCACGCCGCCTGGCACACCCTCTCGGCCGCTGGAACCATGGCGGCGCAGGACGTCGACGCCCGCACCGGGCTCGCCGCATCCGAGGTCGACGACCGCCGTCGGCGATACGGACCGAACCTGCTGCGTAAGCCGAACCGCGTGCCGACCTGGCGCAAGATCGTGCGCCTTCTCGGCGAGAAGATGACGATCGTGCTCCTGGTGGCCGCGGTCGTCAGCGCCGTCGTCTCGCGGGAACTCGAGACGCCGATCGTAATCCTGGTCGTGATCATCCTCAACACCGTTCTGAATTATGTGCAGGAGCGGCGGGCCGAGAGTAGCCTTCAGGCGCTGCAGCAACTGTCGGAAGGCAAGGCCGTCGCTCGGCGGGACGGAACCGAACTCGAGGTGCAATTCTCCGATCTTGTGCCGGGCGACATCGTGCTCCTCGACGCCGGGGACTCCGTTCCGGCGGACGGTCGCATCATCGAGAATGCCGGTTTGCAGGTGGCCGAGGCGACTCTGACCGGGGAATCCGAGCCGGTCGGGAAGACGATTCCCGCTCTGGACGATGCGGAACTGCCGCTCGCAGACCGCACCAACATGCTTTTCATGAACACCCTGGTCACCCGCGGCCGCGCCACCATGGTGGTCACCGACACCGGCATGGGCACGGCCGTCGGCGGCATCGCGGTGCTGTTGAACGAGGTGAAGAACGACAAAACACCGTTGCAGCGGAGGATCGACCAGCTGGCCCAGCTGCTCACCGTTGCGGCGCTGGTCGTGGTGGCGATCGTCTTCGTGCTGGGCCTCCTGCGCGGGGACTCCTGGACCGAGCTGCTGATCACCGCCGTCTCGCTGGCCGTGGCGACCATTCCTGAGGGTCTCACCGCGGTCGTCGCGTTCACCCTGGCGATGGGCGCTTCGCGGCTGGCCGCCCGAGGCGCCATCATCAAGCAGCTCTCGGCGGTGGAAACCCTCGGCAGCGTCAGCCATATCGCCACCGATAAGACCGGCACGCTGACCATGAACGAGATGACGGCCCGCCGACTGCACACCCATGACCGCGATTTCCGCATCACCGGCGAGGGCTACTCCACCGACGGCCGGATCCTCACTGGCGATGACCGTCCCCTACCTGACCTCACCGAGGCGTTCCTGACCATGGCCCTGTGCAATGACGCCGTACTGAACGACGGCATGCTGGTCGGCGACCCCACCGAAGGAGCCCTGGCCGTACTCGCCGAGAAGGGCGGCATCGACGTCGCAGCTGCGAGGCGGACCCACCCCCGGGTAGCCGAAGTGCCCTTCGACTCCGACTACAAATTCATGGCCACATTCCACCGGCCGGCAGAGCCGACGACCGGACTGCCGCGACCGCCCGGACACCGCTGCTTCGCCAAGGGCGCACCGGGCGCACTGCTGCCCCTGACCGACTCGGTGCTCACCGACGACGGCATCCGCCCTCTCGATGCCACCATGCAGCAACGAATCCACGACACCATCCAGGAACTGGCCGGTGAGGGTCTGCGCACGATCATGGTCGCCGGACGCACCCTCGACGCCGGCACCGTTCCGGGCGACGACTCGGGTCGCTCCCTGGTCACCGGGCTGACCCTCTACGCCATCGTCGGAATCGTCGATCCACCCCGGGTTGAGGCGGCCAAGGCCATCGCGGTGGCGCTCGGCGCCGGCATCCGCGTGCACATGATCACGGGCGACCATCTTGTGACGGCCTCGGCCATCGCCCGCAACCTGGGCCTGCCCGGAGAGGCTGCTGCCGGTCCGACGCTGGACGACCTCGACGACCACGCGCTCGCCGCCCGGGCCGCTGACTACGGGGTGCTCGCCCGGGTCACCCCGGCACACAAGATCCGGGTGGTCAGGGCGTTGCAGGCCGGCGGCAATGTCGTTGCAATGACCGGTGATGGCGTCAACGACGCGCCGGCCCTGAAGCAGGCCGACATCGGCATCGCCATGGGTATCACCGGCACGGATGTCTCCAAAGGCGCCGCAAACATGATCCTCACCGACGACAACTTCTCCACGATCGTCGCCGCGGTGCGGGAGGGACGCGGCATCTACGCCAACATCCTGAAGTTCGTCAGGTTCCAGCTGACTACGGCGTGGGGATTCGTGCTCATCTTCCTGATCGCGGGCGTCACCGGGTGGGCCGCGGGCGCGCCGTTCACGGCGCTTCAGATCCTCTGGGTCAACATCATCATGGACGGCCCACCCGCACTGGCGCTCGGCTTGGATCCGGCCGAACCCGGAACGATGAGCCGTCCTCCGCGCCCGTCCGACGAACCTCTGCTCACCCGGGACAGGATGCTGCGTATTCTCGGGCTCGGCCTCGTCATGGCCGCGGGAACCCTGACCGTGTTGATCCAGGCGTCCGCCCTGTTCCCGGACAGTGCGGGCAACGCGGCCTTCGCCACCACCCTCGCGTTCACAACCTTCGTCTTCTACCAGGTGTTCAACCTGCTCAACGTGCGCTCGGACACCCACTCCGTTTTCTCACTCCAGACGTTCACCAACCGCAGCATCTGGCTGGCACTCACCGCCGTGATCATCCTGCAGGTCCTCGTGGTGCAGCTGGACGTGCTCCAGGGACTCTTCGACACGACCTCCCTCACGTCGGCCCAGTGGGGTCTGTGCGTGCTGGTCGGGTCGTCGGTGCTCTGGATCGAGGAGGCCCGAAAAGCCATCGTGCGGGCAGCCGGGCATCGCGCAGCTCGCCGCTGAGGCCTGCCCGCCCCGCAACGCGAGAAGAGGCACCCACCGTGACGGCGGATGCCCATTCTCGCGTTATTTCAGGAGGTGATGGAGTTGCTGCCGACTACATTCCGGCGAGGTCGCGCACCGACGTGTCGCCGGGGGCCGCGTTCGTGAAGGAGGCCTCGATCTCGGCGCGGCCCAGCAGCTCATCCATGCGGCGGCGACGCTGCTTCGGGATGAGCGTGACGACGGTACCGGACTTGCCGGCGCGCCCGGTACGACCGGAGCGGTGCAGGTAGGTCTTGTATTCGTCTGGAGCGTCGGCCTGGATGACCAGGTCGATGTCATCCACGTGGATGCCGCGAGCCGCGACATCCGTCGCCACCAGCACGTTGACGCGACCGCTGGTCAGCATCTGCAGGTTGCGCGTGCGTCGAGCCTGGTTCAGGTCGCCGTGCAGGCTGGTGGCCTTCACGCCGGCGTCTTCGAGCTGCTCGGCGAGCTGTTCGGCGTAGGCACGGGTGCGCGAGAAGATCAGCGTCTTGCCCTGGCGGTCGACGAGCTGGCCGATGATGGCGCTCTTGTCGCGGTGCTCGATGACGAGCACGCGGTGATCGATGGTGGAGGAGGCCTGATCTTCGCCGGCAACCTCGTGCACGGCCGGGTTGATCAGGAATTCCTTGACCAGCTGGGCGACGCCCTTGTCGAGGGTGGCCGAGAAGAGTAGCTTCTGGCCGCCCTTCTTGGTCTGGCGCAGGATGCGCTGAACCGGCTCGAGAAAGCCCAGGTCGCACATGTAGTCGGCCTCGTCAAGGACGGTGACGACGACCTCGCTCAGGTCGAGGCGACCCTGCTCGATGAGGTCTTCGATGCGGCCGGCGGTGCCGATGATGATGTCCACGCCACGCTGGAGGGCGCTGACCTGGCGGTACTGCGGAACGCCGCCGTAGATCTGGGTGGTGAAGAGGCCGACGCTGCGGGCGATGGGCTGGATGGTGCGGTCGATCTGCAGAGCCAGCTCACGGGTCGGGGCCAGAATGAGCGCGCGAGGCTTGCGGGCCATCTTGCGGTCCTTGGCGCCGTTGTTCTCCAGCAGCTTCTCCACGAGGGGAGCGCCGAAGGCGATGGTCTTGCCGGAACCTGTCTTGCCACGGCCCAGCACGTCGCGCCCGGCGAGGACGTCCGGGATGGTCGCGGCCTGGATCGGGAACGGAGTCGCGGCACCGAGGGTAGCGAGCTCGCGCACGATGTTCTCACCGAGGCCCAGGTCGCCGAAGGTCACGCCGACGACTTCGGCGGCCGTGGTCGCGATGGCTTCGAGGCGCTCAAGCACGACGTCGTCACCGGCGGCGAAGTGCGCCTTGGTGTCGCGGTCGGGGTAGAAGTTGCTGGAGTGGCCGCCATCGGATGCCGAGCGGGCCGGACGCGCCGGACGATCGGAGTGCGAACGCTCGGAACGGTCGTAGCCGCCACGCTCGGTGCGGGCCGGACGGTCGCCGTAGGACGGACGGTCGTTGTTATACGCCGGACGGTCGGTGCGCGGGGCGCGGTCGCCGTAGGACGAACGGTCGTTGTTGTACGCCGGACGGTCGGTGCGCGGGGCACGGTCGCCGTAGGACGGACGGTCGTTGTTGTACGCCGGACGATCCGTGCGCGGAGCGCGGTCGCCGTACGACGGACGGTCGTTGTTATACGCCGGACGATCCGTACGCGGACGGTCGTTGTTATAAGACGGACGATCCGTACGCGGACGGTCGTTGTTATAAGACGGACGATCCGTACGCGGGGCGCGGTCGCCGTACGACGGACGATCCGTACGCGGGGCGCGGTCGCCGTACGACGGACGATCCGTACGCGGGGCGCGGTCGCCGTACGACGGACGATCGTTGTTATACGCCGGACGGTCCGTGCGCGGACGGTCGTTGTTGTACGACGGGCGGTCTCCGCGCGGGGCTCCACCGGAAGAGGGACGGTCGCTGCGATTCGGGCGGTCGCCATAGGCGGGGCGCTCGGAGCGCTGGCCGTAGGCCGGGCGGTCGTTGCCGGCAGGGCGGCCGTTGCCGGCAGGGCGGCCGTTGCCGTAGGCGGGACGGTCATTGCCTGCGGGGCGGCCGGCGGCACGGTCGGCACGCTCGCCGGCGTTCCACCGCGCTTTCTTGGGTGCACCCTCGGCGGCGTTGTGGCCGCGGTGTCCGGGACTCTTGCTGCCGCCCTTGGACGGTCCACCCTTGGCGGAGTACTTGGGATCGAAGTTCTTAGGCATGGAAAATGTTCCTGGGTTGTATTGGGTACATGGCAGAACAACGCCGCACACGCGACGCAACCTGAGAACCCGGGCAGTCTATGGCCGGGGCCGTTCACATACAGTGATTTTTCACCAGCGGATTACTGGGAAACCGGCCCATCCTGACTTACAAACCCATCCGCGCACACAAAAAAACGCGGTGTCAAGAGCCGACCTGTCTACGTTACCTGATCGATGCCGCAATGTCACGGTTCACCTTCACCGCTTACTCTGTTCACATGCTGACGTCCATCACCATTGAGTCCCCGCGGCAGCCGGAGATCGCCGAGTTGCTGCGACTGAGCGGCGATTACGCCCACTCGCTGTACCCACCGGAGAGCAACTTTCTGCTCGACGTCGACGAGCTCGAGCAGCCGGGTGTCGCCGTGTACGTCGTGCGGGATGCGAGGGCCCGCGCCCTGGGAATCGCCGCACTGGTGGGTGGGGCCGGCACCGCCAGCGCGGCGGAGCTGAAGCGCATGTTCGTTCACCCCGATGCCCGGGGCCGCGGCGTGGCCGCCCGCCTGCTGGCGGGGATCGAGACGGATGCCGCGGCCCGCGGCATCCGAGAAATCGTGCTGGAGACCGGGCCGGAGAGCCATGCGGCGCTCTCCTTCTATCGGAGCGTCGGCTACCGGGAGGTTCCCCTGTTCGGTCAGTACGTGGGCGAAGCCTTCAGCGTCTGCTTCGCCAAGACGATCCCGGGAACCCGGCCATGACCCGGGAGCGGGCAACCGCCGGCACTTCGGCGCAGGTGAGTGTGCATCGCGCACGGAGGACGGTGTCCTGGCTGGGAGTGGCCGCGACCAGCCCGAGAATCGTGCAGGCGGTCAAGGCCGCCATCGCCGTCGCCATCGCCTGGTCGATCGCGCCGTTGCTGCCTGGTGTGGCCGACGACTACCCCTACTACGCCCCGTTGGGCGCGCTAGTGAGCATGTACCCGACGCTAATGAGTTCGGTGCGGAACGCCCTGCAGACCCTGGGCGGCCTCACCGTCGGAATCCTGCTCGCGGGGGCGGTCATTGTTTTGAGCGAGCCGAACGTTCTCACCATCTCGCTCGCGGTCGGCGTCGGCGCCGCGATCTCGGCCACCGGCTGGTTCGGCGCGAGCCGGGAGTACATCCCGGTGACGGCGCTGTTCGTGCTGATCGTCGGCGGGCCGAATGCCGACGGTTATTCCATCGGGTATCTGGTGCAGATGACGCTGGGAATCGTGATCGGCCTCGCCGTGAACCTCCTCTTCTTTCCGCCGTTGGCCTTCGAAGCCGTCGGCCGGCAGCTGATCCGCTTTCGCCGCACCCTGGCCGACCAGCTCTCGGAGGTGGCCGACGCCCTGGCCGACAGCTGGCCACCTGAACGGGACGGATGGGCCTCCCGCAGTCAGGAGCTCGTGGCGGTCGGCCGTGCGGTGCGCGCGGCGGTCAGCCACGCCGATGACAGTCGCAAGGGCAACCCACGCGCCCACGCGCATCAGCGGGATCTTCGCTCGGACTACGACGAGCTGTCGGCCCTTGAGGACGTGACCTTCCATGTGCGCGACTTGACGGAGGTGCTCGCCGCGGCGGTCTGGGGTCAGCCGGTCCAGCTCGAGTTGCGCCCCGAGTTGCGGCCGGCGCTCGGCCGGACCTTACACGCCGTGGCCGCGGTGCTGCGGGACTGGGACACGGATGATGACGAGCAGGCGGCATTCGCCGAGGCGGATGCCGCCCTGACGGACCTGATGACCGAGCTGGACGAGCGGCGAAACTCTGATCCGGTGACGTCGCTGGGGGTCGCGGCGACGGTCGCGATGGACGTCACCCGCATTCTCACCGCCCTACGGCCGCATATCCTGCCGGAGGCCGACGAGGGCGACCAGGCCGACGCCGCCCCCGACCCGACGCCGACGCGCTGACCCAGGCGAGGATGCCCCACCCCGCCCCCCGAACGGGATTCGGTGAGGCGCGAGAGACGAATTAGTCTCGATGCACTACCCCGCAGCTCGGAGCACACGTGAACACCGGCCCACGCCATCCCCGATTCGGCTCGCATCGCATCCGTTTTCTGACGATTGCCGGCGCGGTGAGCATCGCCATGGCTGCGACGGCCCTCCTCGGCGGCTTCCGCCCCCCGCTGTATTCCGTGACGCCCGACGAACCCGGCGACCAGCGCAGCGAGCTCGTCACGACCCAGATCGTCGGCATCCGAACGTTCGAGCGGCCAGAAGGCATCACGGTCGACGAAAATGTTGAGTACGGCACCCAGGCCGACGGCGCCGTGCTCACCCTCGACGTGTGCTCGCCGACGATCACCTCCACTGCGGAAACGACCCTCGAGGCGGCGCCGCCGGTCGTGCTGTCATCGGAGGGCGCGGCGGCCGCGCTGCGTCCGGCCGTCATCTCCATCCACGGCGGCAGTTGGGCCCGAGGCGACAAGGGCAACAGCGACTGGCGCGCAGTCTGCGCCTGGCTCGCCTCCGAGGGATTCGTCGCCTACTCGGTGAACTACCGGATGGTACCGGATGCCGTGTTCCCCGCCGCGCTCGACGACGTCGCCCTGGCCGTGGAGTGGGCCCGCGACCCCGTCAATGCGCAGACCTACGGCATCGACCCCGACCGGATCGGCGTGTTCGGCGGCTCGGCCGGCGGCAACCTCGCCGCACTGCTCGGCACCCGCGGCTCAGGGTCGCTGACCACGGGGGCCCGGGTCGCCGCGGTCGCCGAACTCTCCGCGCCGCTCGACCTGAGCCACAAGGCGCTGGTCACGGGCCGGGCCCCCGCGGGGCTGCAGAACATTGTGCGCGACTACGTCGGCTGCGAAACCCTGCGCGGCTGCGCCAATGCCACGGCCGCGTCGCCGGCGAGCACCCTCGACCGCAGCGATCCGCCCGTATTCCTCGGCTCGTCGACCGACGAGTACATTCCGCTGTCGCAGGCCACCGGGTATGCGGCGGCACTCGAACGCTCGGGCGTCGCCCACGAGCTCGTGACGGTGCCGGGGACGCTGCACTCGATCGGCATCCTCGACGCCGTCATGCGCGAAAAGGTGGCTGCCTTCCTGCACACGACGCTCGGCGAGTAGCCGCGGGGCCCTCTGGCGGCGGGCCCGCGGTGCGCCGCGTCCTCGCGGCGCAGGGTAGGGAAGCGGGCACATGTCCTAACGTGCGCCCGCTGCCACAGGATGCGCCGCGAGCGTTGTGGAGGCCGCGTGCCCCGGCAGGCAGCGCGCGGGGAGCCGGGGCAGGCGACACATGCGCCGCAGGGCTACGTGCCACGGATGCGCCGGGAGAGCTGCGCGGCGGTGCCGCCGAGCTGCGCGGCGAGCGCCGGCCAGTACTCCTCGGCGATGCGCTCGCGCGGGAAGGTGACGGCGATGCCCGCGGCGGGCCAGCCCGCGTGGTCGCGCACGGCCACGGCGACGGATGCCATCCCCTCCGTGATCTCCCCGTCCTCGAGGGCATACCCGTCCCGGCGCACCTGTTCAAGCAGGGTGCGCAGCTCCGCCCTGGTGCGTGGCCCCCGGCCGTGGCGCGTGACGAAGGCGGCGGCGTTGGGGTACAGCGCCCGCAGCTGGGCTGCCGGCAGCGCGGCGAGGAGCGCACGCCCGCTCGCGGTGAGGTGGCTCGGGAGGCGCACGCCGACATCCGTCACCAGCGACGGGCGCCGGGGGGCACGCTCCTCGACGAGGTAGATCACGTCGCGCCCGTGCAGCACGACGAGGTGGGCGCTCTCACCGAGCCGGTCGACCAGCGCAGCGACGAGCGGACGGCCAAGGCGTGAGAGGGGCTGCTGCCGGGAGAAGCCCGAGCTCAGCTCGAAGGCGGCCAGGCCGAGGCCGTATCGCTGTTCCTCGGGCAGGTGCACCACGAAGCCCTGGTCGGCGAGCACCGCGAGCAGGTCGTAAACGCTCGAGCGGGGCAGCCCGAGGGCCGTGGCGATCTGGGACGCCGGCACCGGGCCACGCTGCGTGGCCAGGTGGGAGAGGATGCGCAGCGTGCTTTGCGCCGCCGGAACCTTCGACGGGGTCATGCGCCTGCCTCCCCGTGAACGGTGTGTGTGAACGGTGTGTGAACGGCACCGAATAAATGTCCGGTATCCCGGACAGTATCAAGCCTAAACCCGTCGTGCGGGCGGCCCGGTTGGTGTCAAATCGGAGGATGAACCTTGCTAGCGCATCTGTCACCGTGGGTACCGGCCCGATCTCGTTCGCCGACGTCACCGCGGTGGCCCGCCACGATGCGCCCGTCCTGCTGCCCGCGGCGGCGCGTGAGGGCGTCGCCTCGACGCGCCGCATCATCGAGGGACTCGCACAGGACGTGCACCCGCACTACGGGATTTCTACCGGCTTCGGGGCTCTTGCGACGACGTTCATCGAGAGCGACCGCCGCGCCCAGCTGCAGGCAAGCCTGGTGCGCTCGCACGCCGCGGGCAGCGGTCCCGAGGTCGAGCGCGAGGTCGTGCGCGCGCTGATGCTGCTCCGCCTGTCGACTCTGATGACCGGGCGCACCGGCGTGCGGCTCGTGGTCGCCGAGACCTACGCGGCCCTGCTCAACGCCGGGATCACCCCCGTCGTACACGAATACGGATCGCTCGGCTGCTCGGGCGACCTCGCACCGCTCGCGCACTGCGCGCTCGCGGTGATGGGCGAGGGTCTGGTGCGGGATGCGTACGGCACCCTGATGGACGGCGGTCTGGCCCTGGCCACGGCCGGCATCACCCCGGTCGTGCTGGCCGAGAAGGAGGGGCTCGCCCTGATCAACGGCACCGACGGCATGCTCGGGATGCTCGTGCTCGCCCTCGCCGACCTGTCCCGCCTGCTCACGACCGCTGACATCGCTGCGGCCATGAGTGTCGAGGCGCTCCTCGGCACGGATGCCGCCTTCGCCGCCGACTTGCAGGCCCTCCGCCCCCAGCTCGGCCAGGCCACGAGCGCGGCCAATCTGCGCGCGCTGCTGGCCGGTTCCCCGCTGCTCGCCAGCCACGCCGGTCCCGACGACCCCACGGTGCAGGACGCCTACTCCCTCCGCTGCGCCCCGCAGGTGCACGGCGCCGCCCGGGACACGATGGACCACGCCGCCCTGATCGCCGGCCGCGAGCTGGCCAGCGCGGTTGACAATCCCGTGGTCACCCTTGACGGCCGGGTGCGGTCCAACGGCAACTTCCACGGCGCCCCGGTGGGCTACGTGCTCGACTTCCTCGCGATCGCCGCGGCGGACGTCGCGAGCATGAGCGAGCGGCGCACCGACCGCCACCTCGACGCGAATCGCAACAAGGGACTGCCGCCGTTCCTGGCGCACGAGGTCGGCGTCGACTCGGGGCTGATGATCGCCCAGTACACCGCCGCCGGGATCGTGTCGGTTTTGAAGCGGCTGGCGGTGCCGGCATCCGTCGACTCGATCCCGTCGTCGGCCATGCAGGAGGACCATGTGTCGATGGGCTGGGCGTCCGCCCGCAAGCTGCGGCACTCGATCGACGGCCTCGGCCGGGTGCTCGCGATCGAGGTGATGACGGCGTCGCGCTCACTCGACCTGCGCGCGCCGCTCGCTCCCGGCGCGGCCACCGGCGCGGTGCGGGCCCTCGTGCGCACGGTGGCCGACGGCCCCGGCCACGACCGGTTCCTCTCCCCCGAGATCGAGGCGATAGTGGGCCTCGTGGCGTCGGGCGCGGTGCGGGATGCCGCGGCGGGCGTGGTCGGGCCGCTGGCCTGAAGCCCGCCAGGCATCGCAGGGCAACACGGACTCCGGGCTGCGTCAATCGCTTGTCGGCCCCACGGGCCCATGTCATGATGTCACCCGCTAACCCGTTGCAACCGCCCCGGAATTGCCCGTCGATGCCCTGAATCGATGCCCTGAATCGATGCCCTGAAACAGTGGACTGTGGAGACTCATGAACCCCTCCCCCCGATCTCGCCTCCGCCTTTCCCTGCCCCCGGTCCCGGTCCCGCCACGGTACCTGGCGACGCAGCTCGCCGTCTCCGTCATCGTGGCCCTCACGATTTTCGGGACACCCGCACGGTCCCTCGCCGACGACGCCCCTATTGCTGCGACGGAGGATCCGGCTGCCGCGGTGCCCGCTGTCCCTGATGCATGCGCCAGGCTCTTCCCGACGGATGCCCCGGCGGCCGCGGATCCGGCTCAGCCCTCCGGGCCGGCCGACTCGGCTGCCGCGCCCTGCCCCATGGATGCACCGACTCCTTCCTCGGTGCCGACGCTCGCCCCGACACCCGTCCCCGAGCCCGAGCCCGAGCCCGAGCCAACAATCGCCCCTGCCCCCACGCTCGAACCGGCACCGGCTCCAGCCCCCACGACGGAGCCGATGGGTGAGCCGTCCCCGACACCAACACCCACACCCACACCCACACCCACACCCACACCCACCACTCCCTCAGTGTTCGGCGAGGAGCCGTCCACGCCCACGGAGCCTGAACCGGCCGCCGAGCCTACTGCACAGCCACCGGCACCGGCAGAGCTGACCGTGGAGGCCGGATCAGCCTCAGCCGATCGAGCTGCAGCAGCAGAAGCGCAGGCCGCCGCCGCCCGCACGGCCGAGGCTCAGGCATCCGCCGCCCGGGCAGCAGCAGCAGCCCGAACGGCCGCCGCCGCCACTCAGGCCGCCTACGACGCCGCGAAACTCGCCTACGCCGGGGCCAAGGCCGACTATGACGCCACTGTCGTGCAGGCCGATCTGGTGCGCGACCACGGCGCCGACGCCGCCGCCAGGGCCGAGGCATCCCGGCGGGCGCTGGCGACGCTCGTTCGCGCCACCCTGCAGCGATCGGGGCCCGAAGCCGTGGACGTGCTGCTCGCGGGCAGCAGCGACGGCAATGATTTGCTCGCCCGGCTCGCCACGCTCGACAGCCTGGACCGGCTCACGAACAGCCTCGACGAGGTGCAGGCCCAGGTCGACGCCGACACGAAGCGTGAGGAAGCACTGCAAGACCAGGACGCCGCACTTCGGGCCGCGATCGAGGCCATCCCGCTCGCCGACACCCGCCTCGCCATGGAGGGCGCCCAGCAGGAGCTCGATGCGGCCTCCGCTGAGGTGACCGATCTCTCGGCGAGCACGCCGGTCGCCCTGGTTCTGACACCGCTGCCCAACCTGGTTCCCGCGGCCGGCACCGACGACTTCGGCGGCCGGCTCGGAGGCCAACCGAGCGATGCGGGCTGGGCCGCGCCGGCGGTCGGCTCCCTGACGGATGCCTTCGGTCCCCGGCACGATAAACCGCTGCCTGAGGTGAACGACGTCCACGGCGGCACCGACATCGGCGCGGCGTGCGGGGCGGCCGTCTATGCGGCGAGCGCGGGGGTCGTGGTCACGGCAGCACCCCTCGGGACCTACGGCAACTGGATCCTGATCAACCACGGCAACGGTATTGCCACCGGCTATGCGCATCTCGCCGAGGGCCAGACCCTCGTGAGCGTCGGCGAGACGGTCATCGCCGGGCAGGTCATCGCGAGCATCGGCAGCACCGGGGCCTCCACCGGCTGCCACCTGCACTTCGAGGTGCGAACGGACGGCACCGCCGTCGACCCGCGGCCGTTCCTGGTGCAGCGCGGTGTGCCGTTCGGCTGAGTGCCTCGTGAGCGCGCCAAGCTGGGGTCGTTCACGCCCAACGCGGCCGCGCATGCCGTGCAGATAATCGCCGACCCAAACCGCTACATGACCAACTACGACGCAGCTCGTGCTGTCGTGGCCGCACGGACGACTGGGGATGCAGCGCGACCCGTCATGGTGGACACCGTCCCCCGGTCCCGCGACACAACCCTCACCACCACCATCAACCGCGCCACGACCAGGACACCGACCCCCGCGCCGGCACCGACGTCGATGCCGCCTAGGCGTGGAACTCTAGCGGAACGCCCCGCAGCGACAGTCTCGATACTCCGGTTGTTGCATCCCTGAGATTGCGGGTCAAGTTCCCGATCAGTTGTCGACGAGGGTGATTTCGAAGCTATAGCAGTCGGGCGCTTGGCAGTGCTGCCCGAATTGGGCAGGGAAAGGAGTGAGCTCTCGGATGCGTTCGCTGCGCTGCTTCGCGACTGACATAGTCACGCCGCGCGAGTCCGGGCGAATGCCTGGCCGACCCGTCCAGGTCCCGCAGGGAGCCGCGGTCGTGGCTCGTGCGCCAGCGACCGGAAGGCCTGCGAGCTAATGGCCCCATCGATCCTTCGCGCAAGCACCCCGGGCCGTGGAATCAAATTCAGGGGCATCGGTTCCCCCCGCACTGGCATCTGCCATGTAAGTCGTAACCCCTTAGGATTCATGCAGAACACAGATGTGCACAGCACCCGCACCACCGATCAGAGACGAACTATGAAACTCCTTGCTCCGTCACTTCGCCTGGCCATCGTGCTCCTCGGCATAGCGGCGATCGTGTCGACATTCTTCGACACAGCCACCCGCGCCACGATCAACCCCTTCAACTTTTTCGGTTTTTTCACAATGCAGAGCAACATCATTGTGGTCATCGTGCTGGCAGTCTCCGCCTTCGTTTCTTTCCTCGGGAGACACCAATCCCCACGTTTGGTGTTGGCGAGGGGGTGTGCCACTACCTACATAGTGATTACCGGATTCGTTTACAACTTGCTGCTCGCCGGGCTCGAAGGAGGCGTCTCTCTGGCCTGGGCCAACACCGTGTTGCACGTCGTCCTGCCCCTCGCCGCAGCACTCGATTGGCTGATCTTCAACGACCGCAGCCCCCTCCGATGGAACGAAATATGGATCGCCCTCATTTACCCGATCGTGTGGATCATGGTCGTGCTCGTCCGCGGGGCAACCGACGGATGGGTGCCTTACCCCTTCTTGAACCCGGCCCAGGGCTACAGCATCGTCGCGCTCTACGCTCTTGCTATCGCTGTTGCCACCGTCATTTTCGCCGCCGTCATCTGGACCGTAAGTCGGTCGAACCCCCTTCGCAGCCCCGCGCTGGCAGAGATGCGCTAGCTAAACCCCCTAAAGTGTTCGGGACCGAGGCGTCCGGTTGCACGACTGGAGAGCCGTGCGTCGTAGGCCCCCAGCCGGGAAACCCAATAGCTGAACCGGTCGCTCATGTCTCCTGGTCCCACGATGGGGCGCACCCGCCGAACCCGCCCCCTTGTAGAACAGGCGCTCCCCCAACACGGCGTGCGCGGTGAACTTTGCACCGACCTCCTACGTCATGCCTTCTTCAGTGGATCATTTCCCCAGTTCATCAGCGAGTATCGCCATCGTGAGTGCTCGACATCGGAATCCGGTCCCTGTGCCCTGTGCCGCTTCACGTAGCTGACGACCTTATGCATATGTTCGACATCGGACGCAGTCAGATCGGCTTTCTTCGTTTCAAGAATTGTCACGATCCTGCGACCGGACTTGTGCCCGATGGACTCTCCGCTGCCATCGTTTTTTTGTCCGACTTCCTTGGATTCATCCGTGTCGAGCCACAATTTGAGCTCACTGACGGTCATCGTGATCGCGTCTTTCCAGTCATCCCAGATCTCATCGACATCGTTCTGCTTATCTGCCATGAATCAATCATTGCTGTGATGATGCGCGGCAACAAGGGTCTTTCAGGCTCCGCGTAAAAAGTCCTCCGAGGTGGGAGTGAGATGTTCTCGGGCGAGCCGAATCCGCCAGCAGGAACCGTCCCTGTAACGCTCCGCATCGGAGTCCCCCCACTCCGATGATCAGCCCTGGTTCTCTTGCTCGTCTTTCCCTGGGCGACACAACCGGGGCCTTTTCGTTCGATAACGGCGACGCTTTTGCAACCCCGTCGACAGCTGTCTCCTCGGCCCCTACTCGAGGCCCTAACCTTCGATCATGACTTCTACTGTTGCGCTCTGCAAGATATGCCCGTAGACCGGAAAAAAATGCAGTCGGAGGCACAGTCGGCGTGGCTAGGAGCCACTGTGAAGGCTCTTTCCACATTGTGACGCCCCCGTGTGTTATGGGCCCCGCTCTGGGTGCGTGTTCGCGCAGCTTGATGCGGGCGGTTAGCGCCAACACGCCATTTCGTGAGCGAGAGTATGACGAGATCGAGCGAGTAGTCCTCGCACCGTTGATACTGGAACCCCGAGTTCGCCCGCGATCACCGAGTAACTAGAGCCCGAGCACGACCCGCATCAACCAAGACTTCAAACACCTACCGTCATGCAATGTCGATAGCTTTTGCCATGCGGTAACACACGACTCCTGCACGACGTCGTCGGCTTCCGCACCCGAGCCGATTAACCGCAGAGCGCAACAGCGCATCAGCGGTCGATGCCGGCGCACCAGAATCGCAAAGGCAGCGTCGATTCCCGCGACGGCGTAGGTGACAAGGACACCATCAGTGTTGTCCTCAAATTGCGGCGTGCCAACGTCGTGAAGTGGCATCACGTCCTCGCGGGCCGGGCCGCCCGTGGCAGCGTGCGGCAGCGCCGGCCGGTGATCGAAACCATTCATTTGGTCTCGCACAGGACTGATCGCGGTCATGCGCTCACCACCCAGATGGATCCGGATTCTGCGCTTGATGTCAAGTGCGTAATCACATCGCGAAACGCTGTGAAGATTGTCCAGCGAATAACGTCGCCGATTTCCATTTCTTCGAAACTCTCGTTCTGTTGCGACACACAGCCGAGGAGTCCCCCAGAATTGCCTTCTCGAGGCTCGCGACGCACCAGCCAACCGTGAGCGACAACCTGAGTGATTGACCTGCCGTGACTGCGGAATTTGTCAAGGTGAATGAGGCCAGCGTGAGTTTAGGCGGCTAGTTTCGGCTCTTTTTCTTGAGCGGCGGGTTTGTTGATCCAGGCCGCGTCGGGGGTGGCGAGGATCTTCGGGTCGCAGCTGGTGCTGCAGCGCTCGGGGTTTCGGGCGCGCGCGGTGGCGAGGGTCGCCGCCCGCTCGACGGCCTTGCCGGCGGCGAGGCCGTAGTGGACGTCGGCGTCTTCTCTCGCCCCGACGCGGCTTCCCAAATCGGTCCTGCGGTCGATAACTGCCGTGGCCACGGTGGTGAGTTTGAGGCGATGCGATGCGATGCGATGCGATGCGATGCGATGCGATGCGATGCGATGCGACAACGTAAATTCTGATGCGCAGGCCTTGGCCGATCGAGCAAGCCACGGGCGTCGGAACGCTCGATGTCGCCGACGATGGCCCCCTCTAACTTTTAACTCTATGCAGGGCCTCCTCCTGGGAGCTTTGGTGCGACTGAGACACGGTAAACATTGCCCAAGAGGATACTCCCGCCGTTTAAGCGGTCGGATCCAGAAAAGGAATCGGGCTGATCTCATGGCCACCAACGGGCACTCTTCCTGGCCGTCATCGGACAATTATGCCCGACCTCGAGGAAGCCTGGGTCGCCGCCCAAGACACATCCGGCGGGCCCGGGAGGTTCCTCCGCAAAGACACCGCGTTCACGTTGTTCGTCATTGACAAGTGGTTGCTGGACCGATCCACGGAATCGGTGCGGGGCATGCTGCTGGGGCGCCGTTACGCTGAGAACGGGCGTATTCAAGGGTCTTTTGGCCACCGAGCGAGCGCATCTGCCTCAGTTCCCGGCGGGTGCGGTCGACAGGACCGAATCGTCGATCGGCGGGGTTTTTCCCGCAATGGCGGAAGCGCGTCGACGTCAGTGTCCGCCTCAGCGAAACGCGTGAGCGCTCACCGTCCAGGCGTACGACAGAGGGCAAAACCAAATTTCTGGCAGGGGTGTGACGGGCGGTTAGGCATACCGATCGCGTGCTTCGTGCGGGACCGATTTGTGCCGGTCCGGCAGGTATGCCTGTGCGGGTGGAGGTTGTTCTGCGGGATTGGTAGCGACGTCCCGCCTCAATGCCAGGGGGGGGGAACCGCACCGACCGGTTCATGTGACCTTCGCGTCCGAACGCGGGTCGGCTTGCGGGCGAGACGCCTCAACCTAGACCGATCTAGTTGGGCCCGGTGGACTCGTGCCTCTCGCTACACTGAACGTGTCGCTCGAACGGGCCTCATCACTATGCGCGGCCGGAGGTGCTGTCATGTTGAGCACTCCCCCCGTCGTGCTGCGATTTCCGTTCCAGGGCCGGTGGACCGCAGAGAACAGTCCGGCGAACCGTGTTCCCAGCCATGGCACCCATCTGCTCGGCACGACCTTCGCAATCGACTTCATCGCCGTCGACGAACGAGGCCGTTCGGCGAAGCACGGTTGGCGCTCCGTGCTAGCGACGGAGCCCCCCGAGCTCTTTGCCGGATTCGGCGCCCCGATCCTTGCGCCAGCATCGGGCACAGTCGTTGCCGCGGTCGACGGTGAGCTTGATCACGAGGCCCGGCGCTCACAATTGGCGTTGATTCCCTACGCGCTCTCCCAAGCGCGCCGAGTTCGAGAGGGCGTGCGCGCGATCGCGGGCAATCACGTGGTCATCGCACTGGAGCCGGCCGGGCCTTTTGTGCTCATCGCCCATCTCCAGCGAGGATCGGTGAGCGTCGCAGTTGGATCAGTGGTCATGGCCGGCGAGAACATCGGATCATGCGGGAACTCGGGCAACAGCACGCAGCCTCACGTGCACGTGCAAGTCACGGACTCAACGAACTGGCCGACGGCGCGCGGCAGGCCGATCGTCTTTGAGCGCCCTCAGGTCAACGGTGGCACCTGGCTCCCGAGGAACGGGGAGGCCTTCACGGCCGCATGAATGGCGCAGGCAGCCACCCGCCATGCCGCCTCTCAGCTTTTCGCGCAC
This sequence comes from Cryobacterium sp. TMT2-18-2, assembly GCF_004402245.1. Lineage (NCBI taxonomy): Bacteria > Bacillati > Actinomycetota > Actinomycetes > Micrococcales > Microbacteriaceae > Cryobacterium > Cryobacterium sp. TMT2-18-2. Next base: position 195,707 of record NZ_SOFU01000013.1, read on the forward strand.
CAACAGTTCGGCTTCAGTGATCACGGAATCACGCATGTTGACGCCGACCCAAAACAGGGCCCTTGCTGGCGACTTCGTTGGATGTTGGACAGCAAGCCTGAGTTGCATCGATCCGGCGTCGAGTCAACCCTACGTTGGCAAGTGTGTGCGGATCGAAGCGGGCGTCCCCAATGACTCAGGGCACGTCATCCATGATCGCCGACGCACATAATCCGGGTTCACGGTCCGTCTCGTTTATCTCTGTCCCGTGGTGGGTCGAGGCGTGCGCTTCGCGCGACGGCGTGGCGGTCGCCGGAGTAGCTGACCGGGCTCGACGAAAGTTCGACCGCGCAGAATACTGGATCCTGGCCGAGGATGTCGCCGGCCTCCAAGGTCTCCTCACCGTGTTTCCGGAACTGAACGACGATGCGGCCGGGGCTAAGAATGCGATCGCGATGACCGAGGCACGCCCACGACCGAGTACCCCATGTCGATGAGGCGCGATGTGACTTCCCTGTTGCGCACACTCTGATTCGACCGGCGGCTCCGACTCGCGGCGGTCGTCAGGGCGACCGCGGGTCACACTACTCAGGGTCCCGTGAATTCGCAGAAGTGAGCTGTTCCCAACCCTCAGCCATCTGAGTCCACCGCAGGGCACTCGCTCACTGCTGGCGCAGGAGAGCAAGGAATTCGTCGGCCATTGCGAGCTGATCCCGCAGCCCCTGGCGCCGCTCCTCGGCCTGTGCAATGAAGGACTCCAGGTCCGACCTCACGGCGGCGATGTCGGCGCCCTCGATGGCGCCGTCCAGTGTGTCGATGGTCTTGAGGAGCGACATCATTTCTTCAAGCGAGAAGCCCAGCGGCTTCATGCGCCGGATCAGGATCAGCCGGGCCTGGTCTTCGTCCGTGTAGAGGCGGAAGCCGCCATCGGTCCGGCCTGAGGCCCTGAGCAAACCGATTTCGTCGTAGTGGCGGATGGTTCGTAGTGACAGTCCGGTGCGTTCGGCCAGCTCGCCGATATGCATCGTTGCCGTGGACTCAGTCGATGACATGGCGGTACCTCTCACGCGTCAACTCAAACATAACCCTAACGTTAGGGTAGAGTTGTGATCGTCGGCTGACAATGAATGCCAGTCCACCATCCATCCTCGCCGTTCCGGCGCATGGTTGTGCGCATCGGGCGCACCCCTTTCCCTTCGCCCCATTCTGGCCCGCCACCGCGAGCCCTCGTCCCTGGAGGCCCCATGGCTCTCGTTCAGAAATCCCTCGCACCCGACCGTTACAAAGCCGAACCATCGGTGATGACAGCGCTGCGCACCCCGCGGCTCCTCACTCGGGAAGTCCTCGCCGGCCTTGTCGTGGCGATGGCGCTGATCCCGGAGGCGATCTCGTTCTCCATCATCGCTGGAGTCGACCCACGGGTTGGGTTGTTCTCGTCCTTCGTGATGGCTGTATCCATTGCGTTCCTCGGCGGCCGCCCCGCGATGATCACCGCCGCAACGGGAGCCATCGCCCTGGTGATCGCCCCCGTAGCACGCGAGTACGGCATGGATTATTTCATCGCCACGGTCATCCTGGCCGGGCTCCTTCAGGTGATCCTGGGCGTGCTGGGTGTGGCCAAGCTCATGCGTTTCATCCCCCGCAGCGTCATGGTCGGCTTCGTGAACGCCCTGGCCATCCTCATCTTCATCGCACAGTTGCCGCAACTGCTTGGCGTACCGTTCATGGTGTACCCGCTGGTGGCCATCGGAATCATCATCATGGTCGTCATGCCCCGGTTCACCAAGACCATCCCCGCCCCGTTGGTCGCCATCGTGGTGCTGACCATCGCAACCGTCACCATCGCAATCAACGTGCCCACCGTCGGCGACCAGGGCAAATTGCCCAAGAGCCTCCCCGAACTCTTCATTCCGAACGTCCCCCTCAACTTCGAGACGCTCACGATCATCGCCCCCTACGCGCTGGCCATGGCCATGGTCGGCATCCTCGAGTCCCTGATGACGGCCAAACTCGTCGACGAGGTCACCGACACCCACTCCCACAAGACCCGCGAGACTTGGGGTCAGGGCGTCTCCAACATGCTCTCCGGCTTCTTCGGCGGCATGGGCGGGTGCGCCATGATCGGCCAGACCATGATCAACGTGAAGGCCTCCGGCGCCCGAACCCGCATCTCCACGTTCCTTGCCGGCGTATTCCTGCTGATCCTGGTCATCGCTCTCGGCGATGTCGTCGCCATCATCCCCATGGCCGCCCTGGTGGCCGTGATGATCATCGTCTCGGTGCTGACCTTCGACTGGCACAGCATCCGTCCGTCCACACTTCAGAGGATGCCCAAGAGCGAAACCACGGTCATGGTCGCCACAGTCGCTGTGGTCGTGATCACCCACAACCTCGCCATCGGCGTAGTCGTCGGGGTTCTCGTGGCAATGGTCGCCTTCGCCCGCCGGGTCGCCCACCTCGTCGACGTGGAACGCACCGTCTCAACCGATGAAACCGTGCCGACCGCGTACTACACCGTGACCGGCGCGCTCTTTTTCGCATCAAGCAACGACCTCACCACCCAGTTCGAGTATGCAGAAGACCCGGACCGCATCGTCATCGACATGGCCGCCTCCCACATCTGGGACGCCTCTACCGTCGCAGCCCTCGACTCCATCACGAACAAATATGAACGTCTCGGCAAACGCGCTGTGATCGTGGGTATGAACGATGCCAGCACCAATATCCACGCCCGTCTCGCCGGCAACCTCGGCGGGGGTCACTGACCCCACCGGCCGAGCAGCATCCGTCGCCGACTCCCCGCCGCGGCGTAGACAGGTTCGCGGGAGGTGGAGAAGTCGGCGAGGACGTGGGCGATGTCCGCGGTCATGCCCTGGACCCGGTGAATGGGAACGGGTCCCCCAGCCGCCTATTGCCATACAGTGGCACTTGAGTTTTACTGGATGACATCAGCATTCGCATGAGAACCGGGAGAGCACCCATGGCCGAGTCGTCCACCCGCACCGTGGAACGAGCCCTCGACCTGCTCGCCGTGATCTGCGACGCCGACGGGCTCACGCTCTCGGAGAGCTCACGCGCCGTCGCCCTCGCACCGAGCACCGCCCTGCGCCTGCTGCGCACGCTCGAGACCCGCGGCTTCGTGCACAAGACCGACGACGGCGCCTACCTGCCGGGCAGCCGCATCATCCAGCTCGGCGCGCAGTCGCTCAGCAGCGAGTCGCTGGTCACCCTCTCCCGCCCGGCCATGGAGCGGCTCGTCGCCGAGACCGGCGAGTCCGTCTACCTCAGCGTCGAGGGCCACGACGCCACCGGGCTCTACATCGCCATCGTTGAGGGCACCCACTCGGTGCGGCACTCGAGCTGGGTCGGCCGCACCGTGCCGCTCGAACGCTCCGCGGCCGGGCAGGTGCTCACCGGGCACACCCCGGAGACCGGCTACGTGGTCGTCGAACGCGGCGTCGAAACGGATGTCACGGCCCTGGCCGCGCCGATCCGTTCGGAAGCCAGAACAATCGCCGCCCTGAGCCTGGTCATCCCGAGCTACCGGGTGGAGCCCGCGGACATCCGTCGCTACGGCCCGCTGCTGGCCCAGGCTGCCGGGCACGTGTCCGCCGGTCTCAGCCGCGCCGTCCCCAACCTCCCCATGGACTGATCGACCCCGAACCCCCGAACCCTCAAGGAGACAGTGATGTCCGAATCCCGCCCCGTGCGCGCCGCCCGCGGCACCGAGTTGACCGCGAAAAGCTGGCAGACCGAGGGCCCGCTGCGGATGCTGATGAACAATCTCGACCCTGACGTGGCCGAGCACCCGGAGAACCTGGTGGTCTACGGCGGCACGGGCAAGGCCGCCCGCAACTGGGAAGCCTACGACGCCATCGTGCGTACACTCACCACGCTGGAAAAGGACGAAACGCTGCTGGTGCAGTCCGGCAAGCCGGTCGGCGTGTTCCGCACGCACGAGTGGGCGCCGCGGGTGCTGATCGCCAACTCCAACCTGGTCGGCGATTGGGCGACCTGGCCGGAGTTCCGCCGCCTCGAGGCCCTCGGCCTGACAATGTACGGCCAGATGACGGCCGGTTCGTGGATCTACATCGGCACTCAGGGTATCCTGCAGGGCACCTATGAGACCTTTGCCGCCGTGGCCGCGAAGATCGCCGCTCGTGAGGGCGGGCCTCACACACACAGTGGCGGCACCCTGGCCGGCACGCTCACCCTCACCGGCGGGGCCGGCGGCATGGGCGGCGCGCAACCGCTGGCCGTGACCATGAACGGCGGCGCCGTGCTGATCGTCGACGTGGACGAGTCCCGGCTGCTGCGTCGGGTCGAGCATGGCTATCTCGACGAACTGGCACCCACCCTGGACGACGCCGTCGCCCGGGTGCTCGCGGCGAAGAACGAGAAGCGCGCCCTCTCGGTGGGCGTGGTCGGCAACGCGGCGACCGTGTTCGCCGAGCTGCTGGAGCGGCGGGTGCCGATCGACATCGTCACCGACCAGACCAGCGCGCACGACCCGCTGGCCTACCTGCCAGAGGGCGTGACTGCGGAGGAGTGGCATGACTACGCGGCCGCGAAGCCCGAGGAATTCACCGAGCGCGCCCGGGCATCCATGGCGAAGCAGGTCACCGCGATGGTGGGCTTCCAGGATGCCGGTGCCGAGGTCTTCGACTACGGCAACTCGATCCGGGCGGAGGCGGAGCTCGGCGGCTGCGCGCGGGCGTTCGACTTTCCCGGGTTCGTGCCCGCCTACATCCGCCCGCTGTTCGCCGAGGGCAAAGGCCCGTTCCGCTGGGTGGCGCTCTCGGGCGACCCGGCCGACATCGCGGCCACCGACCGGGCCATCGTGGAGCTGTTCCCCGAGGACGAGCACCTGCGCCGCTGGATCACGAAGGCGCAGGACACCGTGCACTTCGAGGGTCTGCCGGCCCGGATCTGCTGGCTCGGCTACCAGGAACGGCACCGGGCCGGCCTGAAGTTCAACGAGATGGTGGCGTCGGGCGAGCTGAGCGCACCGATCGTGATCGGCCGCGACCACCTCGACTCCGGCTCGGTGGCCTCGCCCTACCGGGAGACCGAGGCCATGCTGGACGGGTCGGATGCGATCGCCGACTGGCCGCTGCTGAACGCGCTGCTGAACACGGCATCGGGTGCCACCTGGGTGTCGATCCACCACGGCGGCGGCGTCGGGATCGGCCGCAGCATCCACGCCGGCCAGGTGATCGTGGCCGACGGCACCCCCCTGGCCGCCGAGAAGATCGCCCGCGTGCTCACCAACGACCCCGGCACTGGCGTGATGCGGCACGTCGACGCCGGGTATCAGCGGGCCGAAGAGGTGGCCCGGGAGCGCGGCCTGCGCGTGCCGATGTGGGAGTCGGAGTGAGCGGGGTGTGCGCATGAGCGAGCTCGCCCACGGGATGCTCGCCGGACTCGCCGAGATCGCCGACACCGGGCGGGACTCCCGCCGCGGCGGCTACTCCCGGCACCTCTGGCAGGGTGCCGACCTCGAGCTGCGGGCCTGGTTCGCCCTGCGCGCCGAGCGCCTCGGGCTCAGCGTCGAGACCGACCGTAACGGCAACCTCTGGGCCTGGTGGGGAGAGCCGGGGCCGGATGCCGTGGTCACGGGCAGCCACCTGGATTCCGTTCCCGGCGGCGGCGCCTACGACGGCCCCCTCGGCGTGGTCAGTGCGTTCGAGGCCGTGGCGCGGCTGCGGGCATCCGGGTTCACGCCGTCCCGCCCCTGCGCTGTGCTCGTCTGCGCCGAGGAGGAGGGCTCCCGATTCGGGATCGCCTGCCTGGGCTCCCGGCTACTGACCGGCGGTATCGACGCCGACCGGGCCCGCGCGCTCATCGACGCCGACGGGATCACCCTGGCCCAGGCTGCCCGCCGCGCCGGGCTCGACCCTGCGCACCTCGGCGCCGACCGGGACGCCCTGGCCCGAGTCGGCCTCTTCATCGAGCTGCACGTGGAGCAGGGCCGCGGCCTGGTCGACCTCGGCCGGCCCGTGGCGGTGGCGTCGTCGATCCTCGCGCACGGGCGCTGGCGCCTCACCGTGACCGGCCAGGGCAACCACGCCGGCGCCACCCCGATGGAAGACCGCCGCGACCCGCTCGTGGCCGCTGCCCGCGCGATCGTCGCCGTGCAGGATGCCACCGGGGGACACCCCGGCGCGCGCGCCACGGTCGGCCGCCTGGAGGTGGTGCCGGGCGGGACCAACGTGATCGCGTCATCCGTGCACGCCTGGCTCGACGCCCGCGCGCCCACCGACGCCGAGACCCGCGATCTGGTCGCCGCAATCGCGGCGGCCGTCGGCGAGGCCACCCAGGTGAACGGATGCTCCGTGGCCGTCACCGAGGAGTCCTGGACCGGAACGGTGACGTTCGACCCCAAGCTCGTGGGACGATTCCGGTCGGTGCTCGGCGCTGACGCCCTCGTTCCGGCCCTGCCGACGGGTGCCGGGCACGATGCCGGCGTGCTCGCAGCGAGCGTACCGAGCGCCATGCTCTTCGTGCGCAATCCCACCGGCGTCTCGCACTCCCCCGAAGAATTCGCCGAGGTGGGCGACTGCGTCGCCGGGATCGACGCCCTCGAGACCCTGCTGCGGAGCCTGCTGTGAGCGCGCGCGGGGTCGGGACTGGGGTCGGGGCTGGGGCTGGGGCTGGACAGTCGGGGCCACCGGTGGCCGCCTACTGGTGCGAGCTGGCGCTGGTCGACGGGGCTGCCCTGCCCGGCGTGCGGCTGGAGGTGGGCACGGACGGGCGCCTTCAGGCCGTCACACCGCGCTCCGAGCCGCGGCCCGGCGACGTGCGGCTCGGCACCGTGCTGCCGGGGCTGGCGAACGCGCACTCGCACGCCTTCCACCGGGCGTTGCGGGGCCGCACCCACGACGCCGGCGGCGACTTCTGGCAGTGGCGGGAGGCCATGTACCAGGTGGCCGCCGGCCTCGACCCCAAGCGGTACTTCCTGCTGGCACGGGCCGTGTTCGCCGAGATGCTGGCCTCCGGTTTCACGGCAGTCGGCGAGTTCCACTATCTGCATCACCGGCCGGGCGGCTCCCGCTACCCCGCCGAACACGCCATGGAACTGGCGTTGGCGGCCGCGGCACGGGAGGTGGGCATCCGGCTGGTGCTGCTCGACACGCTCTACCTCGACGGCGGAATCGGAATGCCACTCACCCCCGCGCAGCGCGCCTTCGGCGACGGATCGGCCGCCGCCTGGCTGGCCCGGTGGCACTCGCTGCGCGAGGCGCTCGGCCGTGCTGCGACGGCAGATGACGGCGACGGCGACGGCTCCCAGGCTGACCGCCAGGCCGATAGCCAGGCCGACGCCCAGTCAGGCACCCAGGCCGGCACGGATACCCGCGTCACCCTGGGCGCGGCGATCCATTCGGTGCGGGCGGTGTCCCCGACCGCGATCCGGGAGGCGCTCGCCGGGCTGCCCGATGCCGTTCCACTGCACATCCACCTGTCGGAGCAGCCTCAGGAGAACGCGGACTGCCGGGCCGCCTACGGCCGGACCCCAACCGAGGTGCTGGCCGGGATCGGGGCGCTCGCTCCGCGGCTGAGCGTCGTGCACGCCACGCACCTCACCGACGAGGATGTGGCGCTGATCGGGACATCTGGGGCCTCGGTTGTGATGTGCCCGACCACGGAAGCCGACCTCGGCGACGGGATCGGGCCGGCCCTGGCGTTGCAGCGGGCCGGCGCCCGGATAGCCCTCGGCTCGGACCAGAACGCCGTCATCGACCCGCTGCTCGAGATGCGCGGCCTGGAGGCCGGCGAGCGTCTGGTATCGGGCCGGCGCGGCCGGTTCACGCCCGCCGAACTGCTCGTGGCCGCTTCGGACCACGGCTATGCCGCGCTCGGACTCGGCCGGCAGCGCCTCATCCCCGATGACCTGTGCGACCTCGTGGAGGTGGCGAGCGACAGCATCCGCACAGCCGGGTCGCTGCCGGAGCAGCTGCCGCTGACCGCGACGGCCGCCGACGTGCGCCGGGTGATCGTGGGCGGACGCGTCGTCGCCGACTCCGGGGTGCTGGTGGGTGGCGCGGGCGGGCCTGACGGGCGGGCGTCGGGCACGCTGCGACCCGAGATCCTGCTGCGCGACGCCCTCGCCGCGCTCGACGGCACCGCCGCGCTCGCGTCAGGAGAACGACCGTGACCCCCGAACCGACCGAGCTGATCACCGGTATCCGGGAACTGACCACGCAGGCGGACGGCGCCCCGCGCCTCGCCGATGCTGCCCTCGTGATCGAGGGCGGCCGCATCGCGTGGATCGGCGCGGCGTCCGCGGCACCGGCGGCCGACGTCCGCACGGATGCCGGCGGCCGGGCCGCTCTGCCCGGCTGGGTCGACAGCCACACCCACCTGGTGTTCGCGGGCGACCGGGCCGCGGAATTCGAGGCCCGGATGGGCGGTCAGCCCTACGCGGCGGGAGGAATCCTGACCACCGTGGCTGCCACTCGCGCCGCGACCGAGGCGCAGCTCACGGCCGCGGCGGCACGGCTGCGGCGCGAGGCGGAGGCGCAGGGCACCACGTTCCTCGAGAGCAAGACCGGCTACGGCCTCGACCTGGCGAGCGAGGCGCGGTCGGCTCGGGTGGCGGCATCCGTCGCTGATGTCGTCACATTCCTCGGCGCGCATATCGTGCCGCCGGGCATCGACCGGCGCGACTACCTGGACCTGGTCACCGGACCGATGCTCGCCGTGGTGGCTCCGCACGCACAGTTCGTCGACGTGTTCTGCGAGGTCGGGGCGTTCGATGTGGCGGAGAGCCGGGAGGTGCTACTGGCCGGCCGTGCCGCCGGCCTCGGCCTGCGCCTGCACGGCAACCAGCTGGGATTCAGCGGCGGGGTGCGCCTCGCGGTGGAGCTCGGCGCGGCGAGTGTCGACCACTGCAACCACCTCGAGCCGGCGGACCTCGACGCCCTCGCCGCCTCAGCCACCGTGGCCACCCTGCTGCCGGCCTGCGACCTCTCCACCCGGCAGCCGTTCCCGCCGGCCCGGCGGCTGCTCGACGCCGGCGCGAGCATCGCCCTGGCCACCAACTGCAATCCGGGCAGCTCCTACACGACGTCGATGGCGTTCTGCGTGGCCACCGCGGTGCTGCAAATGGGTCTGACGATCGAGGAGGCGGTGTGGGCGGCGACCCGAGGCGGAGCCCGGGCTCTCGGCCGCGACACGGGAACGGACGCGGTCGGAGCCCTGCGCGTGGGCGGGCGGGCCGACCTGCAGGTGCTTGACGCGCCATCCGTCGCTCATCTCGCCTACCGCCCCGGCGTGCCGCTGACCTGGGCGGTCTGGCGGCAGGGTGTGCGGACCGGCCGCCGCGGCCCATCACCGCTCCCGGCCTGACCGAGGGATTTGCGCCTCGCGCCCTCACTGTCCCCTCTCCCTTGCCGCCCCCTTCCAGCCCACCCCACCCCGTCGTGCATGACTCCTGCACATTGCTCAATCACTTATCGGGCACCCCCGGAATTCCGCGGATGTCCGGCGCGGTCTCGAAAAATCCCAGGAGTTATGCACCCGAGGCACCGAAGAGCACCTCCCGGGCCAAGTCGCGCCGTCACCGACCAGCCAGCCAGCCGACGTCCGGGCAGGTCGCCGGCCGGCCAGGAGCCCGCCCGCCCGCCCGTGGCTAACTCAGGAGAATGGCCGGCTTCGTCACTGCACCCTCTGCATTTCCGCGGCACCGCCACCCGATCGGCAGCCGACTCGCCGGATCTCCTGAGTTAGCCACACGCAGGAGGAGTCGAAGCAGCGGCGCGGCCCGGGTGGAGTCCTCGAACGGCTTTATAATGACCGGCATGGACGTTTATACCTGGCTCAACCTGGCGCTCGTGCTGCTGTTCGTGCTCATCGGCGGCGTGTTCGCAGCGACCGAGTTGGCGTTGGTGTCCCTGCGCGAGAGCCAGCTGCACGCGCTGGAACGCGAAAGCACGCGTGGCAAAACGGTCGCCCACCTGGCCCGGGACCCGAACCGGTTTCTGGCGGCCGTGCAGATCGGCGTCACCGTCGCCGGGTTCCTGTCCGCCGCCTACGGTGCCTCCACGCTGGCGCCCGACCTCGCCCCGCTGCTGGTGGTACTCGGGCTGTCGAAAGGGGCCGCGGACACGCTTGCCCTGGTCGGTCTGACGCTCCTCGTCGCCTACCTCTCCCTGGTGTTGGGGGAACTCGTGCCGAAGCGATTCGCACTGCAGAAGGCCAGCAACTTCGCGCTCGCGCTCGCGCCGCCACTCCAGGTCTTCGCGACCCTGATGCGCCCCGTGATCTGGCTGCTGTCCGTCTCGACGAACGCCGTTGTGCGGCTCCTGGGCGGAGACCCGCACGCCCGGAGCGAGCTCGTGTCTGATGAGGAATTGCGCGACCTCGTCGCCGCACACGAGGGCCTCGAGGTCGAGGAACGGCACATCCTGAGTGAAGTGCTCGACGCCACCAACAGGCTGGTCAAGGAGGTGATGCGCCATCGCGGAGACGTCGACTTCCTGGTCGGCACGCAGACGATTCCCGCCGCCCTGGAGGAGATCCGGTCGCTGCCGCACTCGCGCTATCCGGTGATCGGCCGCTCAATCGACGAGGTGCTGGGCTTCGTACACGTGCGCGATCTCCTGGACCCCGACGCCCACCCCGGCGCGACGACCGTAGCCGAGGTGGTGCGGGCCATCGTCTTCCTTCCCGGCACCAATCGCATCCTGCCGGCCATGACCCAGCTGCGCCGTGCCGGCGTGCACATCGCGATCGTCGTCGACGAATACGGCGGCACCGACGGTATCGTGACTCTCGAGGATCTCGTTGAGGAGCTCGTGGGTGAGATCCACGACGAGTACGACCTGCCTGTGCCCGAGGGACACTCCGACGAGAACGGCCAGGCCCGGCTGGCGGATGGCGGCCTGAATATCGAAGACTTCACGGATGCCACAGGAGTCGAACTCGAGGACGGCCCCTATGAGACCGCGGCCGGCTTCGTGACCTACCGGCTCGGACGCATGCCCCAGGTGGGTGACACCGTCTCGGCCGGGGACTACCAGTTGCGGGTCGCCGCTCTCGACGGGCTGCGCGTCAGCGTCATCGAGGTCGGTGCCGGCTGAGCGAGGACTCCGCGTGACCACTGCGCCTGGCCACACCGCCTGATCACGCCACGGGGCCGCTTCCCTTCAGGAAAGAGCAGCGCGCCGGCTTTCCAGCCGCAGTTCGAGTTCGCTCATCACCAGGGCGGCAAGGTCGGTGAGGGTTCGGAGCTCGGGCGTGGTGATGGCGCGCGGTCGGAAGTCGATAACGCACAGGGTGCCGAGGTTGTAACCGTTCCGGGTCGTCAGGGGCACTCCGGCATAAAACTGCAGGCCGAATTCCTCGGCCACGAGTGGGTTTGCGAGCGCGCGCGGGTCGGTGCGGGCATCCTCTACCACCCAGGGTCCCTCGGACATGATGGCCGAGGCACAGAGGCCCGGATCGCGGGGGATCTCCTCGAGGTCGAGGCCGTGATGCGATTTGAACCAGATACGGTCGGTGTCGACGATACTGACGATCGCGATCGGTACATCGTACAACCGGGCGGCGAGCGCGGCAATCCGGTCGAAGGCGCCGTCGGCGGGAGTGTCGAGAATGTCGAGGCGCGCGACCTCGTGCAGCCGTGCGGATTCGTCGCTGACGAGGTTGTGATCCACGGCACTACGATGGCGGCCGGTTTCCGCGATAACAGCTTGGTGCAGAGCGAGCACCACCTCCGCGGTCGGCGGGCGCTGCTCCGGCTTGCGGGCCAGCATGGTCGACAGAAGGTGCCGCCACTCCGGGGCGAGTGCCTGCGGGATGGCAGGGTCGCGCTGGAGTCTGGCTAGGGCCGACGGGATCGGCTCCCCGGGGAACGCCGTCTCACCGGTGAAGCATTCCAGGAGCACGAGCCCCAACGCATAGATGTCGCTCGCCGGTCCGAGGTTCTCTCCCCGGGCCTGCTCCGGACTGAGATAGGCGGCCGTGCCCGTCGTCATCCCCTGGGTGGTCACCCGCGCGCTGTCCGGGAACAGGGCGATGCCGAAATCGGTCAGCCGCGCGCGCGCTCGGGAATCCGAGCTGTATTCCGCGAGGAGGATGTTCGCCGGTTTGATATCACGGTGGATGACGCCGCGCCCGTGGATGTAGTCGAGCCCCTCCGCCAGGTCGTAACCGATCTGGGCGATGTGCCGCGTCGACATCGGATCCCGGTCGAGTCGCTGACGCAGGTTGACGCCGTCCACGAGCTCCATCACAAGGAAGATCTGCGGGTGGTCCGCCTCGGTCCGGTCCACACCGACGTCGAACAGGGTGACAATGCTGTGGTGGTTCAGGCTTGCCAGCACGTTGATCTCGGCTTGCTGGCGCTGAATATTGGGCACGTCGGTGGCGCGAAGTTCGAAGATCTTGATCGCCACGTCCCGACCCAGACGCTCGTCGGTGGCCCGGTAGACCGAGGCCATTCCGCCGCGGCCGATCAGGTCCTTAACCCGGTAGCGTGCGTCCAGGAACTTCGGAAATTGCGTGGTCATCAGACCCCCCCTTTGGAAATGAGTCTAGGTCAGCTTCGCGGGGGATGTTACACATCTTTGGCCCGCGCCCGTGTCCCTGGGCGACAACGCCCAGGCAGTGTGAAACTGGGGCTATGACGGTGATGCGGGGTCGAGGGCGGTCAATGGCAGTTGGACTGGGGTGCGCGGCGGCGTTGGTGCTGGCCGGATGCGCGGGGCCGGGTTCACCCCCGACGAGCGGTGTCTCGTCGCCCGGTTCGACCCCGACGGCAACTTCGACCCCGACCTCCCCAGCCACGCTGTCCTCGACGCCCGCTCCCGCCGATTCGGCCTCCGCCGGCACCTGCGGCCCGAACCAACTGTCGCTGTCGCTGCAGTCGCGGCCTCAGGACAGCGGCATGGGCAACTTCTACTGGGACCTGCGTCTCACGAACACCGGCCCGGCGGCGTGCACGGTCGAGGGCTACCCGGTGACGACTCTGGTCGGCACGGCCCCGAATGTGCCGGTCGGATCCGTTTCCGACACCGAGCCGGGACGCTGGTACCCGGTGGCGGTCCTCGCGTTGGCGCCCGGGACATCCGCGTACAGCCTGCTGCACCTCGGCCAAGCCGGCGCGTACGATTGTCACCTCGTGCCGGTCGGCGCCCTCGACGTGACGCTGCCCGGCTGGGACACCGCGAGCCGGGTGGCCACGCCGAACCCGATCGAGGGCTGTGACGACGACAGCACCGTGCTCGTGCGCACCGGCCCGCTGGCCCCGGCCCCGGTCAGCTTCTAGAGCCGGGCCGGCTTCGGCCGCACGGTGGCCAACTCAGGAGATCCGGGCGAGGCCGCGGCATCCGTTGCCTGATCCCGGGGGCAGGGGCTTCAGCCGGCACCGGTTTTCCTGAGTTAGCCGCAGCGTTGCGTGCATAACCCCGGCGGATGCGCGCAGCTCGGCCCGGCGGATGCGCGCCGCTCGGCCCGGCGCTCCCGGCCGCCCTCGACCAGGAAGTACAGCACGGGCAGCACCACCAGGGTCAGCACGGTCGAGGAGACCAGCCCGCCGATGACAACGAGGGCCAGCGGCTGCGAGATGAAACCGCCCGTTCCGGTGAGGCCGACCGCCATCGGCAGCAGCGCGAATATCGTGGCGAGCGCGGTCATCAGGATCGGGCGCAGACGACGGGACGCACCGTTGACCAGCGCCTCCCGCACCGACTGCCCGCGACGCCGGTACTGGTTGACCAGGTCGATCAGCACGATGGCGTTGGTCACGACGATGCCGATCAGCATCAGCACGCCGATCAGCGAGGGCACACCCAGCGGGATGCCGGTGATCACCTGCAGGGCGATCGCGCCGGTCGCCGCGAACGGCACCGACACCAGCAGCAGCAGTGGCTGCAGCAGCGACCGGAAGGTCGCCACCATCACGATGTAGACGATCAGGATGGCGATCAGCAGCGCGAGCCCGAGCTGCGCGAACGCCTCGGTCTGGTCGGCGGTGACCCCGCCGAGCGTCGCCGTCGCGCCCTCCGGCAAAGCGGTGTCGGCCAGGGCTGCCGTCATCTGCGCGTTGGCCGCACCCAGGTCGTCGATGCTGGGGGTGGCGGACACGGTCGCCGTGCGCAGCCCCTTCGTCGTGGTGAGGGTGGACGGACCCTCGACCTGCTCGACCGTGGCCAGGGTGTCCAGGGCAACCGGTCCGGCCAGGGTCGGGATACTCAGGGCCGCGAGCTCGGCCGTCGTCGTCGGCGGCGCCTCGGACTGCAGGTAGACCGACAGGGTCGTCTCGTCGATCACGATGGATCCGATCACGCTCGGCTGCATGGCCTGCGACACCAGTGCGCCCAGGGCGAGCTCGCTCAGGCCCACGGCACCCGCGGCATCCCGGTCGACGGTCACCGCGATGTAGGGGCGTGAGGCCGCCAGATTGCTTGAGCTCTCCTTGATCGCGTCGAGGTCCTCCACGGAGGCGAGCACCGCGTCGGTGGCCCTCTGCAGGTCGGCGTTCGTGGCCGCGGTCACATCCACAGCGATATCGGATGTCCCGCCGAACCCTCCGCCGGACGAGATCGAGAATTCTCCGCTTCCGTTCAGGGCCGTGAGCTGGTCTCGCACGACATCCTGAACCTCGTCGGGGTTGGCCTCCCCGTCGGTGGTGATCGAGTAGGTCACGGTGTTTGACGACACGCCGCCGCCGAATGCGGCCAGGGCGTTGCCGCCACCGATGGAGACCTGCACGATTTCGACGCCGTCGGTGCCGCGAAGGGACTTCTCGGCGGCCGTGGAGGCGTCGTCCTGAGCTGCGAGGCTGGTGCCCACCGGCAGTGTCTGGGTGACTTGGAAGGTGGTCTGCCCGGTCGAGCCGAGGAAGTTGATCTTCATATAGGGAACCAGGGCCACCGTGCCGCCCAGAACGAGCACCGCGACCAGGAGTGTCGCGACGGCGTGGTTCAGGGTCCAGCGGATGACCGGGAGGTAGCCGGTCTGAAGGCGGCTCGGGCGCTCCTCGGGTGGGGCGTCCGCGCTGCCGTTGTGGCGGGTGCGGCGCGAGGTGGCGGGCTCGACGCTCACGGTGGGCGAGCCTGTCGAGATCGGCGAGGCGGTCGAGACCTCCGCAGTAAGGGCCAGGGGGGTTTCGACGAGCTCAACCACCGGGGCGGGCGCGACCGCCCTGGCCGGCCGCAGGAACCAGAATGCGAGCACGGGCACGATGGTCAGAGAAACCAGCAGCGACGCGAGCAGGGCGATCGAGACGGTTAGCGCGAACGGCCGGAACAGTTCCCCGGTCGAGCCGCCGACGAACGCGATCGGCAGGAACACGGTGACGGTAGTGATGGTGGATGCCGTGATCGCCCCGGCCACCTCGCGCACCGCGCGCACGATGGTCGCGGCGCGGTCGGCGCCCTCGACCAGGTTGCGGGTGATGTTCTCGATCACCACGATGGAGTCGTCTACGACGCGCCCGATCGCGATGGTGAGGGCGCCGAGGGTGAGGATGTTCAGCGAATAGCCCACGCCCTGCAGGCCGATGAAGGTGATCAGCACCGAGGTCGGGATCGAGATCGCCGTGACCAGGGTCGCCCGCACCGAGAGCAGGAACACGAGGATCACGAGAACGGCGAAGATCAGTCCGAGCAAGCCCTCTTCGGTGAGCGCGTCGATCGATTCCTGGATGAACGGCGCCTGGTCGAAGACGACCGTGAAGGTCGCGCCGGGGACCGCCGCCTCCAGCTGGGGCAGGATCGCGCGCACGGCCTCGGACACGTCGACCGTGTTCGCTGCGGGCACCTTGGTGACCGCGATGGTCAGTGCCGGCCGGCCGTCGACACGGGAGATGCTCGCGACCGGGTTCTCGCCGAGGGAGACGTTGGCGACGTCGCCGATGGTGGTCAGACCCGCGCCGGGCACCGGGGCGAGGATCGGAAGCGCCGCGATGTCCTCGGCCTCGCCGAGCTTCGATCCTGTCTGCACCGAGAGGGTGGTGTCGTCTTCGGTCAGCGAACCGGCCGGGATCAGCGACCCGTTCTGCTCCAGCGCACTGCGGATGCCCTGGCTGGTCAGGCCGCGTTCGGCCAGCTTCGCGGCATCCGGCGTGATGGTCACGCGGCGGCCGACGTCGCCGACCAGGGCTGCCTCGCGCACGCCCTGCACATCACGGATGTCGCCCAGTACGCTGCGCTTGAGGTCGTCGGCGAGGGTGTCGCGGTCGCCGCCGGACACGGCGAGGGAGAGCACCGGGAAGTCGTCGATGCTGCCAGAGAGCACCTGCGGGTCGAGGTTCTCCGGCATGGTCGACTTGATACGGTTGATGGCCTGACTGATGCGCGATTCGGCCTTGACCAGGTCGGTGCCGTAGGTGAACGTGGCGCTGACCAGCGACGCGTCGGTGCTGCTGGTCGTCGAGGTGGATTCGAGCCCGGGGATGCCCTGGATCGCCGTCTCGATCGGCGTCGACACGTCGTCGTTGACGACCTCGGGCGAGGCGCCCGGGTAACTCGTCGAGACCACCAGTTGCGGCAGCTGCAGGGAAGGGATCAGCTCCTGCTTGAGGCTGGTCAGGGCGAGGCTGCCGAAAACGGCGACGACGATGGTGATCAGCGCGATCAGCGCCCGGTTCTTCATGCTCAAGACAGCGAGAAAATGCACCCGTTCAGTATCTCATTGCAGGGTGTGCAGACTTCCCTGCCCGGGGCATCCGTCGGGCCGAGGCAGACGGAGGGGCGTACCCTCGGCCGCAAGACGCACCATCAACCCGAACGACAAGGAGCAATTATGACTGTGGCACGCGTAACAACACTCAGCATCCGGTCCGACAGATCCTTCGAGGATGCCGTCGCCGTCGGCATCGCCCGGGCGAGCAAGACCCTGCGCGGGGTCTCCGGCGCCTGGGTCAAGGAACAGAAGGTGGAGGTGACAGACGGTGAGATCACCTCGTACGACGTCGTGATCGAAGTCACCTTCGTTCTCGACGACTAGGCACGGGCTGCAGACGAGGGACCGGCCCGACAGGTCGCCGGCGGCGTGGAAGGCGGCATCCGCGCCGCCGGGCCGGGTCGGCCTGGCAACTTGATAACGGGCCGATAGTGCAATTGGATGGACTTCCATGACCCGTCGCCTCGCCCAGCTCCTCATCGGCCTCTTCCTCTACGGCTTGGGGATCGCGCTGATTGTGCGCGGCGAGATCGGCGTGGCCCCGTGGGACGTACTCACCCAGGGCATCTCCGGCCTCACCGGCCTCGGTTTTGGGTTGGTCACCATCCTGATCAGCGGCGTCGTGCTGCTGCTCTGGATCCCGCTGCGCCAGAAGCCGGGCGTGGGAACCGTGCTGAACGCCCTGCTCGTCGGGCCGGCGGCGGATGTCGGCCTCTGGCTGATCCCGACGGGGCAGGATTTGTGGGTGCGCATCCTGCTGTTCGCGGCCGGGCTTCTGGTGCTGGCGATCGCCACCGGCCTCTATATCGGCGCGCATTTCGGCCCCGGCCCGCGCGACGGGCTGATGACGGGCCTGCACCAGCGCACCGGCTGGCGCATCTGGATCGTGCGCACGGGCATCGAGGTGACCGTGCTCAGCATCGGCTGGGCGCTCGGCGGCAACGTGGGCATCGGCACGGTTCTCTTCGCCGTGCTCGTCGGCCCGCTCTGCCACTGGACGATCCCGTTCTTCGCGATCACCCTGCCCCAGAACGACGACGCCCGGCTCGAGGAGACCCTCGAGGGTTCCGTGCCACCCTCCGAGCCCTCCCTCGACAGCCCCGCGAACTGACTCCGGCGCCGAATCGGGCTTCCACCCGCCAATACATTGTTGAACAATCTGCGGAAGTGGTGCATCCTTAACCAAACTTCCACGGACGGAGACCCGGATGTCCAGCATCGATTCAGACAGCATCGATCTAAACAGTGATGTCGGGGAATCCTTCGGCAACTGGTCCTTCGGCGACGACGCCGCGATCATCTCCTCCGTCTCCAGCGTGAACGTGGCCTGCGCCTTCCACGCCGGGGATCCGAGCACGATCCGCGCCACCTGCACGGCCGCCGCCGCAGCCGGCGTGACGGTCGGCGCGCACCCGGGCTACCGGGACCTGGCCGGCTTCGGCCGCCGGTTCATCGACATGGAGCCCGGTCACCTCACCGACGAGGTGATCTACCAGATCGGCGCGCTGCAGGCCCTGGCCGCGGTCGCCGGAACCCGGGTCAGCTACGTCAAACCGCACGGTGCCCTCTACAACACCA
Organism: Cryobacterium sp. TMT2-18-2; assembly: GCF_004402245.1. Taxonomy (NCBI): domain Bacteria; kingdom Bacillati; phylum Actinomycetota; class Actinomycetes; order Micrococcales; family Microbacteriaceae; genus Cryobacterium; species Cryobacterium sp. TMT2-18-2. Next base: position 213,893 of record NZ_SOFU01000013.1, read on the forward strand.
TCGCGCACGACGAGGTGCAGGCGCAGGCCGTCGTCGACGCGATCCGCGCCGTCGACCCGAGCCTGCCCGTGATGGTGCTGCCCGATTCCGAGATCCAGCGCCTCGCCGACCGGGCCGGGCTCCGCACAGTCGTGGAGGCCTTCGCCGACCGTGCCTATAACCCGGACGGCTCCCTGGTGTCCCGATCGCGGCCCGGCGCCGTGCTGCTCGACCCTGCCGCCGTCACCGAGCAGGTGCTCCGCCTGGCCGGCGACCGCCAGGTGCGTTCCGTCGACGGCAGCCTCCTCACGGTGACGGCCGAAAGCATCTGCCTGCACGGCGACACCCCCGGCGCCGTCGCGCTGGCCGGTGCGGTGCGCTCCGCGCTGCAGGATGCCGGCATCCCCATTCGAAGCTTCGTCTAGCCCCGTGGCCGGTCCCGTTCGCATCATTCGAGCCGTCGGCGACCGCGCCGTGCTGGTCGAACTGGCCGGCCTGGCCGACGTGCTCGACCTGCAGGCACACCTGCAGCGGCATCCGTTGGCCGGGCAGCTCGACGTGCTCGCCGCCGCGGAAACCGTGCTGATCACCGGCGTCTCCGCCTCCGCCGCACGGGGATTCGCCGACGCCCTGCGGCAGCTGCAGGTTCTGCCGGCCGCCCCCGCAGACGCCGCGCTCGTGCAGATCGACACCGTCTACGACGGGGAAGACCTCGCCGACGTCGCCGCGCACACCGGCCTCAGCATCGAGGGCGTCATCGCCGCGCACACCGGCCAGGACTGGACCGCCGCGTTCGGCGGCTTCGTCCCCGGTTTCCTCTACCTCACCGGCGCGAGCGCCGTGCTGACCGTGCCCCGGCGCAGCTCGCCGCGCAGCTCGGTGCCCACCGGCTCCGTGGCCGTGGCCGGCGACTACTCCGCCGTCTACCCCCGCGCCTCCCCCGGCGGCTGGCAGCTGCTCGGCCGCACGGACGCCCGGCTCTGGGACCTGAAGCGTTCGCAGCCGGCCCTGATCCGCCCGGGTGACCGGGTGCGGTTCCGCGCGGTGCGCGAGCAGGTCGCCGCCGCGGGGGTCCTCGGGCCGGAGACCGCAGTCGCGGTGGGAACTCCGGCTGCGGCGGCCACTCCCGATGTCGCGGCAACCGCGGTCCCCACCCCCGCCAACGGCATCCGCGTGCTCTCCCCCGGCGCGCAGACGACCGTGCAGGACCTCGGCCGCCCCGGCTACGCCGACCAGGGCGTGACCGCGTCCGGTGCACTCGACCGTGGCGCCCTGCGGCGCGCCAACCGGGTCGTTGGAAATCCGGCCACGGCCGCCGTGCTCGAGAACGCCCTCGGCGGCCTGTCCCTGACCGCGCTGGCAGACCAGGTGCTCGCCGTCACCGGTGCCGTTCTCCCGCTCACGGTGACGGATGCCGTCGGCCGCCACCGCGAGCTGCCGATGGATTCCGCCGTCTCCCTCCTCGCCGGGCAGACCCTGTCGCTCGGAGCCCCCCGCTCGGGCGTGCGCAGCTACCTGGCCTTCCGCGGCGGCATCGACGTGGACCCGGTGCTCGGCAGCCGGTCCACCGACACCCTCAGCGGCATCGGTCCGGCCCCGCTGACCTCGGGAACCGTGCTCCGGATGCTGCCGCCCGCCCCCGGCAGCGCCGTGCACCACCCCGAGACCCCGCCGCCGGCCCCGGCCGAGGTCACCGTGCTGCGCTTCGTGCCGGGACCCCGCGCGGACTGGTTCGAGCCGGCATCCGTCGACCGGTTCGGCGACGCGGAGTGGACCGTCACCCATCAGTCGAACCGGATCGGCCTGCGGCTGGCCGGTGAGCCGCTCGCCCGGTCGCGGCCGGGCGAGCTGGCCAGCGAGGGTACGGCCCGCGGGGCCATCCAGGTGCCGCCGTCGGGCCTGCCGGTTTTGTTCCTCGCGGACCACCCGGTCACCGGCGGCTACCCGGTGATCGGCGTCGTGCTCGCCGAGGACCTCGACCTCGCGGCACAGTTGCCGACGGGAGCGCGCATCCGTTTCACGCCCGTGCCTGCCGAGCCCGTCCCCGCCTCCCCCTAATGCCCGCCCTCACGCGCTACGCGGGTGCTGCGCCGCTGCGCTGCCGGCACGCCACGCGCGGAGCGGCGCAGCCCCCCGCGCGTGCCGCAAACACCCCCCCGAACTCACACGCCGCGACCGAGAGCTGAACCATGCAGAAAGTCCTGATCGCCAACCGCGGTGAGATCGCCGTGCGCATCGCTCGCGCCTGCGACGATGCCGGCCTCGACTCCGTGGCCGTCTACGCGGACGTCGACGCCGACGGCCTGCACGTCTCGGCCGCCACGGAGGCCTGGGCACTCGGCGGCGACAGCCCGGCCGACAGCTACCTCAACGTGGCCAAGCTGCTCCGCATCGCCCGGGACTCCGGCGCCGACGCCGTGCACCCGGGCTACGGCTTCCTTTCGGAGAACGCCGACTTTGCTCAGGCCGTGATCGACGCGGGACTGCTCTGGATCGGTCCGACGCCCGCCGCGATCCGGGTGCTGGGCAACAAAGTCTTCGCCCGTGAGATCGCCATCCGGGTGGGAGCTCCCCTGGTCGCCGGGTCCGAGGGCACCGTGGAGACCGCCGCCGAGGTGCGCGCCTTCGCCCTGGAGCACGGCTTGCCGGTGGCCATCAAGGCGGCGTTCGGCGGCGGCGGCCGCGGCCTCAAGGTCGTCTGGGACATGGATGCGATCGAGGAGTCCTTCGATTCGGCCGTGCGCGAGTCGACGGCCGCCTTCGGCCGCGGCGAGTGCTTCGTCGAGAGGTTCCTGCACAAGCCCCGCCACGTGGAGGCGCAGATCCTCGCCGACACCCACGGCAACGTGATCGTCGTGGGCACCCGCGACTGCTCGCTGCAGCGCCGCAACCAGAAGCTCGTCGAAGAGGCGCCAGCGCCCTTCCTCACCCCTGCGCAGAACAGCCAGATCTATTCCTCGGCCAAGGCCATCTGCCGGGCCGCCGGCTACACCGGCGCGGGCACCGTGGAGTACCTGCTCGCGCAGGACGGCACCATCTCGTTCCTCGAGGTGAACACCCGGCTGCAGGTCGAGCATCCGATCACCGAGGAGACCAGCGGCATCGATCTGGTACTGGCGCAACTGCAGATCGCATCCGGCGGGACCGTTCCCATCTTCACCGACCCCGAACCGCGCGGGCACTCGTTCGAGTTCCGCATCAACGCCGAAGACGTGGGGCGCGGGTTCCTGCCGTGCCCCGGGACCGTGGCGACCTTTACCGTGCCGACCGGGCCGGGCATCCGGGTCGATTCCGGGGTCAGGGCTGGCGGCATCGTACCGGACCGGTTCGACTCCCTGCTCGCCAAGCTGATCGTCACCGGCGCCGACCGGCAGCAGGCCCTGCGCCGCGCCCGCCGAGCCCTGGCCGAGTTCGAGATCACCGGCCTGCCCACCGTTCTGCCGTTCCACCGTGCCGTGGTCACTTCGACGGCATTCACCGCGCCCGACCACCTCGGCGTGCACACCGGCTGGATCCAGGCCGACTTCGCCGAAGAACTGCCCAGCGACCCCCAGTTCAATCCCGTGCCGCCGGAGGCCGCCCGGCACACCATCAGCATCGAGGTCGACGGGCGACGGATGGCGCTCGGCCTACCTGCCGCCCTGCTCGACAGTCTCCTTCGCGGGCTGGGCGGCGCAGTCGGTTCGGCCGCTACGGGAAACGGAGCGGGGAGCGGTGCGGCCGCTGTCACCACTGCCTACGAGCTCCCCACCGGGGGCGACTCGGCCCCCGCCGCAGACCCGGACACCCTCCGGGCCAGCATGGGCGGCTCGGTCGTGAAGTGGATGGCCCCATCCGGAGCGTTCGTGGCCGCAGGCGACCCGGTGCTCGTACTCGAGGCCATGAAGATGGAGTCGATCGTGGTGGCGCACCGCAGCGGAACCCTGCGGGACCAGCTGGTGCAGCCCGGCGACACGGTGGCGGTGGACAGCGCGGTCGCCTCGATCGGGGACTGAGCACATCCGTCACCCGGTTCCAACGGCCCGCCGGAACACCCCGCCCGTCCTCGGGCCGCCGCTCCGACCGGGCGGTATCGTGGGCACCATGACCCTCGCCGAGACCCTCGCCGACCTGCGTCACCGCACCGCGTCGGCGCGTCACGCCGAGACCGGCCAGTGGGTGTCGGGGATGCTGCGCGAGCGGATCGCGGCCGGCCACCTGCCGCCCGGCACAAAGCTCCCCGAGGAGTCGCTCTGCGACGCGCTCGGCGTCTCACGCAACACCCTCCGCGAGGCCTTCGCGACGCTCAGCGCCGAACGGGTGGTCACCCGCATCCCGAACAGGGGCGTCTTCGTCGCCCGGCCCACGGCAGACGACATCCGGGAGATCTACCGGGTGCGGCGCTTCCTCGAGCCGGGTGCCCTGGCATTCACACCGGCCGAGGAGCTCACCCCGGCGAAGCTGGACGGACTGCGTCAGGCCGTGGCGAGCGCGCGGAAGGCCCGCGAGGCCGGTTCGGTCCCCGGCATGGCCGGTGCCAACCAGGAGTTCCACGCCGGCGTCGTGGCCCTGGCCGGCAGCGACCGCCTCGATTTGCTGATGGCGCAGGTGCTCGCCGAGATGCGCCTGGTCTTCCATTCGATGGGCGAGGAGGCCACCTTCCACGCGCCCTACGTCGACGACAACGCCCGCATCGTCGAGCTGCTGGCGGCCGGCCGGTCGACGGATGCCGCGGCACTGCTCACCGGCTACCTGCAGCGCGCCGAGGCCCAGCTTTTGTCGATCGTGGCCGAGCCCGTCCGCTAGCCGGCGGTATCCGGCATGGCTGCCCGGCCCCGCTCCCCTCAGCTGCCTGCATGCGTCTGTGCTGTACCTCCGCGCTGTACCCCCGCGCTGCGCCCCCGCGCTGCGCTGGTTTGTGGCTAACTCAGGAGATCCCGCCGGGCTGCGCACCGAAGCCGCGGACCAGTGCGGTGGCCAGCACCAGCCGGTGACCACGCAAACAAAACTCCTGAGTTAGCCACAGAGGCGGACGATGAAGCAGGCAGCGGGGGTAGATGTCGGCGACGGAGAAAGGCGGCGCCGGGGCGCCGGACAGCGGCGGGAAACGGGGGCGCCGGGACGGCGGCGCGCGGCGGGCCATGCAGGGTGGGGGTCAGGGACATCCGTCAGCCCCAAAGCGTCGCGAGTCCGCCGAGGGACTGATAGCCGAGGAACAGCGTCAGCAGCCAGGCCAGCACGCCGATGCCCAGCAGCCACTTCGGGTAGACGTAGCCGCCGAGCAGGTCGCGGCGGCGCCAGGCCACCCAGAGGATGACAGCGAAACCGAACGGGAGGATCAGCCCGTTGACCGCGCCGGCCATGATCAGAAGCGTGGCCGGGGCCTGGCCGAGCAGCGTGTAGACCAGCGTTGACACGGCGATGAAGACGACGGTGGCGATGCTGCGGGTGCGGGGCGAGGTTTGTGAAGTGGTCACAAACGAGATCGAGGTGTACGCCGCTCCGATCACCGAGGTGATGGCCGCGGCCCAGAGCACGATGCCGAAAAGTTTGAACCCGATCTCGCCGGCCGCGGCCTGGAAGGCCTCCGCCGGCTGATTGTCGCTGGTCAGGGCCACGCCCCCGGCGACCACGCCGAGGATGGCAAGGAACAGGAGCACCCGGATCACGCCGGTAATGATGATGCCCAGCACCGAACTGCGGGTGATCTCGGTGATGTGGGCCCGTCCGGTCACGCCGGCGTCAATCATCCGGTGCGCGCCGGCGTAGGTGATGTAGCCGCCGATCGTGCCGCCGATCAGGGTGGTAATGATGAGGACGTCGATGTCGTCGGGCAGCACCGCGTTCTCGACCGCGAGGCCGAGGGGCGGATTCGACACGATCGCCACGTAGGCGATCAGCAGGATCATCACGGCCCCGAGCACGACGACGATCTTGTCCAGTGCGAGCCCGGCCCGTTTGCTGAGGAAGATCGCGATCGCGACGGCCGCCGAGAGGATGCCGCCGAGCTTGGCGTCCAGGCCGAAGAGCACGTTGACACCCAGGCCGGAACCCGCGATGTTGCCGATGTTGAACACAAGCCCGCCGAGGCAGATCAGCGCGGCCAGGAACCAGCCGGCGCCGGGCAGCACGGTGTTGGCCAGTTCCTGCGCTCGCTTACCGCTGACGCCGATCACCCGCCAGACGTTGAGCTGCACCGCGATGTCGACCAGGATCGAGACCAGGATGGCGAAGGCGAAGGCCGCGCCGAGCTGCACCGTGAAGCTTGTGGTCTGCACGATGAAGCCGGGTCCGACGGCGCTGGTCGCCATCAGGAACATGGCGCCGAGGAGCGCACTGCGCTGCGCCCGGCGCGGGCCGCGCAGCTTCGTCTTCACGCCGGCGGTTTTCGCTCGAATCTTGGCGCGGACGACGTTGAAAACCATGGGGCGCTCACTTCTCGGAAGGTCAGCACCGGCGGTCACTGATGTCGAGCCAGCCTACATATTGTTCAACAATGAAGACAACCATGAGGCCTACATGGACTCCCCCCAGCCGGCGGGGTGCGGCGGGGCAGGGACGGCGATGGGGCCGAGGCAGGGTTCGGACGGGATCGCCGGGCGCGCGGACTACCCGCAGAAATCGGCGATCGTGCGGGTCAGAATCTCGGTGAGAGCGTCGACGGATGCCGCGTCCGCCCACTCCGCGTCGGCGTGCGCTCCGCCACCGTCCACGCCCACGACCAGGCAGGGGATGCCGGCCTCGTGCAGCAGCCCGGCGTCGGTCCAGAACGGCTCGCCGCGGACAGCCGGCCGGCGTCCGAGCACCTCCGTCGCCCGTTCGGTCACCAGACGCACGATCGGCCACTCCGGATCGGCCTCGAACGCCGCACGCGCCACGAGCCGGGTCAGCCGGAAGCGGAACCCGACGACGACGACGGCGAGCCGCTCCAGCAGCGCCCGGAGCTCGGCCTCGACCCGGTCGGGGCTCTGGCCGGGCAGCATGCGCCGCTCGATCGTGAGCGTGCAGGCGGCGGCGACGGTGGCGGCATCCGAACCCCCGGCGATGGTCGACACGCGCACGGTACCGTGGCCGAGCAGCGGATGCGCCGGCGCCGCCTCGATGTCGGCCCGGAGCTCATCGAGGGCGCGCAGCACCAGCCCGGCGTGCACGATGGCGTCGATGCCGCGCTCCGGCTGGGATCCGTGGGCGGCCAGCCCGGTGAGTTCCACCTCGAACCAGGCGAAACCACGATGGGCGAGCGTGAGGCACAGCTCGCTCGGCTCGGCGACGATCGCCGCGTCAGCTCGGAAGCTGCGCAGTACCTCCATGGTGCCGAGGCTGCCAAACTCCTCGTCCGCCACGAGGGTGACGATGACGTCTCCGGCGAGAACGGATTCCCCGGCCGGCCCGGCCGCATAGGCCCCGGTTCCCCTGACTCCCGTCGCGCGCGCCGCCGCGACCAGGATCGCCGCGACGCCGCCCTTCATATCGAAGGCTCCCCGGCCGATGACGCGCCCGTCCCGGAGCTCGCCCGCGAACGGATCCCCGGCGAAACCGCCGACGCCGACGGTGTCGAGGTGCCCGTTGAGCATCAGGGAGCGTCCTCCCCCGGTGCCGCGCCGGATGCCGACGATCGTAGGCCGCCCAGGATGCTCCTCGAGGCGGTGCACCTCGAACCCGCGTGCGGTGAGCCAGTCTGCACACCAGGCTGCGATCATCCGTTCGCCTACCGCCTGCGGCACCAGGTCGGAGTTGACGGAATCAATGCCGATGAGCCTCTGCAGCACGTCCACCGGTTTGCTTTCTGAATTCACACCCTCAACCTAGCGGCGCCGCAGACCGCGAAAGCGAATGCAACGTCGGTTTCAGGGCGGCACAGCGACGATTCACCCGCTCTCGCGGCCGGGCAGCCGGCGAGGCAGCCGGCGAGGCAGCCGGCGACAGCTCCCGCACGCACTCCTCGAGCGAATACGACGGGAGATTTTGTCCGAAACGCCCCTTCAACATCTGGGAGACCTTCATTGCTCCCAAAACCCCGTCGAATTGGTTCATCGCCGGGCCTCGATGCCCGGTCGCGAGGCGAGACGAACCGGCCGTTCCCCGCACGGGTTGGGTACCATATCTCATGGGCGATGGCGCGGCAGGGTCAGCGAAACGGGCAGCGGGCACGAGTGGGAGCACGGGCAGCCCAGTCACAGGCGGCACGCGCGGCGGCACGAGCGCCGGCGCCGGACCGGCAACGTCGAGCGCACGGATTCGCCCGCGCGCCTCCTGGGGACTTGTCCCCGCCACGCTGCTCTCCGCCTCCGCCGTGCTGTTGTTCGGGGCGCGCGAGCCGCTGCCCGGCTACGCGCTACTCGCCGCGGCCATCGGGCTCGCCTTCGCCATCGACCGTGCCCTGTTCAAGGATCTGCTCCTGATCGCGATCGGACTGCTGATCATCAGCACCATCTCGGTCGAGGCCGACATCAGCTACCCGAATATGGCGCTGATGGGGACCGTGCTGACCGTCGCCGTGCTCGTGCCCTACCTGCTCTCCCGCTACGCGTTCGGCGACCACGCGATCCGGTTCCCGATCCGCACCGGCCAGCGCTGGACCTCTCTGGAACGCTGGTATCTGCCGCTTGTGTTGCTGCTCGGCTACCTGATTCTGCCGACCTATTTCATCCGTTCCGGCGCCTACCAGAACTGGCCGGCCGTGACCGCCCCCGACGAGATCGCCCGCCTGTTCGTGGGCGTCGGCTTCGTCGGCATCTGGGACGAACTTTTCTTCATCTGCACAGCGTTCGCCCTGCTCAGGCGTCATTTCCCCGACTGGCAGGCCAATCTCCTGCAGGCCGTGATCTTCACCTCGTTCCTGTGGGAACTGGGCTATCAGAGCTGGGGGCCGCTGATGACGTTCCCCTTCGCGCTGTTGCAGGGCTACACCTTCGCGCTCACCAAATCACTGACCTACGTGGTGATCGTGCACCTGCTCTTCGACGCGGTCGTCTTCCTCGTGATCGTGCACGCCCACACCCGCGACTGGCTGCCGATCTTCCTGTACTGAGGCTCAGGCGGCGAGCCGGTCGACGGATGCCCCGGCCGCCGGACCTCGCCCCCTTGCAAGTTCGGCGCGGGCCGCCAATGCTGAGGGCATGTGGGCAGAAGGCGTCTGGGTGACACCGCTTCTGGTGGCGGCCGGCTGGGTCCTGGTGGGACTTGCGTCGGCGTTCGTGATGATCCGCCGCGGCCACGATGCCCCGATCTGGGTGGTTCTCGGTCTGGCTGCCGGCCCCTTCGCCATCGCGCTGGCCGGGCTGGCCGTCTACCTCGAGCGGGAGGAATTGGCCGAGGCGGCCGTGATTCCCGGGGAATCCCTCGAGGGAGACGTGCGGGTGCTCGTCTGCATCGACGGTTCCGAGGCCGCGGACCACGCCGCCGTCACGGTCGTGCTCCTCCTCGGGGCGAGGCTGCAGACCGTGACGCTGCTGACGGTCCTCGACTACGACGTCGCGCTCGACGTTTCCCCCGACAGGCTTGACCGCATCGCCGCCGGCATCCAGTCCGCCGCCGTCGGCCAGCTGGCCGACCTTGCGGTGCACCCGTTCAGCACCCGGGCCACCGGGGGCGCCGCCGATCAGATCCTGCGTCGGGCGGGCTCCGGCGCCTACGACCTCTTCGCCCTCGGCTCCCACCGGCAGCGCCGCTCGCGTTTCCTTGGCAGCGTGGCCCGGGAGATCGCCAACAAAGCCCCGATCCCGCTGCTGACTGTGCGAGCCGCCCCGGTCGAATCGATCGAATCGGCCGAGCGCGCCGCCCGCCTCGGCCCGACCATCGAGCCGGAGAGTTGACCGCCCTACCGGAAAGCCGGTCCGGAAGGCTGAACGGAAGGCTGAACCGAGAGCTGAAACCCGGCTGAGAGTTCGCGCCGGCGCTTGTCAGCTCGCCACTCGCGATATATCGTGAGTCTCAACAAACGCGATATATCGTGAACAGGTGGTGAGCATCCGCTGCGCGGACGCCGCCCCGAAAAGGAGAATTCCATGGCTTTGGAAAAATGGCTGGTCAGCCCCGGGCAGACCACGGTGATCGACATCGAGGTCGTTCGGGCGCTCAAGGTGGGCATGATCGGCGGCAAGATCGACGTGATCGGCCACGACGAGCCGGGCACTCGCATCGAGGTGCACAGCGTGACCGGCAAGGACCTCAAGATCTCGGTCGACGGAGACACTCTCGAGATCGACCATCCGCAGTTGCGCTGGGACAACTTCATCGAGGTCTTCGCATCGTTCCGCGGCACCGCGAAGGCAGACGTCAGTATCCTGGTCCCCCGCGACGTGGCCCTGAAGCTCGGCGTGATCTCGGCCGAGGCCCTGATCTCGGGCCTCACGAACGGCGCCCGGCTGAGCACGGTGTCGGGCGACATCGTGGTTGACGGCGTCACCGGGAACCTGGAGCTCAACGCCGTGAACGGCGAGCTGTCGGTGCGCGGCCTCGAGGGCAGCATCGTCGCCCACACGGTCTCCGGCGATTGCACGGCGAGCGGGGCCATCCGTCGCTTCAGTCTCGACGGGGTTAACAGCGAGGTGTTCCTCGACATCGAGGGCACGCCCGATTCCATCAACACGAACACGATCAGCGGCAGCCTCACCGTGCGCCTCGGCGCCGATGTGGCGACGCGCTACCGGCTGAACACCGTCTCGGGCACGCTGCAGCTGGACGACCAGACGATTCGCGGCACCTTTGGAAAGGGCTTCGAGTCCAGCACCGGCACACTCCAGGGCAGCTGGCTCGAGCTGCAGGCCAACTCGGTGTCGGGCGACATCACGGTGGTGCGTCGCAGCACCGAGGCTGCGCCCGCGGGCCCGGCCGGCGAACGAGCAAACACCGAACCGGGCGACGCCCGCGCCAACGGGGAGGTCTGAGAATGACCCCCGTCTTCGCCCACGGCAGCCTTCGCCTCTACCTGCTCAGCCTGCTCGCCGATCAGCCGAGGCACGGCTACGAACTGATCCAGGCGCTCAGCGACCGCTTCGGCGGAACGTACATCCCGAGCGCGGGCACGATCTACCCGCGCCTGGCCAAGCTTGAAGAGGAAGGACTCGTGACCAAATCGACGGATGGCCGCAAGACCGTCTACGAGATCACCGACGCCGGCCGCGCCGAACTCCAGGCCCGTCAGGGTGACCTGCACGACCTCGAGACCGAGGTCGCCGACTCCGTACGGCGACTGGCCGATGACGTGCGGTCGGGAGTCAGCGCGGCGATGCGCAGTCTGCGCCTCGACCTGGCCTCCGCCAAGCGCCAGGCGGGGGATGCCCGCAGCGCACGCAAGGCGGGCACCACCGCGGGCACCGCCGCCGGTCATGCCGCGCGCACCGCGGCCGGGGCCGCCGCCGGCGCGGCAGC
>NZ_SOFU01000027.1:0-26679 GCF_004402245.1 Cryobacterium sp. TMT2-18-2
GGCACCCCGGCCAGTGTCAGTGATCCCTCCCTGGCCTTGTCTTTGGCTGCCTGGGCCGCGTTCCGGGCCAGGGCCTCGGCGAACCGGCGGGCCTGATCGACCTGTTCGGTCAGGCGGGCGTCGACCCGGGCGGACTCCGCCTGCGTCTCCCGGATCGCATCGAAGTGACGACCCAGGCTCTCTAGCTGCTCACAATAGGAGGGCTTCATGAGACACACGTTACGGGTGACCACTGACATTCGAGGCCCCAGATCGGCACTCGCCAGCGCCCTGTGGATAACTTGATCACACCCGCATTGTGGAGGAGCAGAGCAACGCGCCCTGGGCCCGCTGCGGGCATCCGCTACTGGGCCGGCGGCACGCATCCGTCGTCACGTAGACGCGGCAATTTTTCGGTAAACGCCCGGTGCGGCGCCTGCCGAAGCGGCGTGTCGGGAGAATCTCCGCAGTTAGCGAATTCGACCGCGACGGATGCCCGGCGAACCTCCGGACGTCGGCGCACCGGGTCTCGACAAGCTCGACCACCGAGGCGGCTCGACTACCGGNGTTTCGACAGGCTCGACCACCGAGACCAGACCGAAACCGAGAGAAATGCCCGATGGGTCCATAATGACTCGGCGGAGCGTTGAATAGTCGCACCCCAGACCTGTCCGAGCAAGGAGTCGTCGTCCCAACGCATCGCCGGCGCGGAAAAGGTGAACCGGTAGCCCCAGGCCTGGCAGGTGCGGCCCGCGGGCTACGGCCTGCGCGGATCCCGGCCGGTCAGGGCGAGCAGCCTTGTCTGCAGCGGCGCGTTCTCGTCGGATGGTACCGGGGTGGCGAAGAGTCCGCTGGCCTCGAGGGTGTCCCGCTGGGGCTCGAACACCGTCCAGACCGCCTCGATCAAGGCCGGGTCGAGGGACTCGTCGGCGGCCGTTGCCCGCGCCAGGTCCCAGGAATGGATCGTGACATCGGAGACCTGCTCGCGCAGGTAGTCGGATGCCGTCACCGTGTCATACGACAGGGTCACCGGTGCGTCGGCCGGGGTCGTTGCCCAGGCTGCGGCCGCCAGCGCCGAATAGACGGCCCATTCCTTCGCGAGGTCCGGGCCCAGCGGGGTGAGTGAGCGCCGGGCGTCGAGCACCGTGAGGCCGCGCAGCAGCGCGGGGACCCACTGCTGTTCCAACACCACGTGGCGCACCAACTCGGTCACGGTCCACTCGGTGTCCGGTGTGGCGGCGGCCCAGTCGGTGATCAGGTCGACGCGGGCCCCGAACTCCTCGGCGGCCTGTTTCTGCAGCGCAAGCCAGTCATATGTCATGGGACTCCCTTGGTCGAACGGGTGGAACGGTGAAACGGATGCCCCTGCAACGCTACAACCGGCATCCGTCGCCCTGCATTCCGTCGCCGTGCATTCCATCACCGTGCATTCCGCCCGGGCGCTGTTCACGTTCTCCCGTCGCGGAATCGGTCGCGGCCTGTCGCCGGTCCGGGTTAGGGTCTCTCCAGGAGTCGAAGGACCATGAGCAGGCAGGACGCATGAGCAGGCAGGACGGCAGCGATCGCACGGTCTCGACCGACGCGGTAGACGACAGCGCCGCGACCCTGCTCCACATCGACCTGGACGCGTTCTTCGCGTCAGTCGAACTGCTCGATCACCCCGAACTGGTGCACCGCCCGGTGATCGTGGGGCACCGGTCCGGGCGCTCGGTGGTCACGGCGGCGAACTACGTGGCCCGGCGCTACGGCGTCAATTCGGCCATGCCTATGGCGCTCGCCCTTCGGCGCTGCCCGGAGGCTGTGGTGCTCGAACCGCACATGGGCCGGTACAGGGAATACTCCGACCGGGTGATGCGCATCTTCGAAGAGTTCACGCCGCTGGTCGAGCAGCTGGGCATCGACGAGGCCTTCCTCGACGTGGCGGGTGCCCGTCGCCTGCACGGCACCCCGGCCGAGATCGGCGCGAAAATCCGGGCCCGGGTCAAGGCCGAAACCGGGCTCACCTGCTCGGTCGGTGCGGCGAGCACGAAGTTCGTCGCCAAGATGGCGTCGGGCCGGGCGAAACCCGACGGCCTGCTCGTGATTCCCGCCGAAGAGACCCTCGCATTCCTGCATCCGTTGCCCGTCGGCACCTTGTGGGGGGTCGGCGCCACGACCGAACAGGCGCTGCTCGGGCAGGGCCTGCGTGAGATCGGTGACCTCGCCCGCACCCCGCTCGCGGTGCTGCAGAAGTGCGTGGGCGACGCGTCGGGCCGCAAGCTGCACGAGCTGGCCTGGGGGAGGGACCCTCGGGTGGTCACGGTGGAGCACGCAGAGAAAAGCGTCGGCCACGAGGTCACCTTCGAATACGACGTGACGGATGTCGCCCGACTCCGGAGCGAACTGCTGCGGCAGTCCGTTGCGGTGGCTGCCCGGCTGCGCCGCGCGGGCCTCGTGGGCCGCTGCGTGGTGCTCAAGGTGCGCTACACCGACTTCAGCACCGTCACCCGTTCCCGCACCCTGTCGGAACCGACCAGCGTCGGACGCCGGATCTACGAGGAGGTGGCTGCCAGCTTCGAGGCTCTGGCGGTCTCCGGCATCCGGGTGCGCCTCATCGGCGTGCGCGTTGAGCAGCTCAGCGATGGCGACGGCACTGGCGCCGGCCTCTGGGACCCCGACGACGACTGGCGGGGAGCCGAACGGGCCGTGGACTCGGTCACCGCACGGTTCGGGCGCGGCACGGTGCGCCCGGCGTCGCTACTGCATCCGGACACACCCTGACCAGGCCCCCACTGACCAGGCCCCCACTGATCAGGCAACCGCAAACCAGACAGGGGGTAGCCTGAATCCATGACTAGCCTTCCAGAGAAGCTCGCAGATATCTCTCGTACCGCCGGCGTCAGGTCGGCCTACGGTGATCCGGTCCAGGTGGACGGCGTCACCCTGATTCCCGTTGCTCTCGTGTACTACGGCTTCGGCGGTGGCGAGGGTGACTCCGCCGCCACCGGCAGCGGGTCCGGCGGCGGGGGCGGCGGGGCATCCCTGCCGATCGGCGCCTACGTCAAATCGGGCACGACGGTGCGCTTCGAGCCCAACGTCATCTCGTTGCTCGCGGTCGGCATTCCGTTCCTCTGGGTGGCCGGCAAGGCGATCTCCCGCGTCGTCCGCGCCCTCAAACGCTAGCAGCGAAGGTGCCCAGCCGCCCGGTCGCCCAGCCACCCCGGCTGAGGATGTCGGGCTGCTGACTGCGCTTCGACGCGGTGGATGAATGTGCGCTCTCACCGCCGCGTCCTTCGAGTCCGAGGATCTGCGGCACATCCGTCCCGAACGAATTCGACGGCAATTGTGCCCTGAACAGTGCGCAGGGGTTGGGGCTCGAAAACGGGTGTTGACCGAAGAATCTCCGTCGAATTGGTGCGGCGCCGGGCACGCCGTTCCGCCTGTGACGGCCAGCATTTACTCCAACTGAGGGAGTCGGGCGGCTGGCTGCGCTCCGGCCCTGTCAGTGCCCGCCGAACCGCTCGTCGCGAGCTGGATCGGTCTCGAACACGTCGGGGACGCCGTCGTTGTCGGCGTCGAGCGCCTCCTTGTCGGCGATGCGCCCGTAGTGCCGGTTGCGGCTGCGCAGCACCACCGTCGCCAGTAGTGCCGCCAGCAGCGACCCGGTCAGGATAGCTACCTTGGCGTGGTCGTCGTGCGGGCTACCCTGCCCGAAAGCCAGCTCGCTGATCAGCAGCGACACCGTGAAGCCGACACCGGCGAGCATGGCGACGCCGATCACATCCACCCAGGCCAGGTCCGGGTCGAGGGCGCCCCGGGTGGTCTTGGTGACCAGCCAGGTGGCGAGCATGATGCCTGCTGGCTTGCCCACCACGAGGGCGACGACGATTCCGATCGCGACCGGGTCGGTGAGGGCTGTGGTCAGGCCCGACACGCCGCCGATCGTGACCCCGGCGGAGAAGAACGCGAACACCGGCACGGCGAAACCGGCCGAGAGCGGGCGCATGCGGTGCTCGAGGTTCTGCGCCAGGCCCGGGCCGGCGTCGGGTCCGCCGCCACGTCGGCTGCGCAGCACGGGCACGGCGAAGCCGAGCAGCACTCCGGCCACCGTGGCGTGGATGCCGGAGCCGTGCACGAGAACCCAGGTGGCGATGCCGAGCGGCAGCAGAACGGCGCCCGCGGCCCACGTGGTGGTGCCGAACAGGTAGGAGTACTTATGCGCCAGAAAGGCGAAGAGGCCCAGCGGCACGATGGCGAGCAGCAACAGAACAGGCTGGAGGTCGCCGGAATAGAAGAAGGCGATGATGGCGATGGCGAGCAGGTCGTCGACCACGGCCAGGGTCAGCAGGAAGATGCGCAGGGCGCTGGGCAGTTTGGAGCCGATCACGGCGAGCACGGCCACGGCGAAGGCGATGTCGGTGGCGGTGGGGATGGCCCAGCCTCGTAACATTTCCGGCCCCGAGCTGAACGCGATTGCGGTGAAGATCACAGCCGGCACGATGACGCCGCCGACGGCCGCGGCGACCGGGACGACCGCGCGGCTGAAGGTGCGCAGATCGCCGGCGACGAACTCACGTTTGAGTTCGAGGCCGGCAATGAAGAAGAAGATCGCCAGGAGTCCGTCGGCGGCCCACGCTCCGAGGCTCAGATTGAGGTGCCACGGCTCGTAGCCGATCTTAAAGTCCCGCACGGAGAAGTAGAAATCGGAGGCCCCGGTGTTCGCCAGGATCAGCGCGAGAACCGTCGCCACCAGCAGGAGAGCGCCGCCCACGGTCTCTTTGCGCAGGATCGTCGAGACGTGCAAATACTCGGGATAGCTGCTGCGGCGAAAGACGTTCAGTCTCGGGGTGGGCGGAAGTGGTGGTGGTTTCGGCATGGACAAGCCTCAGTCAATCGGGATTTTGTGGCACACGAACACAGCTGTCGACCAGACTTCCCGACTCACCACTTCGAGCGTACCGCGTTCGGGCGCTCATCGCCGCCCGCGTCAGCTACGCCACCAGCGGCCCAGCCGCTGGCGGGAGCCCGGCCCTTCCCGCCAGCTCCGGGGGATATGCCAGGGACCGCGCACGGGTAGCCCGCGTCGCATCCGTCGTCGCCGCAAAATGAAGTGGCGCAGCAACAGCAGCAACAGCCCGGCGAGGATGAGGGGAACGGTGAACGTCATTCGCGCCCGACAGTGATTCGGGGGCGAGGCGAGGACTCCATCCCGCGAGTCTAGGCCGAGGTCTATACTGAAATCGAACACGGGAGTCCGGTCAACCGGGCTGAGAGGAAGCTTCTGAAGCTTCGACCGTCGAACCTGATCTGGATCATGCCAGCGCAGGGAGGCAGATTTTCTCGTTCCCGTGCCCTGGAACCATCTACGGAAAGGGCACGACCAGTGCACGCTACAACAACCCTTCTCACCCCCACCACATCCCACCAGCCGCGTAACTTCCGGTGGCGGGTCGTCGACATCGTCATCGCCAGTGTCATCGGCGTGGCCAGCGGGCTCATCTTCGTCGTCTGGAACCAGGCGTACAACCCGCTCAGCGGCCTGCTCACCCCGCTGCTGCCGGGCCTGCAGGCGCTCCTGGGCGGCGGATGGCTGTTCGCCGGCGTGCTCGGCGGCCTCATCATCCGCAAACCCGGCGCCGCGCTCTACACCGAGCTGCTGGCGGCGGTCGTGTCGACTCTGGTCGGCGGCACCGCCTGGGGAGCCACCATCCTGGTCTCCGGCCTGGTGCAGGGTCTCGGCGCGGAGCTGGTCTTCGCGCTGTTCTTCTACGCCAACTACCGCCTCGTCGTGGCCCTGCTCGCCGGCGCGGGTGCCGGCCTTGCCCTCGCCGTCAACGACCTGTTGCTCTGGTACCCCGGATCGGCCGTTCCCTTCATCACCATCTACACCGCCTCCTCGATCGTCTCCGGCATTGTCGTGGCCGGACTGCTGTCCTGGCTGGCCATGCGTGGCCTCGCCCGCACCGGGGCACTGTCGCGGTTCGCCGCCGGGCGATCGAACCGCACCCAGGTCTAGGGGGACGGCGATGACACCGGCAGCAGCGGCATCCGTCTCGGGAGCGTCCGTCGTGGCCCGCGGCTGGGGATGGCGGCATGCCGGGCGGCGGGGCTGGGCCGTCAACGGCCTCGACCTGAGAATCGAGCCGGGCGAGCGCGTGCTGCTGCTCGGCGCCTCCGGGGCCGGCAAATCCACTCTGCTGCACGCCCTCGCCGGGGTTCTCGGCGGCGACGAGGAGGGCGAGCAGCGCGGTCAGCTGCTTGTAAACGGCGCCGAGCCGACCGCAGCGCGCGGCCAGGCCGGGCTGCTGCTGCAGGACCCTGACTCCCAGGTGATCCTGGCGCGGGTGGGCGACGACGTCGCCTTCGGCTGCGAGAACCTTGGGGTGCCCCGCGAAGAGATCTGGCGCCGGGTGAGCGACGCCCTTGACATGGTCGGCCTGAACCTGCCGCTCAGCCATCCGACGTCGTCGCTGTCGGGTGGACAGAAGCAGCGCCTCGCCCTCGCTGGGGTGCTGGCGATGCGGCCGGGGCTGCTGCTGCTCGACGAACCCACAGCGAATCTCGACCCTGGAGGCGTGCTGGATGTGCGCGATTCCGTTGCCCGCGTGCTCGAGAACTCCACGGCGACGTTCATCGTGATCGAACATCGGGTCGCCGTCTGGCAGAACCTTGTGAACCGGGTGATCGTGCTCGACGCGGCCGGGGGAGTGCTGGCCGACGGCCATCCCGACGACGTGCTGACCAGGCAGGGGGAACGGCTCGCGGCCGCGGGTGTCTGGGTGCCCGGGCGGGGCAACGGCCTGACTGCATCGCGGCGCGAGACCAGCTCGGCGTCGGCGCCCGGCTCGGTCCCTCTGCTCCGCACGCCCGGCCTCGCGGTCGCGCGCACGCGCGCCGACGTGCTCGCCCGGGACATCGACCTCACGGTGCACGCCGGCACCGCTCTGGCAGTCACCGGACCGAACGGCGCCGGCAAATCGACCCTGATGCTCACCCTCGCCGGCCTGCTGAAACCGGCCGGGGGAGCGGTTCTCGCGAGCCCGGAGTTCGCCGGCGGGGCCGACGAGGAACCGATCCGCTGGAAGTCCCGCCAGCTGCTCACCCGCATCGGCACCGTGTTCCAGAGCCCGGAGCACCAGTTCGTGGCCGCCACCGTGCGGGCCGAACTCGCAATAGGGCCGCGCGCCCTCAAACGGCCGGAGGCGAACATCAATGCCCGGGTCGACGAGGTGCTGCAGCGCCTGCGCCTGGACCACCTGGCCGAGGCGAACCCGTTCACCCTCTCCGGCGGAGAGAAACGTCGGCTGTCGGTGGGCACCGTGCTGGCCACCCAGCCACGACTGCTCATGCTCGACGAGCCCACCTTCGGCCAGGACCTGCGCACCTGGCGGGAGATCGTGGCCCTGCTCGACGAACTCCTGCGGGAGGGCACCGCGGTGGTCGCCGTCTCGCACGACACCGACTTCGTGGTCGCCCTGGCTGACCGGGAGTACCATCTGGCCGGGCGGGCCGGCCGCAGCGTCACGCCGCGGGCGGCGGTGTCCCGGTGAGCGTGCTGACGCCTGCCCGGGGAACCCAGGCCATCTTCCGGATCAACCCGGTCGCGAAGCTGGCCGCCGCGCTGCTGCTGGCGGGCGTGCTCATCCTCACCATCGACTGGGTCTCCGCAGTCGTCGCCCTCGCCTGCGAGTTCGTGCTCTTCTTCTGGGCCGGGCTGTCCCTGAAGGCCTTCGCGGTGCGCACCCTGCCGGTCTGGATCGCCGCCCCCACCGCCGGCGTCACCACCCTGCTCTACGGGCAGGCGGCCGGGGAGGTCTATTGGTCTTTCGGGCTGGTGAACGTGACCGAGGGATCACTCGAGCTGGCCATCGCCACGACCCTGCGCATCCTCGCCATCGGACTGCCGTCGGTCGTGCTCTTCGTGACCGTCGACCCCACCGACCTGGCCGACGGCCTCGGCCAAGTCGTGAAACTGCCGGCCCGCTTCGTGCTTGGCGGTCTGGCCGGGCTGCGCCTGGTCGGCCTGTTCCTCGAGGACTGGCGCGCCCTCGAACTGGCCCGGCGGGCCCGCGGCATCGCGGACCGCGGCGTCCTGCGCCGGCTGCTCAGCCAGGCCTTCGCCCTGCTGGTGCTGTCGATCCGGCGCGGCAGCAAACTCGCGACGGCGATGGAGGCCCGCGGGTTCGGCGCCTCGGTGCGGCGCACCTGGGCCCGCCCTTCCAGCTTCCGGGGGCGCGAGGTGGCCCTGGTCGGCATCGGTCTGGCCGTGGCCCTGCTCTCGGTGAGCGTCTCCGTGGCGACGGGAAGCTGGAACTTTGTCCTCACCTGATCTGCCCACGGCCGCCCTCGAACCGGCCGCCCCCGATCCGGTCGGTGACCGACGGATGCTGCTGGCCCCCGTGCTCCGCGACCTTGCCGCCGCCGGGGTGGCGCCCGTCGTTCTCATCGACGGGCCGAGCGGCGCCGGCAAGAGCACCCTCGCCGACGCGCTCGTCGTCGCCTGGCCGGGACCGCTCCGGCCCACCCTGGTGCGGCTGGACGACATCTACCCCGGCTGGCAGGGGCTGGACGCCGCCGTCACGCACCTGCGCGAACAGGTGCTCGCCCCGAGAAGACTGGGCCGGCCCGCCGCCTGGCGGCGCTATGACTGGGAGCGGCGCGAGTTGGCAGAATGGCACCCGGTCGACCCGGCCCGCCCGCTGATCGTGGAGGGCTGCGGAACCCTGGCGGCCGCCCACGCGCCACTCAGCGACATCCGGGTCTGGCTGGCCGCCGACGACCGCATCCGCAAGCAGCGGGCCCTCGCCCGGGACGGCGAACTGTTCCGGTCGCACTGGGACCAGTGGGAAGCGGGCTGGGACGCTTACCGAGAGCGGGAGGCGCCCGAGCGGCAGGCGACGATCCGGCTGGCCGGGACCCCGGACATCCGTCGCCCGCAAGTCGGTGCCCGGGACTAGGTTGGAGGTATGGCTGATCAAGGTGCTGAAAATGTCGTTTACACCGCGGAATTCATTGACGGTCCCCTCGCGGGCCAGGTCGACACCCGGGTGCTGATCCAGGGCAAACATGACGCCCGGGTCAGCATGATGGCCGCCGTCGAGGGGGTCGAAACGCTGTTCTGGTACGACGAGGAGGACGTGCGCGATGTGCAGGGCCGCGTGCACGTGCGCTATCGGTTCGACGCGGGCGAGAGCGACCCGTTCCTGCCGACCGGCGAGCGCGAGTAGCCGCAGACCAGTAGCCGGCGGGCGGTCGCGGCAGCCTTTCGCCGCTAGCGGTCCGCGGCGATCAGCGCCGAGATCATCGGCACGGGGTGCAGGAGCCGCCAACCGAGGCCCGGCGCGCTGATCGTGCGGTCGAGCACCAGCGTCGACGTCACCTCGGTGCCCCCGGTCTCCACCGTGACCCGGCCGACGGTCTTGCCCGCCCGGCCGGTCGACACCGTCTCCAGGATCACCTCCGCGTCGCCCGGCGCCTGGGCCAGCCAGCCGTACGTCGTCGTGGCCGTGCGCACGGTTCCGGAGGCCTCGGCCCCCCACGGTGTGCTGAACTCCACGTAGGCGTCACCCTGGGCGAGGGTTGGCAGCTCGCGTACCCCGGCGCGGGCGCTCTCCATCAGGACGGTGACGTCACTGGTCAGGGTGTCGTAATCGGGTTCGCCGAGCAGGGCACCGGCAAAGGTGTAGGTCGAGTCCGGGCCCTGCACCTGACCGGTGAAGAGAAAACAGACGCCCGCCCCGTCCGTGTAGCTGCGGGTGATGCCGGTGACGCCCAACTCGGCCAGGAACGCCGTGGTGTTGTCCACGCCGCGCTGGCCCACCAGGGCGGAGGCCGGCTGGGAGAGGATGGCATTGATCACCGGGTCGGCGGCGGCCAGGCCGGCCAGCCGGGCAAGGTCGGTGGCCGTTCCGACGCTTTCGTCGTTGAGCCCGGTGGCGTCGGCGACACGAGTGCCGTCGAGGCCCTGCTTGCCCAGCCAGGCGTTGGCGGCGGCGCTGTAGGCGTCGAGGGAGCCGAAGGCCCAACGCGCCAGCGTGTCGGCGTGATTGTTGCTGGAGCCGAGGATCATCGCCTGGAGCAGCTCGGTCTCGGTCCACAGTTCGCCCGGGAAGACCACGACGGTGCGGGCACCGGAATTGCCGTAGTCGATGTAGTCCTGGTAATCCGCGGCCGTGATCGGGATCTGAGGCCCCGTCTCACCAAGGGTCAGCGGTTTCGCGTCGAGCACGACCAGGGCGGTCACGATCTTCGTCGCCGCGGCCATCGGCAGCGGTTCGGCCGTGCCGGCCACGGCGAGAGGCAGGGTGGTGGCGAGAGCGTCGGCGTCCAGCGCCGTCGTCTCCGGGAAGGCCGGATCGCGTGTAACCGTGGCCAGGCCGATGACGGCGCTGCCGCCGGTGGCCGGCAGCGCGGGCGGGAACGGAACCGACTCGCCGGCCGCCGGCGTGACCAGCGTGGCGGTGGCCTCAGGCAACGGCCCCAGTAGGGTGGCCGGCCCGTAGACGCCGACGGACAGGATGACGAGGGCGCCGACCGTGGCGCCGATGACGCGGGCAGGCCGGGATCTACTCATGACGCAAGGCTAACGGTGGTTGGTCATCCCCAGCCGAGGTCGTGCAGCCTGTCGTCGTCGATGCCGTAGAAATGGGCGATCTCATGCACCAGAGTGATGTGCACCTGGTCGCGCAACTCCTCGAGATCCGCGCAGAGCTCCAGCAACGGCTCCCGGTAGAGCACGATCCGGTCCGGAATCTCACCGAAGCCGTACTGCCCGCGCTCGGTCAGGGCAACCCCGTCATAGAGCCCGAGGGTGTCCATCGTGCCGTCTTCGGGTCGGTCCTCGACCACGAAGATCACGTTGTCCAGGCCGTCGACCATGTCGTCGGGCAGGAGGTCGAGCTCGTCGACGACGAGACGCTCGAACTCCTTGTGAGTCAGCTGCGGCATCCGTTCAGCATCTCACATTCGTTCAGCCTCTCAGGGAGCCGGTCAGCTGTTGATCGTGATGGTGCTCAGGCCGCCGTCGGTGACGCCCCAGGTCTTGAGGATCTCGCCGTAGGAGCCGTCGTCGACCATGGACTGCAGGGCAGCCTGCACGGCCGCTGCCATCCCGGAGTCCTTCGCCACGGCCATGCCGTACGGTGCCTCGTCGAAGGAGGTGCCGGCCTTCTGCAGCTTGCCCGCGGTCTGCTGGATCGCGTAGAGGGTGACCGGGGAGTCTGCGCTGAAGGCGTCGGCCTGGCCGAGCACAGTGGCGTTCGTGGCCAGGTCCTGGGTGTCGAACTTGAGCTTGTCGATCGGGGGCTTTCCGGCGGCGACGCAGGCGGCGCTCTTGGCCGGGATTTCGTCGGTGTCCTCGTAGGTGGTGGACTGCACGGCGATCTTCAGGCCGCAGGCGTCGTCGGGGTCGACGGTGGTGCCGGTGGCGGAGGCCCACTGGATGCCGGCCGTGTAGTAGTTGACGAAGTCGACCTGCTCCTGGCGCTTCAGGTTGACGGTGAAGGACGAGTTTCCCAGGTCCATCTCGCCGCCGATGATGCTCGGGATGATGGTGTCGAAATTCGCGACCTTGTAGTCGACGGTCAGACCCAACTTCGCGGCAACCGCGGCGCCGAGTTCGACTCCCCAGCCGATCGGGTTGCCGGAATCGTCCTTGAACTCGTTGGGGGAGTAATTCGGGCTCGTTCCGATCACGAGCGTGTCGGAGGCGCGGACCTTCTCCGGGAGCAGCGCCGAGGCGGCGGCATCTTCGGTCACGGTCTTGGCGGGCGCGGTGGCGTCGGCTCCGGGAACCGGCACAGTGTTGTCGACGCAGCCGGTGAGCAGGAGGGCGGCCACCGCAGCGACGGCGGAGAGGGCGAAACGAGCACGCATGGAGAGATCCCTTTCAGCTGTCCCGGACGCCGTTGGACCGCGGGGAGGCCGAGGCGAGGACACCATTTCGGTGCGGCGTTTCGATGCCGGAAATGCGAACGCGCGGCCGAATCCGAGGGCCCGGTCGCGCGTTCGATGGACTGTTTCTGCGTGTTTCAATTGGGGTGAGTAACGGGGCTTGAACCCGCGGCCTTCCGGACCACAACCGGATGCTCTACCAGCTGAGCTATACCCACCATGCGCTGCTTTCTCACAGAGAAGGCAACTTGACAAGTGTATTACATGTTCGCAGCGAAAATGTTCACGGCTGCGGCCGCGCTGTTCTTCGCCTGTTGGCTGGACGGCCCGGGGTCGGCCACGAACACGGTTTGGCGGTAGTACGCCAGTTCGCGGATGGATTCGAGGATGTCAGCCAGGGCGCGGTGTCCGCCGTCTTTCGCGGGGGCGTTGAAGTAAACCCGCGGGTACCAGCGGCGTGCGAGTTCCTTGATCGAGGACACGTCGACGTTGCGGTAGTGCAGCTGGGCGTCGAGGCGAGGCATAAATTTCATCAGGAAGGCCCGGTCGGTGCCGATGGAATTTCCCGCCAGCGGAGCCCTCTGCTCGGCCGGGATGAACTGCAGTACGTATTCCAGCACCAGGGTCTCGGCCTCGGCGGCGCTGATTCCGTTCGGGATCTCGTTGATCAGCCCGCTGGTCTCGTGCATGTTGCGCACGAAGTCGTTCATGTTCTCCAGCGACGCCTGATTCGGCTTGATGATGAGGTCGAGTCCCGGGTCGATGATGTTCAGGTCGTAATCGGTGATCACTACAGCGATCTCCACCAACTCGTCGGAATCAATGTCCAAACCGGTCATCTCGCAGTCAATCCAAACCAACCGGTCACTACTTTTTTTCATGTGTCGAGTCTAACGGCGGACGCCGACCGGCCCTGTTGCGCTGATCCCGGCAGCGGTGCGACTGAGACGTGCGCTCCGTAGACTACCTCGCATGGAATTGACGTACTTCTCCTCCGCCTTCTGTGAGCCCTGCATGCAGACCCGGGCAGTCCTGGCCGAGGTCGAACGCCTCGTGCCCCAGGCGACCGTGCGTGAGCTCGACGTGGTGCGGGACGTCGCGGAAGCCGAGGCCGACGGCATCCGGATCACCCCCACGGTGATCATCCGGGACGCGGCCGGGATCGAGGTCTTCCGGGCCACGGGTGTGCCGACACTCGCCCAGGTGCTCGTGGCGGCCGCGAAGGCCGTTTGAGCGCCGGCGGGCCGGGTCTGCGGTATCGTTGATCGTTCTTCGCCCCCGTAGCTCAGTGGATAGAGCAGCGGCCTTCTAATCCGCTTGTCGTAGGTTCGATTCCTACCGGGGGCACCACGCACGTCGTCTGATCAGGGTTTCTTGTCCTCACTGAAAGGGCAAGACTTGATGCACTCAACGTTTATTCAACGATTATTCCACTGTGCCCGCCCGTTATGGGCGCGCGGAGAGAAGGTACGCGACCCAGTTCGATTGACCTGGTGTGGCCTTGGGCACCTACGAGTTATGAATGCTGAAAGTCTCTTGGGGCTCGGCCTCGAGCCCGTACTCACGACGAGTGAGCTCGCCGAGTATCTCGGCGTGCACGTGCAGGCCATCTACGACCTGCGCACCGACGGCCGCGGCCCATCCGGTATTCGAGTCGGACGGGAGATCCGCTATCGTGTCTCCGATGTTCTCCGTTGGCGGAACGGACTCCACGAGCCCGTTCCGTCCTTGACTGGTCGCGGGGGCGAGCGCTGATGGCCGGCCGGCCACGACTTCCGATCAGTACGTTCGGCGCGATCAAGGCGACCGAGGTCGGTGTAGGGCGTTTCCGGGCGATGGCTCGCTTCCGCGACTGGGACGGTCAGTCGAGGCAAGTCACCGCGACCGGTTCGAGTCGCAATGCGGCGAAGACCGCGCTCAAGGTCGAGCTGGCCGCGCGGATGAGCGCCGCCAACGTCGGCGACACAGTGAACGCGGGCTCGCCGTTCAGGATGCTGGCCGAGGCCTGGCTGGAGGACCTGAGGCTCGACGTCGACCGCGCGAACGGCACAAAAGCCGTCTACGAGTATGAGCTGCGCGGGCTCGTGCTTCCCTTCTTCGAGCACTTCACGGTTCGCGAGGTGACCGTCGGTCGCATCGAGCTTTTCCTGAAGGTGCAGCGCGCGATCTCTTACACGCGAGCCAGGCACTCCCGAACGATCCTCAGCATGGTGCTGGGGTTTGCGGTGAGGCGGGGGGTCATCCCGCGCAATCCCGTGAAGGAGACCTCACGGATGAAGAAGCCCCAGCACACCCCGAAAGCGCTCACAGCGGATCAGATATCCGCAATCCGTCTCGCTGCCCGCGACTGGCGCATGGGGGAGGGCCGGATGGGGCCGAAGCCGGACGGCCAGGTGCAGGACCTCATCGAGGTGATGCTCGGCACGGCAACGCGGATCGGCGAGGCACTTGCGCTTCGAAAGTGCGACGTAGACATGACCGCCGATCCGCCCTGGGTGCACATCCGCGGAACGCTCGTCGTGCAAAGTGGTGTCGGCGTGCTCCGCCAGGCTCATCCCAAGACGCACGAGTCGAACCGGTCCGTCGCCGTGCCACAATTCGCGGCAGAGGTGATACGCCGACGTCTGACACTGATCGAGGCGGAAGACGGTGAACATCTGCTGTTCTTCGCGCGGAACCGCAAGCCACTCGCGCCGCACAACGTCAGGCGCACATTCCGCGAGATCCTCCGGAACGCTGGCCTCGACGGCATGGGGATCACCCCACACGCCTTTCGCCGGACGGGGGCGACGCTGCTCGCCAACGAACTCGGCATGCAGGCTGCGACTGACGTGCTCGGACACACCTCGACGTCGACGACAAAGGCGCACTACGCGGAGCCCGACCGCGCAGTAAAACCCGAGCCGGCGACGGTGCTCCAGCAGCTGGCGCCGCCCGCGTAGACAACCTCGTGCGTGTGACCCCCGGTTATCGGGCTCAATGTCGGAAGAGCCAGACGGGCACCGCGGCAGTTTCGCGCGGTCGGAGCGACGCACTTTCCGCATTTGACTGCGGAACTCATCCACCGACGTCGCCCCCTTGCTGCCGTCCCACATATGGAACGGTCAGCGGGACGAAATCCGCGGCCAATCCCGCGACGGCCCTGTGTGTCGATGCTGTTTTCTGGTGCGTCAAGAGAAGAACGCGCAGCATCCGGCGCGGTGCTCTCGGGCCGGGGCAGCACGTTCAACAGACGTCGATAGCGCCGGGCTGAACGACGCAGATTCCGTGCGGCGTTCGTCGCGGTAACCAGCTGCAAGGGCAGCACGGGAGCCTCGACCCGCCTCACCTCCGCCCGGTCGTGCCAGAGCTCCCGAAACGTGGTCGCCGTGCCGTGTTCAGCGTCCTGCCCATTCTTAACCATCGGTAACGCGTGCCGAAAGACCCGATCCCGGTACATGTCGAGTAGCACCCCGCCGGGTGGCAAGATGTGGTCATGGGTATGGAATGATCACGCGCTGCTTCATCACTGGCATCACTATCGCAACCCCCATCACCGCGCGCGCAGTCGTTGGTTGTACTTGCACAGGAGGAAGTGGGCAAGGCGGTCTGGGTCTACAAGTCGTTCTATAACGCCTGGAACGACGGTGACGAAACGCCTCGCGAGGTGCCTGAACTGCGCAACAAGGGGCTTAATCACCTCGCAAAGCTCATAGAGGCCACCGACTTCTTATCCGCAATGGTCGAAGTCCCGGGATTTTCGGAGGCCGTGGACATCGAAATCGCGAAGGCCCACGCACCCGATGCGCTGGCCGCCTATCTGAAGGGCCTCGCCCAGGAGGACAACGAGGCGAAGAAGAGGGGCTTCTACGTCGATCTCCGAGCGATGGCTCGTTCACGGTGCCACATGAGATCGACAGGCCACTCCTGAGGTTTCAGATCTGGGAGGCCGCTGACATGATCCAGTGGTTCCTCGTCGAAGATCATATGCGAGCCAGCCTGACGGGCAAAGAGCCGCTCTCCCCAACCGAGGACGTTGAGACACTGCTCGTAGCTGTCTTGGCTCGCGGCTCGGACGATTAGGTCGGCTCACCTACGTCACATGGGTATATCCGCTTATGCCCATGTGACATGCAACCGCCCGTTGTAGCGGGCGTCCGTAACCCGGACGTTCATGGGGCACAGAATCCGACGCAATGGCTTCGAGCCGGCGTTGGGCAGCTGGGTGCCATGTGGGAACGATGAACGGGCGGTATCGGGGGCACTGCAAGCCGCACCGCGGGAAATCGCCCATAAGCCAGTGATCGTTTTAAGCCTGGCTCTACTGTTGATAGAGAGCATTCGAAGACGACGACGATGAATTTGCCGTCCTCGACGGCCAGCGACCTGATCTACCCACAGTTTCTTGGGCGCAAGGAAGATGATCTGCTCACGAGGATGTCGGCGGGCAACAGACCGCGCATTCTGCACCGGCAGCTGGAAGCTGCCCGATTTAGCGAAATGAGGGGGAGCTGTGATTAAGACGCTGTCGAGCCGAGAGGCATACCGTAACGCTTGGATGACTGTGCGTGAAGACGTGGTCCTTAGGGCCAACGGCCTTGAGGGCATTTATGGCTATATCGAGAAGCCAGATTTCGCTCTGGTAATTCCGCATTGTGACGACGGGTTCTGGCTCGTGGAGCAGTACCGCTATCCAGTCGCTAGACGTGCCTGGGAGTTCCCACAGGGGTCTTGGGGTACCCAGAAGGAGGGAAGTCAACTCGACTTAGCCCGGACAGAGCTGCAAGAAGAGACCGGGATAGAAGCACACACGATCCGTCATCTTGGGCACCTATATGGGGCGTATGGCATGAGCAGTCAAGGCTGTGACGTGTACGTCGCAACGTCTCTGACCCAGGGCGTTCCGCAGCGCGAGGATACGGAGCAGGACATGGTCCATAGCTGGTTCAGTGAGATCGACTTCGTGCTGATGATCCAGGCGGGAGACGTCGTTGACGCAGCGACGATAGCGGCCTTTGCTTATTTCACAATTGACAGAAGTAGTCGCCTATCCGGAGAGCGACTGTCGCGCGCCGAGTAAATAGCCCCTGTGTCCTCTTTCCGGATGGGGGTGATCGTTTGGTCTAGGTGCGCGAACGGGACAGTTCAGTGACCCCTGCACTCTGACCCCTGCATTCTCTCGGCGGTTCCAAGGCCGCCGACCGGTACCGGTCCAGGCGCAGCCTCTTCCCGGTTCGTGAACAGAGGAATACCCGAAGCTCGACCTCGTGAGCGAATCGCACGACATCGCTGGCTGGCAGGTCGGGAGCCGCCACAACGCCGATCGGCAGGTTCATCTGGTCCCTCCAGGCCGCAGGAGCGGTGGAGGGGTCCTGGTGGAAGTTCGGACGACCACCGACCAGTCGTGGGCGCCGGCTTCAGCCCGGTCGCCGAGTGCCAGTCGCGCAGCTGATGCCCCCTGGGCTCGGAGGTCCTGGGCCACGGAGCTCAAGTCATTCTCAGCGGCCGCTTTAGAATCGTCCCATCCGCTTATGGAGAGCGTTTCGGGGATACGGAGAAGCGCGCTGGTCGCAGCCTTCAAGACACCGACTGCCTGTTCGTCGCTCATCGCGGCGATGGCGTCGACCTGATGATCGAGGGTGAGCATCCGTTGGGCGAGCGAGCGGGCTTCGCCCTCATCGTTGGTTGCGGTGGCACCGACGACTACGTCTTTCCAATTGAGCCCCAGCGCCTCAACGGCATCTCGATACCCGAGGAGGCGCTGCCGGGTTACGGGGAATTGCACGGTGTCGGGGTCGATACCCGTGACCAGCACCGTCGTGCGCGCGGCGTTGAGGGGGAAGCTGAGGATTGCGGGTCGACGGGCGCCGTCGCCCTGCCGGCCATGCTGCTCACCGGCCGGGCGTTGGACAGGTGGGGGCTTTGGTTCGCTGCGGCGGCGATCCTTGCGCTCGGTGTGGCTGGATTCGGAGTGGCGATAATCGCGCACGGGTTCGCGTCCCTCTGCGTGGGGCTCGTCGTCGTCGGTCTGGCCAGTGGAGCCACGGATGTGGCCATGAATTCGATCGCTGGCCGGGCCGAGCAGGCGTCAGGAGTCTCAATCATCATCCGCTCGGGTGGCCAGTTCTCCAGCTTTGTCGTCCTGTCAAGCATTGCAGCCGGCCTCTCGTCCTGGATCGGCGTACCAGTCTTCATGCCCTTCCTCGTTGTGGCTGCCTTGTCTCTTGCCGCCAGCGCGAGCGTTCTACGGTCACTTTCGACGCAGATCACTGGGGGCCAGGCGAAGCAGAGGCCCCGGTTGCCTGACGTCAACGCACGACTCCGGTACATCCCACTTTTGCTGGTTGGTGTGCTGGGTGCACTCGCGTTTGCGAGCGAGAACGCCCACCAGAGCTGGGGTGCGGTCTTCCTCGAGGACGAGCTCGGTGCCGGGCCAGGCTTCAGCTCCGTAGGGCCAGCCGTCTTCGCTGGTGTCGTCGCCATCGCCCGGTTCTCTGTGGGACGAATTCAACAGGGCAATGAGAGCCCCATCTTGATACTTGGATCGATTACGGCGGCCGTGGGCGCTCTCGTCATCGCGATGTCCCCGACCCTCCCGATCGCCATCCTTGGCCTCATCGTCGCTGCGGCCGGCACCGCAGCGCTGTATCCAACGATGCTCAGCCTCATCTCCCGCGGAGTGGACGAGGCCTATCGCGGCAGGGCCACCGCGATCGTGACCACGGTCTCGTACATCGGGTTTCTCCTCGGGCCGGTCTACGTTGGTCTCTGGTCAGAAGCGACGGGCTTACGAGGAGCCCTCGTGGCTGTCGCCGGACTCGGAATTGTCTTGTCCGTTGTGGCGCTGCCTCTCCTGAGCCTGTCTGGGTACACCCACTACCAGGGGGCCAGGGCTCTTATCAAAAGTTAGACCCGAGTGACTGGGATCGTCGTGCAGCCTCACGCAAGAGGAACCCTTTCCGGGCGAAGGCGGATGCAGCGGCACTGTTCGGTGCGACGATGAATGCTTATTTCGGACGGTTCGAGCGCCGGTTGCGCCGTAGTAAATAAACGCCCCTGAATTGCTCGTCTACACACTCCTGGAAGAATCATGAAATGACCGCCACTCTTCAGCGAATCCTCACCAGCGAATTCCCTTCATGGCTGGACCGCAGCTGCACCGAGTACATCGGAGACTTGGTTGTCCAGGGCGCATCGCCAGAACAAGCTCGGCTCATGGCGGTCGCGAGCATGCTGCGCTCATTTCCGGACGGTGCTCTGAGCCCTGGCAATGAGATCTTTCATGTCATGAGTGAGGCGGGTTGGTCTGTGGGATATCTCTGGATCGGCCAGGATGTCAGCGCCGACCCGGGTGCGTGGTGGGTCTGGGACATTGTCATCAATGCCGACCAACGTGGCCAGGGATTCGGGAGGGCCGCCATGCTCCTCGGCCAAGAGTATGCCCGCATACAAGGCGCGCATACTCTCGGCCTGAGCGTCTTCGCATTCAACACCGGCGCCCGCGGTCTCTACGAATCACTCGGCTACGAAATTACTTCGGTGAAGATGCTCAAGAAGCTTGACTGAGCGTTCCGAAAGCGCCAACCTCTGCGGGAACCGATGTTCTCAGCTTATGAGCCAGT
Organism: Cryobacterium sp. TMT2-18-2; assembly: GCF_004402245.1. Classification (NCBI taxonomy): domain Bacteria; kingdom Bacillati; phylum Actinomycetota; class Actinomycetes; order Micrococcales; family Microbacteriaceae; genus Cryobacterium; species Cryobacterium sp. TMT2-18-2. The sequence continues at coordinate 19,452 of NZ_SOFU01000027.1, forward strand.
CGAAGGCTCGGTCTTCGAGTTTTGGGTTGCGTGCGGCCGAGAGGTGGTCGAGTCCTTCGTGGTCGGTGATGGTGATGTTCGCGGCGGCCGCGGGGTTCTCGGCAGTGAGGACCTCCTTGAATCGGGCCGCCCCAGACGGCGGAACATGAGTGTCGTCGCCACCAAGCTCAAACGCTATTGCTGGCGCATGTCGGTACACAATCGGGTTGGTAAGTGGGTTCAATCGCGTGTAGAGCCATTCGCCGTACGGCGACGGGCTACCTTGGTCAACCAATTCCTCGGGCTGGCCAACTTGCGTCATGCCGGGCCGGGTCCAGTCGGGGGTGGCGACGATAGCGGCAACCCGTTTAACGCGCGGGTCGACACCGGCCAGCGCGACTGAGATATCACCGCCCATGGACACGCCGCCTGCGACGACATCGCTGCTCAGGTCGTGTGTATCGATTGCCCAATAGACGATTCGGAGGGCATCGAGCGTGGTCTGTCCGAGGATGGGCCACATGTGCATGCGGAATCCACCGAACTCTCGCGCCATCAAGTCGTGGGGGGCTTCGGTCGATCGTTCGCCGTGCTGCCACGGGTCAAGGCTCATAGCGAAGTAGCCCACGTCGGACAGGCGGTGCAAGAACGGTGCGACAGTCTCTTTGGTTCCGCCGAGGAATGGAAGCCAGAGCGCGAGGCGACCAAGCGCCAAGACGGGTTTGGGCGTGGACCAAAGGACAGGGATGCCGTCCACGATCGACGAATGCAGGTCGGAATCGGACTTGAGTGATTGCGGGGACGTCATGGGTTCAGGATATTGAGCGAGTCTGACACGCGGTCAGGTCCGTGTCGTTCGCTGAACGTCGATGGGAATGATTAGCGCGGCCGCAGCCGCAACCCGACCACCGGCCGCGTCAGTTCGGGGCATCGTCCGGGCAGGCGCTTTGGCTGCGGCGTTCCCGCCTTCCGCTTAGGGAATCAGTCGCTGGTCTCGGAGGCTCTGGAAGATTCTCAGGAACATTGCTTCGCTGTCAACATATGTGTGGAAGCCAGCACGTCTCGATTTTGAGGTGTCGGCGATGACGTCGTAATCCCATGCAAAGACGAAGTCGCCAAACGGCCAGGAGGACACATCAGAGTAGGGAGTCTTTGCCAGATCGTGCTTCGCAACCATTGCGTCCCAGAGGTCAGACTTGTCTGCCATCGCGTCACTCAGAGTCATCGGCAGCGGTGGCGCTACCTCGAGGTCGAAGAACGCTGCAATTTTCGGCCACATCGACGACCAGCGGAACATGTCCCCGTTAGTGATGTTGAATGCTTGGTTCCTGGTACCGGGGCTCGTTGCCGCCCAGACGGTGGCTTCCGCCAGCAGACCCGAGTCCGTCATCTCGATCAGGCTTGTGTAGGCCCCGGGCTTGCCAGGGAACCGAAACGGGACGCCGAGCTCTTTGCTGATGGAGGCGTACACCGCAATCACCATGGCGAGGTTCATGGGGTTACCGAGCCCAATGCCGGCCACAACCGAGGGGCGCAATGCCGACCATGACCAAGCGGCGTCGGCCTGACGGCGCTCAAGGAACTGCTGCTGGTCCACATTGAACTCCGGCGGCATGTGCGGTGGATCGTCCTCACGGGCCGGCGTTGAGAAGGGCCCCAGGTGAGCACCATAGACCTTGTACCCCTGCATCAAACTGATGTGCTCTAGCTTCGGCGCCACGGGTTCGATCGCATCGACAACATTTGTGAGCATCGCCAAGTTGGGCGGCACCAGTTCCGCCCAGCTGGCGCGATCCTGATAGGCGGCATAGAAGACGTGGGTGACCTCAGTCAGGCTGGCGAGCTTCAGAGCGGTGTCGTCCTTGTCCAAAAGGTCAACGGCGATATGCCGAATCGATCCCTGACTCACCCCTCCCCGCCGAGAAAGCCCGATGATCGTCCAGCCTCCCACGCGATCAAGGTGCTCGATCAAGTTCCCGCCGATCACACCCCGTGCTCCGACGACCAATGCAGTTCTCAGCGCCATGGTTCCCCTTCCATCGTTAAATCGTGATTTATCGATTCCATTTCTAGCACAACATCGCTACATCGCGATATCACGATTTGACGCTATGCTGGAGTCATGGGAGACCTCAGCGACGATCAACTGGTGAGCGCCTTCAAAGCGCTCGGCCACCCAACTCGCTTGGCAATCTTGGGCTGGCTCAAGGAGGGCAACTCATTTCCGCCGCAGGATCGGCCAGCGGACGAGGTCGGAGTGTGCCTCAAGCACATTCAAGCGCGTGCAAACGTGTCGCAGTCCACCGCCTCACAGTTCATGGCGACGCTGCAACGCTCAGATCTTGTGATCTGTACTCGCATCGGCCAGTTCTCGCACTACCGTCGTAACGAGCAGACCATTGCCAAACTCGGCGAGGCCATCGGCGGCGATATCTAGCCACATTGCGGCCCCGTTCGCCGCAAGCCCCGGGCGAACCGGAACCACTATGGCGCTCTGATGTACGCCACCATGGCGGACGTCTACGGACGCAGATTTGGCGCCAATTCGCCGAGACTCCGACGTTTCGGGGGAGTGGCGTTTGGGAACCTCTACCGGTCACGCGCATTCCTCAGCGGGACATGACCCCGGAAGGCTCAGGCCTTACGAGCCGCCACAGAGAACATCAGCGGTACCCTCTCGCGACCCGAGGCCAAAGCAAATCCGGCCGGCGTCTCTACGAGTGGGGGGCAACGGCTTCCAGGGCATAGCGGCCCGTCCACCCTCGCAGGCCGTCGAGGTGCGAGTGTGGTCGACCACGTGCTGCCCGCGGAGGTTCCTTGGCCGTCCCCAGCCTGATCAATCCGTGCAACGTTCGGCTCGCGGCCTCAAGCGTCGTTCGGTCAAGGCCTCGACGGCTTGGAGGCTCAGCGCGTGACCGCGCCGTGCCTCCACGCCGTCAGCTCGCCGGGACGCGACCTCCGGGGTCAGGCGGCCATCGCCCCGTAACGCTTGTGGCCCTTGACGTCGTAGCGGTCGAGCATCATGACCTTCGACCAGACGCGGATGAATTCGCGGACGAACCGCTCTTGCTCGTCGCTGCCCGCGTAGGCGTCGGCGATCGACCGCAGTTGCGCGTTCGAGCCGAATACCAGGTCATTCCGGGAGGCCCTCCAGCGAGCCTCGCCGGTCGCCTGAACCCGACCAGTGAAGGTCATCGCGGTCTCGTCGTCCTTCGTCCAGATGAGGTCGGTGTCGGTCAGATTCACGAGGAAGTCGGTCGTCAGGGCTCCGACGTGATCCGTGAGCACACCTACGTCGGACCCGTCCCAGTTGCTGCCGAGCACGCGGAGCCCGGCGTGCAGGACGGTCCACTCCGGTGCGGTGAGAGTGAACAGGTTCGCTTTGTCGAGGAATGCCGCCTCGGGCGCGACGCCCGGAGCAGACTCTTCGAAGCGCTCGGACACGAAGTTGCGGAACCCGTCCGCAATGGGTCGCAGCCACTCGAACATCTCGATGTCGGTCAACTCCTGCGTCGTGTCGACACGGCCTGGCGTAAACGGCACGCTGGCGTCAGATCCTGCCGCCCGTGCCGCCTGCTCCACGGCGGCGCTGCCGGCGAGGACGATGAGGTCGGCGAGAGATACCTTCCGTCCGCCCGACGTCGCCGTGAAAGCCGCCTGCACGTTCCGCAGCGCGTCGATGACTGGGACGGTGCGTCGGTTGACCGCCCAGTCTTTCTGCGGCGACAAGGCCAGGCGGGCACCGTTCGCCCCTCCGCGCTTGTCGCTGTCGCGGTAGGTCGAGGCGGCGGAGAACGCCGTGTAGACGAGGTCGGGCACGGACAGCCCGGTCGCGAGGACGGCTTCCTTGAGCGCTGCCACGTCGGCCTCGTCGAGTGAGGATCCTGCTGCGTCCGGGAGCGGGTCCTGCCAGAGCAGGTCGTCGGCGATGGTGACCTCCGGGCCGAGGTACCGGTGCTTCGGCCCCATGTCGCGGTGCGTGAGCTTGTACCAGGCCTTCGAGAACGCGAGGGTGAACAGATCGAAGTCGGCCAGGAAACGCTCGCATATGGCCCGATACTCCGGGTCGACCTTGAGTGCGATGTCCGAGGTCATCATCATGAGCGGGTTCATCTGACCGGGTACGTGGGCGTCCGGAGTCTTCGGAGCCTCCGGGTCAGTCGGTGTCCACTGCAGCGCGCCGGCCGGGCTTTTCGTCTGCTCGTAGTCGTACGCGAACAGGTTCTCGAGGTAGGTGTTGTCCCACTGTGTCGGGTTCGGAGTCCAGCTGCCCTCGATGCCGTTGGTCGAAGTGTGCTCGGCACTGCCGGTACCCACCGGGTTGTGCCAACCGAGCCCCATCGACTCGATCGGGGCTTTCTCGGGTGATGGTCCGATGTCGGATGCGGGTACCTGGCCGTGGCTCTTACCGAACGCGTGGCCACCGGCGATCAATGCCACCGTTTCCTCGTCGTTCATCGCCATCCGCGTGAACGTGATGCGAATGTCGCGTGCTGAGCCCAGCGGGTCGCCGTTCGAATAGGGCCCCTCAGGGTTGACGTAGATGAGCGCCTGGTGCGACGCGGCCAGGGGGCTCTGCAGGTCGTAGTCCGCGTCGCCGTTCTGACCATGCCAGCGTTCGTCGCGGCTGACCATCTCGTCGGGGCTCGCGACCGCGTGCGGGTTCCAGACCTCCGGGCCCCACCAGGTGCCGTCGTCCGGTTCCCACGCATCGAGTCGTCCACCACCGAAGCCGTAGGTCGGCAGGCCCATCAACTCGAGGGAGCAGTTGCCGGTCAAGACCATCAGGTCGGCCCACGACAGAGCGTTGCCGTACTGGTGCTTGATCGGCTGTAGGAGTCGTCGTGATTTGTCGGTGTTGCCGTTGTCCCACCAGCTTCCGATTGGTGCGAACCGCTGCATCGCGGTGCCCGCTCCGCCACGGCCGTCGGCAATTCGGTACGTGCCGGCGGCATGCCACGCCATTCGGATCATCTGTGGACCGTAGTTGCCGTAGTCCGCCGGCCACCAGTCGACCGATGTGGTGAGCAGTCGCTTGATGTCCGACTTGAGCGTCGTGAGGTCGATCGTGGCGAAAGCCGCCGCGTAGTCGAAGTCCGCGCCGAGCGGGTCGGCGTCTACGCCATTCCGGTGGAGAAGCTCAACCCGGAGACGCTGCGGGTACCAACTGTCCAGGGTCGGCGACTGACCGAAGGTGCCGCCGAGGTGGTCGCCACCTGCTGGCAGCGCACCGCTCATGTGGAAACTGCATGTGTTGGTCTGGTCGTCAGTGCCCATTGATGCTCCCTGTGTACTTTAGCTGGATGAGAAACGGTATCGTCGAGGTCACAATTTAACGATCAACCGCCGCATCGCAGCAGCGTCAATCTGTGGTGCAGCGATGCTTCGACGCTGCTGTGAGGCGGTGCGTCGCGGGCTGCCGACGTGATGGGAAGCCCGATAGAGAGATCGTATTCCCGCAAGGTGCGCGTGGCCTGCCAAGAAAGTGTCTGACTTCTAGACGGCGGTGGTGCGGTGGCCGAGCGCACGACGGCCAAACCAAATAAAGCCCTGCGCCGATTGCTGCGGTGCGGGCGATGCGAAGCCCGGTGAAACCGACGCCGGAGGATGGGGGCTGTCGAGAGCTTGATTTCCGCGAATCGTGTTCCGCTCGCGGTGACCTGGGAGCACCCCCGCCAGAGGCTCCTAGTGGGGAACCTTCACCGGAACTGTTTGAGGGCGTCGCTGTAGCGTCGAGGGTCACCGCGGGTTTCATCTGTCACGAGCAGTGCGTGGCGTCCAACTACTCGCGTGTATGAGCCCTGGCACGGGATGCTGACGATCTTGCTCAGCCCGGCGCGCCATGCGGGGATGAGGGCAGTGAGCGACACGCGCTCCGGTTCTTCGTCCAGGGGGATGTGGAAATGACCGAACTGAGTCTCGGCCCTGTTCTGATTCCAAACTTCGTATTGGTCCGTGAAGGCTTCGTCCCCGAAATCGTCGCGCCATGATGGCCCTATGAGCGACTTCAGGAGTTCGGCGCGCTCAATCGACCCGTCGCCGGTTCCCCGGAGCTGGTCGAAGATGTTTTCATCGTGAAGTATTCCGGCATGGTGCACGCACGCGTCCCAGATGGAGGACCATGCGTTGTGCCAGGTCTGGGTTCTGTCTGACAATTCCGTTTGAGCATGCGTCCTGACGGATTCGTCCGAGAGCAGAGGGGGGAGATCGTTCGCAGCTGGCTGCAGATTCCAGGCCTCCCGGATCCAGAGCAGGTCGATAAGAGCGTGCGGATTGTCCTCGACGGTGATCAACATGTCGTGCGGCCAGGGGTTCCCTGGGATCGGAACAGATGAACGCATCGCACCCTCCATCGAGCATCAACTGCCGACAGTCTCCCACCGCGCAATGCTCGATGGAGGGAACGACGTGCGAGCATACTCCTTACAAAACACGGCGATTGGTCGGGCGCAGTCCGCCCAAGACCGATTAGATGGAGGGATGGATTCGAACTATCGGTTCTCAGCCGACGTTGCCGATATAGACCGTGACCAAGTGCACCGCTGGATCAGCGAACAGTCTTATTGGGCGCCAGGGAGATCACGTGCCCGGCAGGATGCAGCCATAGACGGCTCACGGAACTTCGGCGTCTACGACACCGAATCGAACGAGCAAGTCGCCTACGCGCGGGTCGTCACGGATGGAGTGACTTTTGCATGGCTTTGCGATGTGTTCGTCGACCCCCAGGTTCGAGGCCGCGGCATTGGCGCTGTCCTCATCGAGGGAGTTTTGGAAGAGTTCGAGCCGCTTGGTCTGCGGCGCATCGCGCTCTCGACCAACGATGCGCATGGCTTGTATTCCAAGTCAGGGTTCACCGCTTTGGGTATCCCCGAGACGTGGATGGAAAGAATCGGCAACCCAAGCGCTTAGTCACCGTCAGACTTCGGGTCGGGAACTCACCTATTCCGTCCTTTCCTGTTGGGTGTCACGGGGGAACCTTCTGCGGGACTTTTCACGGTGCCGATAGCGGATTGTTTGGGCAATCTGGACGGGGCTGTAGTGGTCGTCCTGAAAGTGCCTGCAACGCGGGGGCCTAAGGCAAGGCTGCGCCGAACACGACGAGCGCCAACCCCTTGTCGTAGCCGTTGGTCCAGCCACTAAGGTCACGTCCCGCGGAGTGGTGGAGTTTCTCGACACCGTGCGGGTCAGTGGTTCCAGTTTAGGCGGCGGCGAGTTCGGGGAGTATCACCGCCTCGTCGAGGACTTCGAT